>CAUZEG010000175.1:0-8680 GCA_963578775.1 Myxococcales bacterium
TACCTACGCTCGAAGACCGATGCTCTGGAAGGCGAAAGCCGACCATTCAAGGAGTGACGGTAGTGGTACCAGGTGTTTACCACCCGGGACGACACTTCGGGTTCGTTATGATGCATCGATTGTCGAGGAGTCTCTGGAGTTGAGACTGAAGTGCAAGAGAGGAGCCAGGCCGGAAGAACGTAAGAACCTCCGGTCAGGGACCGAGCGATGAGCCTTGAAGACGAACGTAGGGAATATCACCTTCGCGGTGGCAGGAACTACGCAAACGTCAAGAAGGCAGATCCGAACACATAGGGATCGCGGCGCACGGGAAACGGAGTTTTCATTCGAAAACGAGACTCTGAAGCACAGGGTAACAACATGAGAGGCGTCGCGGTTCGCGAAGCCGGTTTTTTCTACTCGCGGGGAATTGCCGGACCGAGCCAGTCAGAATCGATATATCGAGTTCTTCAAGGGGCAAAGTCGACCTTTCGCATCATCTATTATGGGGCGGATCCTGAGTTTCAGGGTCCGCCTCATTCTTTTTTGCTACGGCACCAGCGTACAGGTTTCGCCATTACCCTCGTAGCCTTCGTTACAGGTGCACGAAAAGCCCGGGACGAGATTGGTACATAAGGCGTTGGGATCACAGCTGTCCGTTTCAAGGTCACATTCGTCGATGTCGGTGCAGAAATATCCGTTGCCATCGAACCCGTCTT
Source organism: Myxococcales bacterium (assembly GCA_963578775.1). Taxonomy (GTDB): domain Bacteria; phylum Myxococcota_A; class UBA9042; order UBA3505; family UBA3505; genus UBA3505. The sequence continues at coordinate 699 of CAUZEG010000175.1, forward strand.
TGCATTCGCAATCGTAGCCGCCGATATTGTCGATACAGACGGCATCACCACAGCATTGATGACTACCGGAGGCACACTCATCCAGATTCTGGCAGTAGATGCCATTCCCTGCGTAGCCGCCATTACAACTGCAATAAAAGCTACCGCTATTATTGGTGCAATGGGCGTCTGCGTGGCAGTTGTCTAGCCCGAATATACATTCATTGATGTCCTCACAGGCCATGATGGCATCGCCCTGGTAGCCGGAGGGACATTCACATTCGTAACTTCCCGGGGTGTTGATGCAGTTCGCTTCTGGAAGGCAAGCGTTGTTTCCAAGTACGCATTCATCGACTTCGTTGCATTGGAAGCTTCCAGAGAGGTTCTCACAGATGTAGCCATCGTCGCAGGGGCCTAGATTGCATTCATTGAAATCGTTGCATACGTACCCACTGCCCGTGAAGCCGGGCAGACAGGTGCATACGAAGCCCCCATAGTTGTTTTCACACCAGGCCATCTCCGCACAATTATGGAGGCCAAGGGCACACTCGTCCTTATCTTCGCAGATCTGCCCATCTCCATCGAAACCTTCTTCGCATGCACATTCATAGCTGCCTTCCGTGTTTACGCAGGTGGTGATCCAGGGTTGACATTCGTGGGTATCGTCGACACATTCGTCGATGTCGTGGCAGTCCAACCCGGTAAAACCAGGCTGGCAGAGGGTATTGCAGGACCCGTCGACACATTCGGGGAAGCCTTCCTCATCCGAGCAGATGGCCCCGCATCCACCACAGTTGTTGGTATCGGTCAGGAGGTCGGTTTCGCAGCCATTGGAGACATCGCCATCACAGTCCGCCAGGCCCTCAGAACAATCGATGGTTGCGGTCAAAGGTAGTGTTGCGTCCCAATCGTGCTCTCCATGGTGCAGACCTCCGACCTGAAGGTTGTCCAGAAGTGACGTTCCCGAGACCAGATCCGTGCCGACCGAGATCTCGATCCAGACGAGCTCTCCAGGCTCAACATCTATCGGGAGGGTAACCTCCTGTACCGCGTCGATCTCATCCATGCTGACCACACGTACGCCGAATTCACCTAGTTCGGTGTTGGCATACGCCAATCCGATGGTGACGTCGCTTTCAAGACGTACAAAGCGTAGGCCGCCGGCTCCTGGGAGAAGGGTGCCAAAGGTGACTTCGGGGGCGGCCAGGCAGTCCTGACCATCGATGGTGTCGGCGACGCAGAGAGATATCATTGGATCTGGCGTAGGAACATCGACCCCGGTATCCGGCTCGGTATCTGTACTGCCGGGATCGGAGCTGGCCGTTTCGGTACTGTCGGTGCCGTCGGTGCCGTCGGAGGTTCCGCCGGGATCGGTGCCGAGATCCGTTGTATCCACATCGGGTGTACCGGTGTCTGTGTTTTCTGTGTCCTTGGCTCCGCCACAGGAAGCGAGAAGCACACAAAAAAGCGCGATCGTCGTATATCGGATCCTCATCGCCTGTCACCTTCGGGTTCTACTCTGTTTGTTCAATGTACTGAACTGTACATGGGCATGTCGAGAAATCCAGTTCTAAAAGCCATCTTGTGATTCCGAGTCTGGGTTGGAGTTTCAGGCGACTCTGGCTTGTAATACGGGCATATTGTGGGGGATTCGATTGACGAAGTGGTGGGCCGTTGTTACCACGGATCCGCCAGGAAAGGAGTAGTAATATGGTGGCATTGAATGTGAATACGATCGAAGACGCGCGGCAGTTGGTGGAACAGCGCAATCTGAGCCACGTCAAGGTGGGTATTTTTGATGCCGATGGTGTGCTTCGGGGCAAGTATGTGTCACAGGACAAATTCCTGTCGGCGCTGGAGCACGGCTTCGGGTTTTGTGATGTGGTGCTCGCCTGGGATAGCAACGATCAGCTCTACGACAACGTAAAGTTTACGGGCTGGCATACTGGCTATCCGGATGCCGAGGTACGGGTCATTCCCGACACCTGCAGAGAGCTCTACTTTGAGGACGGCGGACTTTTCTTCCTATGTGAGTTCAAGGGAGAAGCCGAACAGCTTTGCCCTCGAGGTGTTCTCCGACGAGTACTCTCCAAGGCGGAGTCCATGGGGTTTCGGGTATTCTCAGCCCTGGAATATGAGTTTTTCGTGTTCGATGAAACTCCCCATTCGGTCCACGATAAGGACTTCCGGGATCTGCGGCCCATTACTCCGGGGAACTTTGGCTACTCGGTATTACGTGCGTCCGTCTGGTCGGACTTCTACGGCCAGATTCTGGAGATGTGCGAAGACATGGACTTTGGTCTAGAGGGATTGCATACCGAAACAGGACCGGGCGTTCTGGAGGCCGCGATTCGGTTTGATGAAGCCCTCAAGTCCGCCGATAAGGCGGCTTTGTTCAAGACCTTTATGAAGGTCCTGGCGGAGCGGCATGAACTCATGGCCACCTTCATGGCCAAATGGTCTATGGATTACCCCGGGCAGAGTGGGCATATTCATCTATCCCTTCAGGATACCAGCGGTAAGTCCCTGTTTTACGAGGACGGAGCCGACCATAATATGAGTGCGACCATGCGTCACTTTGTTGGCGGTTGCCAGCGTCTGATGCCTGAAACCCTGGCGCTTATCGCCTCGACGGTCAACTCGTATACCCGCCTGATTCCGGGCTACTGGGCTCCGACCACAGCCACCTGGGGCGTAGAGAATCGGACCTGTGCACTACGTGTGATTCCGGGATCGGCCAAGTCCCAGCGCGTGGAATATCGAGTCGCTGCGGCTGACGCCAACCCCTATCTGGCTCTTGCTGCCTCTCTGGCATCCGGGCTCTACGGGATCGAGAATGAAATCGAGCCCGAAGCTCCTATCGCCGGTAACGCCTACGAGGCCCCGGTACCAGACGCTTTGAAACTTCCTTCGACTCTGTGGGAGGCTGCCCAGCGCCTGAAGGGATCGGATGCGGCCCGATCTCTTTTCGGCGATCTCTTTGTGGACCATTATGCGTCCAGCCGGGAGTGGGAAGAGCGGGAGTTTCGTCGCCATGTAACCGATTGGGAACTCCGTCGGTATTTCGAAATCATCTGATTGACGGAGATGCCTATGGTGACGGAATTACAGACAATATCACCGATTGATGGGCGAATTGTAGCGACTCGTGAGCTGGCGACTCCCACCGAGATTGAAGCGACTCTCAATCGTGCCCAGGCGGCCTCTCAATCCTGGCGACGGACCCCTTTATCCGAGCGAATAGAGCGGGTACGAGGTTTTGTCGACGCTTTCGTTGCGATGAACGATCAGCTTGTGGAAGAACTCGCCTGGCAGATCGGCCGTCCTATACGATTTGGGGCCGGTGAAATTCGTGGTTTTGAAGAACGTGCGCGTCATATGATTGCGATAGCCGAGGATTCGTTAGCCGATCTGCAGCTACCGGATAAGGCCGGTTATATTCGCTATATCAAACGCGAACCACTGGGCGTTGTATTCACCGTTGCCGCCTGGAACTATCCCTATCTCATTGCAGTGAACTCTCTTGTTCCAGCTCTGTTGGCGGGGAATGTGGTGGTGCTCAAACATTCGGCGCAGACCCCCCTCTGTGCCGAACGTCTGTTGGAGGCCTCGGTGTCGGCCGGACTGCCGGACGGGGTGTTTCAGATACTGCATCTTTCCCATGGTGACGCCGCAAAGGTTGTTGGGGACTCCCGGGTGAATTTTGTGGCCTTCACGGGTTCGGTCTCGGGAGGGCGAGCGATCCGCCGTGCGGCCTCCGAACGGTTTATAGGCATTGGTCTGGAGTTGGGGGGCAAGGATCCGGCCTATGTGCGCCCCGACGCCAATCTGCAACATGCCATAGAGAGTCTGGTCGACGGCTCCTTCTTTAATAGCGGTCAATCCTGCTGCGGCATTGAGCGCATCTATGTCCATCGTGATTGTTACGATGATTTTGTCGACGGGGTCGTACAGGAGACATCCGGTTATATATTGGGTGATCCTATGGATCCTGCCACCACCCTTGGGCCCGTGGTACGAAAATCAGCAGCGGATGGCATACGCCAACAAGTAGAACAGGCCCTGGGGTTGGGTGCGCGATCCCTTGTGGATCCGGACTTCTTTCCGGCCCGTGGTGGCACCTATATCGCGCCCCGGGTTCTCGTCGATGTGGACCATCGTATGGATGTGATGAGTGAAGAGACCTTTGGACCGGTGGTCGGGATCATGGCCGTGGACGACGATGATCAGGCGATCGAGCGGATGAATGATAGTTGTTACGGTCTGACGGCATCGATCTGGACCGCAGATCTCGACGCGGCTGTGGCGATTGGGGATCAAATCCAAACCGGGACCTGGTTCATGAACCGCTGTGATTATCTCGATCCGGGCCTGGCCTGGGTGGGTGTTAAGGATTCTGGAGTTGGCTGTACCTTATCGCAGGTTGGGTTTGAGCATCTCACTCGGCCCAAATCCTATCATCTGCGAACCCATGTCGGAGATGACGTATGACGACACTCCACGGCGATTGGAACTTCCCCACCTCCATACGCTTTGGGGCTGGGCGGCTGGCGGAGTTACCGCAGGCCTGTGTTGAGTTGGGAATGCGACGCCCCCTGTTGGTTACGGATCCAGGGCTTGCGCGTCTGGATATAGTGGCCCAGGCGCGGGCCTTCTTACGCGAAGCGGGCCTGGGCGACGCCCTGTTTTCCGATGTGGAAGGCAACCCGGTGGATACCAATCTGCAAGCCGGTCTGGCTGCATTTCGAAGTGGCGATCACGATGGTGTGGTGGCTATGGGGGGAGGGAGTTCACTCGATGTTGGGAAAGCGATAGCGCTTATGGACGGTCAAACCCTGCCCTGGTGGGAATTCGAAGATATTGGAGACAACTACACCAAGGCCAATGCGGCTGGTATCCGTCCCATCGTGGCCGTTCCGACGACCTCCGGGACTGGCTCTGAGGTGGGCCGCTGTTCGGTCATCATCCATTCGGAACAGGGTCGGAAGGTCGTTGTTTTTCATCCCCGGATGATGCCGTCGAAAGTGGTGGCGGATCCGGCGCTTACGGTGGGCTTGCCGGCGAAGTTGACCGCCGCCGTGGGCATGGACGCTTTGTCCCATAATCTGGAGGCCTTTCTGGCCTTGAGTTACCACCCCATGGCGGATGGGATCGCACTCGAAGCGATCCGTTTGATTCATGATTGGTTGGAAGTTGCAGTCCGTGAACCCACCAATATCGAGGCGCGTTCGGCGATGATGGTGGCGTCTACGGCCGGGGCCACATCGTTTCAAAAGGGGCTCGGGGCGATGCACGCTTTGAGTCATCCGGTGAGCGTGAAGTACGGCACCCATCATGGTTTAACGAATGGCGTGGTGATGCCTTTCGTGCTGGAGCATAACCGGTCGGTTATTGAAACACGGATCGAGGTGTTGGCCCGCCATATGGGTCTTGCAGATCCTACCTTCGAGGCCTTCCTCGGCTGGGTGGTTACGCTTCGATCGAATATAGGGATCCCCCATAGCCTGGCGGATCTGGGGGTGTCGGAAGCCGATATTCCCGAGTTGTCGCCCCAGGCTGCGTCTGACTATACGGCCTCCGGCAATCCTCTCCCGGTGGATGCTACGAGTCTTGCAGAACTCTACGACCGGACTATCCGGGGTGAGCTCCGCTTCGCCTAATCCGGGTCTGGTACCAGTAGGACCTTACCAATATTCTTTCGATCCTGGATGTATTGATGCGCCAGATGCGCTTCCGAGAACGGGAAGATGACATCCACGCGCGGCTCGATCACCTGCTCTTCAAAGAGTGTCATCAGATGCTCCAGGGCGTCCCGTACCCGGCCATGGGATGCGGGATCGTCGGCCAGGGCGAGTATATTGAGTCCCAGGGCCGAATGGCTTTTCTGCATAAGCGCTACCGGGCTGAGCTTTTTCATCGATCCAAAGGTTGTAAGCACGCGCCAGAGGCTTCGCTTGGTCCGTCCCGCCGTGAGATGGCTCACCCCGTACATAACGTGTCGGCCATAGGGACGAAGAAGACGTCTGTTTTTCTGCCAATTGGGTCCACCTAGCGGATCCAGTACGACATCTACTCCGTCGGGACAGATGGATCGGACAACCTCTTCGAAGTCCTGGTTTCGGTAGTCGATGGGGTGGTGTACGCCCAGGTCTTCGAGCAGCTCGTGCTTGCTGGCCGAGGCGGTTCCCAGGATCCGTGCTTTGCGGTGGCGGGCTAATTCGACGGCCGCCAATCCAACCCCACCCGCCGCAGCATGAATCAAGATGGTCTCGTTCGGCTTGAGATTGGCCAGATCATGGACCGCAAAATAGGCGGTCAGATATTGCACGGGGAGGGCGGCTGCCATGTCCAGATTCATATTCCTGGGGATTTCCACTACGAAGTTTCGAGGCACACAAACCTTGGAGCTATAGCCGCCAAACCGGGTCAGGGCCGAGACCTTGCTGCCGATAGTCAGATCGTTGACCCCTTCGCCTACGGCTTCTACCGTTCCACTCACCTCATAACCCACCACGCAGGGTGGTTTGGGGGCCGCTGGATACAATCCCATTCGTGCCATGATGTCGGCAAAATTGACTCCCACATAGGCCACCTTGATACGAACCTCTCCTGCTTCGGGGTCGGTGTCATCACAGATCATATGCTGAAGTACCCCGGGGGCACCGTGTTTGGAGATGACGACTTGTTGCATGGCTCAATGACTCCTAGATCGGATCGGCTTCCCCGTTCTGACTATCGGCTGGTTTGTGGACCACAAATCCGAAACAGGCATCCATTTCGTCGGTTGGGAAATCACTGTATAGCTCGCCAATGTCGTGGAAGGGAAGTTCCAGGTCGTGCAGCAGCTGTTTTTGTAGTTCGGCTTCTTCCAGATCGGGGTTCACGATAAATAACGTTCCTCCGGGTTCGAGGAGGCCATAGATGTGTTTCAATAATACCTGCGGTTGAAAAAATCGGTCTGGCAGACCCGAATGGATCATCGGACGACGAGACACATAGGGCAGAAACCAGGTCATAAAAGCATAGTGATCGCCGATATCCAGGACAGAACAGACCCGGTAGCGTGCCTCGGGAAAGAAGCGACACATATGCTCGGCATAGGTACGGCGTGTGGCCATATTCAGATAACGCTGGTTTCCATCGACTTCCACCCCATCCCATTGACCGGGACAGAACGACATAAGTGCGGGCACGTAGTACCAGTTGCGCGAGCCGATATCGAGGCTGGGCCCCGATGGTTGTTTACTTGCGATATAGCGGTCACAGATGTCGAGATAGTAGAGGTTGTATCGCAACTCTTTCTCAGTACAGAGATCGCTCCACACCGATAGGTCGTAGGTCTGCTCAAGCGTTTCGTAGCGTAGACGTTGCTCCTCGGAAAGACGGGTCTTCAGTTCTACTGGATCACCGAATTTCTTCTTCGTGATACCACGCGAAAAGCCTAGAACGCGTTTGAGGTTCCAGTCGACCTCTCGTCGGAGATTGGAGAGTGAAAACGCCATCGGATCGCAGTCAACGTCGCATAGCAAGGGGGGTCCAAAAACCCTCAGGATCGGTGGCGGTCCCGCCAAAGAAAGCCTCTGACGGACCGGTCTGGGCACGAACCTTCTCCGATTGCGCTTCGTTGATCAAGTGCAAGGACTGCATCTGACCGGCGAGGGAGCCCGTGGTTGGCCAACCCAGCATACGTTCATCGAATGCACCCAGGGAACTTCCATCCAGGTGGCGGACCAGGTGAATGTAGATCCCCACGACTCCATGTACGGGACCAATCTCCTTACCAAGCTGCGTGAGTCGACGGGCAAATACAGTTGGCATGTCCAGATTACGGAGTGTTCGATAGAGGCTGTCTCCTTGCAGTCGTCCTCCGATGATGTCCGCAAACAGCGCATAGATCAGGGGATCGGCTTCGGCATCATCCCCAAAGAGGTAGAGTTCGGCTCCCGCCGCCAGATCTTCGTGCGTCAAGGTGAGAAGAGCCGCCAATTTATAGGCAAATTGTC
>CAUZEG010000176.1:0-8670 GCA_963578775.1 Myxococcales bacterium
GTCACACGGATTAACGGCGATGACATCGACAGCCCCTCAAAGGCGCTCCAGTTCTTCGACAAGCTACGTACGGAAGATCGGGTGCAGGTCGATATCGTTCGGGAGGGCAAACCCCAAACCATCACCTATCTTCTTCATGGACCGGTTCTGACGGTACCAAAGCGTCCTTCCAACGATCCGGAAGAAGAAGAAATAGAAGAAGAAATAGAGGAGGATGAGGAGGAGGATGCGGAGCTGGACGATGACGATGAGCTGGACGAGGAATAAATAGACCGGTGAAGCGGCCGCAATGACCCCACTCGCCAACCTGGCACAGGAGGCGTAGAATCGAGGCTCGGATGGAGGATATGATGCGATGGTTGGCTCGAATCGTACTAGGCCTTGGATTAATCCTATGCTCCAGCTCCGCACTGTGGGCACAGATCGGGGGTTCCGGAGGCGGCCTTGGAATTGTAATTCCACGAGGCGACTGGGACGAGACCCTCGGTCCCGGTGCCGGGTTGGCTGCACATTATGACCTCCAGGCCGCTCGAGGCTTCGCCTACACCCTGGGGGGAGGAATCCTCGTTCATTGGCCTGCGACCCGCGGACAAATGGAATATTCCGGGATCGAAGTTCCCATACATCTTGGCATCAAGGTCGGCCTGGTCCCTCCCCTCTACGCGGTTGCCGTAGCCGAAACAACCCTGGCTCTGACCAATCAGGAAGATACAATTACCGGAACCAAAGACGGCTCTATTTCCGTGGGCTTGAACGGTGGGGTGGGAGGTGGCATCACCCTCGGTCCTGTCGATCTACGGGCTCTATATTACGCTGGCTCCTACGGGTCTTTGTCCAAGACCTCGTCGTTGATGATCACCCTGACCTACTACCAGGAACCCGGTTCCTCGAACGGCGGGAGTGAGAGTTCGACATCCCGTCAGCGACGCCATACCAAACCCGACAAGTCGAAAAAAAGTACGTACCAAGGTCGTACGGCCGACGATTTCAAATGCCAGTATTCCGACGAATGCAAAAAACACGGCCGTTGCACCGCCCACGAGGGAAAATGCGTCAAGAAAACGAAGAGAAAATACAGACGCCGAACCCGCGATCTTTTTGATTGAAGCCGAGCCAATCTCTCAGTCAAAGAGAGCGTAGTTCCGCAGACGTAGGCGGCTGGGCATCTGGGCCCCAAGACGAATGACGTCCCGCTGTCGTGGGGTCAGATGCTTCTTACGGCGCACCCCGTCCGAGGTGTACGTAGAGATATAACTCATCATATTGGCCTCGGTGCTCTCTCCAAACAGCACGGTCTCGAAGAGGATGGGATGATCGCCGTAGAGAATGTGCAGCGGATCGTCTCCATCGTCACCATATTTGCAGCGAATGGTGCTCTGATCGTCTCCCACCCAAGACTTCATACAGTTGTTTCCAGAGAAGCTCCCCTCGCCACCGGTCGTGCGCACAAAGTTCTTCATAAAGGGCGGTGTTCCCGCACGAACGAGAGCGATGAACTCAGCGTCCGAAGCTACGGGAAGAAAATCCCCCAAATAGGTAAGCTCCGACCAGGCGATCACTCTTCGGGCCAGGATCTGCGCCTTTTCAAAGGCCTCCACATCGCTCTCTAGTCCATCAAAGGGCACGAGAACATCCTGGAAAGAATGGCTGTAATCCTCGCCCGCCAGAGCCTGTAACCCTGTCCAATCCTCGTCGTCATAACTCATCAGGGTGCTTACCTTCCAGAGTTGGGTGCTATCCGGCTGCTTGTTCCAGACCCCATGGGTATGCGGCAAACCAAAGAAATGGCCCATCTCGTGGGGCAGGGCCGACAAAGCTGTCGGGCTGGCCAGATAGATCAAGCCCTCAAGAGGAGCGGTGGTTCCCGCCCGGGGATAGTTCCCCCAGGATTTTTCCCCTGCGGCCTGGCGCACCATCACCGTGACAAACTTATTATTCAAGCGGGACACCCGGCCATGGATATCGGAGGCCGTCCATTCCGTCGCCAATGTGACTTCGTTGTTGCGCGGGACCAGTCCCCCGGACTGGCCGTCCGACTTGCCGGTTTCCACTCCCTCGGCCTCCAATCGTTCGGTTAGAAGATCTAAAACCGCCTGCGGGTCTTCCTCATCCGTGCCGAGATACTGTTGCAGGTCGCCGATCAAATCGCCCACCAGGTAGACGGTCTCACCGGTGGCCCCTTCTACCGCCACCGGATCGACGATTTGCTGCCGCGAATGAATAAAGAACTCCATATTGCTCTCGGCAAAGATTTCGTTCAGATCCTCCATCTGACTCTCCGGGTAGGTCGCCACCGTCTCGTCATCGTGGCCGAGAAAGATCCAGTGGATCCCCAACCGCATCGTTGGAGCTTCTGTGCTGTAGTAGTTGGTACACTGGGCCTGATCTTCTTCGGAGAGGTTCTCCTCCAGGAACGCCTGTCGACAATCCAACCAGGTCCAACCCCATTCGGGCTCTACCATGCCAACGTCGACCGATCCTTCATCGGGATCGCTGCCGAGATCGGGTTCGGACAACGAGCCATCGTCTCCCGTCTTTCCACCATCCGCGTCCTCCACGGCTATGTCCACAGCTGTGTCCACGGCTGTATCCACGGGGGATGAGATATCGGTACCGACATCATCGACAGCTGCGCTCGTGCCACAGCCCAGGGCGAATAAAGCCAAAAGGAAAACAATGCGTATCGACATAGCGGAGCCCCTGTGATCATCCAGCGAGATGGCTACGATTGTACGGGATGTCCCCCGCTTGCGCCAAAGTTCGATCGCCAGCCAGTGCACAGCCACTCGCCAAGGGGGGGCGGACCACGTAGAGTGATTTGCCCAGGATGGAGAAGCATTGTGCGCGTGGGTGGCTACGGGTTGGCGATCGGAATGCTCCTGCTGAACATAGGCTGTTCGGAGGGGATCATAACGCAAGGGCCGAGCGACGATCCGGCCGACTACACGGTGGATACCAGCCTGCAGTATGAAGTGGTCGTCTCCGAGCCCCGTTGGGTTGTCCCATCCGATATCCTTCCCCCGGATGTAGAGCCCATGGCGTCCAATAATAATGTGGACATCATCTACCACGGTGATCGCCTCTTCCTGGCCTGGCGAAGCGCCCCCACCCATTTCGCCTCGGACCAGACCCAGATGATCGTCATGTCCTCATTGGACGAAGGGCTCAGCTGGGACCTGGAACAGACCTTCGCTCTGGGGAGCGATGTTCGGGAACCCCGCTTCCTATCGTTTGAAGACCAGCTCCACTTTCTATTCTTCCAGGGTGGAGTCGACCCTCTGGCCTTCGAACCCCAGGCCATCTGGCGTACCCATCGCCAGGCCCTGGGAGAGTGGGCGGACCTTGCCAAGATCTCCGATGGGAGCGAGGTCCCCTGGGATCTGAAGGTCCGTAATGGTCGCGCCTATATGACCAGCTATGTCGGCACCCACTACCAGGAGAACCCTCTGATCGACGTCCTCTTCAAGGAATCGACCGATGGACTGAACTGGACCCATGTGGGCAACCAGGAGTCCGTCTACACCGGCGGGGTCTCCGAAGTCGCCTTCGAATTCGCCGCCGACGGATCCCTGTGGGCGGTCACCCGCAATGAAGATGGCGACGCCACTGGCTACGGCTCTCATGTCTGCTTTGCGGCCGCCGATGCCCTGGGCTCCTGGGATTGCGGGTCCGAAAGCGATCCAGATCGCTACGATTCACCCGAGATGTTTCGTCATGGCGACGACGTCTATCTTCTGGCCCGGCGGGATGTCGGCGGCTCCTTCGGCCCCGACGGAAACCTGATCGCCTACTCCCTGCGCCCGAAACGAACGGCTCTCTACCAGCTCGACTTGGAAAACCGCTCCGTCGTGCATCTGATGGATCTTCCCGGTACGGGCGATACCGCCTTCCCGTCGGTCCAGCGCCGAGGCCCCCATAGTTTTCTGGTGGCCAACTATACCTCCGACCTGGCCAAACCCGACATCACCTGGGTGGAAGGTCAGATCGCCGATGAAGGCACGGCAATCTATCTGATCCAGCTGGACTTCGTGGCGCAACCTTGATCGCTCCCCTCGCCAAATTCTCCGGTAGTACGTAGAATGGGCGTTCATACCGGGAGGTTGCCGTGAAGACGATTGGATTGGGATGTTTTCTTTGGTTGTTCATGGGTGCGATAGCTTTGGGTTCTGTACCTGCCAGGCTCGAATACCAGGGTTATCTGACGGATTCCGTGGGTACCCCCATCCATTGCCAAGGCTGTGCTGCGGTCTATATTTTCAAATTCTCTATTTATGACGAACAGGCCGATGGGACGCTGCTATGGTCCGAAGTCCATTCGCAAACCGATATCGTACAGGGCGTGTTTCGCGTGGAGCTGGGCCTGGAATCGACTCTTGACGCCGAACTTCTGGAAGGTGACCGCTGGCTGGAGATCCAGATCAATGAGCAGGCCCCCATGGCACCCCGCCAACGGATCATCTCGGTGCCCTACGCCCTGCGGGCCAGTGTGGCCGAACATGCCATCGAATCCGAAAACGCCGCCAGCCTGGGCGGACAACCCGTAGAAAATTTCGTCCAGGTCGTGGATACCACCGACTATCTCAACCAATCCGACCTGGGCGACGTGCTGGCTGGATTGGGCTACAGCCCCGGAGATAACGATAGCCTGGCCGATATCAATACATGCGCGGCCGACGAGATCCTCCGATGGAATGGAAGCGCCTGGATCTGCGGTGTCGACCAGAACTCCGATGGCCTGTCTTCTCTTCTTTGTGCTGGTGGCGAAATCGCCCAATGGGACGGTAGCGCCTGGGGTTGCTCGGCCGCTCTCAACACATTGCAGGTCAATATCGATCAGGTGCAGGCCAATGTGGCCGCCCTCGACGCCAGCCTCGATCCCATCGCCAAGGATGGACTTCCCGCCGATCTGGCCGATGGCGATCAGGTGGGCATCACCATTGAATCCGATCCGAGCGTCGGCGCAACTACAGCAGATAAATGGTGTCGTGGGACGGGTACTACTGTGACCTGTGACCAGGAGGGGCCGAACGCTGGTGGCAGTCTAGGACCATGCATTCTGATTGACGCCCCCACCCCATTTTCTGGTTGGGCGGAATGTCCCGACTCGAACCCGATGATGAAGGGTGTACGTATCCACTACATCATCGCCAACAATGGCTGGATGCTACATCAGCAAGAATCTGTAAAATGCTGCGCCCTGGAGTAATCAGCCGAGGATGTCTGCGGTCTTAATCCCTGCGCCCAACGCACTTGGCTCTACAGCCCTGTTCCCATGGCTCGCCAAACTCTCCCGTAGTTCGTAGAATGTTCAGCTCATACCGGGAGGTTGCCGTGAAGACGATTGGGTTGGGATGTTTTCTCTGGTTCATCATGGGGGCGGTCGCCTTCGGGTCGGTACCCGCCCGGCTGGAATACCAGGGCTATCTGACGGATGCGGTCGGTACCCCGATCGACTGCCAGAGCTGCGATACTCCATACACCTTTAAGTTCTCCATCTTTGACGAGCAGGCCGACGGGACACTGCTCTGGTCCGAAGTGCATGCGGGGACCGATGTGGTCCAGGGGGTCTTTCGCGTGGAACTTGGGCTTGGGGAAAGCCTCGACGCCGAGCTTCTGGAAGATAATCGCTGGCTGGAGATCCAGATCAATGATCAGCCCCCTCTCGTTCCACGGCAACGGATCATCTCGGTGCCCTACGCCCTGCGGGCCAGCGTGGCCGAACATGCCATCGAATCCGAAAATGCCGCCAGCCTGGGTGGTCACCCCGTAGAAAACTTCGTGCAGGTGGACGACACCACCGGCTATCTCCAGGAAGCCGATCTGGCCGACGTGTTAACCGATCTAGGCTATGTCCCCGGAGACAACGATAGCCTGGCCGATATCAATACATGCGCGGCCGATGAGATCCTTCGATGGGATGGAAGCGCCTGGATCTGTGGTGTCGACCAGAACTCCGATCCCCTCTCCACCCTGCTCTGTGCCAGCGGCGAAATCGCCCAATGGGACGGTAGTACCTGGGGCTGTTCAGCGGCTCTCGACGTCTTGCAAGCCAATATCGACCAGGTACAGGCCAATGTCGAACAGGCGCAGACACAGGTACAGGCCAATGTCGACCAGGTACAGGTCAATGTGGATCAGGTGCAGGCCAATGTGGATGCCCTCGACGCCAGCCTCGATCCGGTGGCCAAGACCGGGCTTCCCGCCGATCTGGCCGATGGTGACGACAACACCCAACGCACCGAAGCCGAGGTGCTCAGTATGGTTAGCGGAGCGGGTTATGTGACCGGCGATCACTTCTCCGGAGCGTGGGGCGATCTGAGCGGTGTCCCCGCCGACATCCTCGACGGTGATGCCGATACGGACACTCTGGCAACCCTTGGCTGTGCTACGAAGCAGGTCCCCGAATGGAATGGCAGCGCCTGGACCTGCGGAACCGGCGCGCAATGGACCGATGACGGCACCCGTCTGACCGCTAACAACGCCCCCAATGTGGTGGTCACCGATACCGGCCGAGTTGGCATTGGAACGCCGGATCCGACTGAACCGCTCCACGTCAAAGGATCGATTCGGGCAGGTAATAGGATAGATATCTACGAAGGCACAGATACTACGCGGGTGGGTATTCTGGGTGCGTGGAATGACCTCGGTGGCGGTAGTGTACCCAATAATAACGATCTTGTGATTAAGGCGAGCTCTGACCTGGGTATCTCCTTTGCGCCTAACAACGGTGGATCGGCTGCCTACATTAGTTCTTCAGGTGACGTCGGTATTGGCACCACAAGTCCAGCCACAACCTTAGACGTAATCGGTATCGGATCGTTTGCGGGCGCAGAAGCGTCACTGTCGCAAGGGAACGTCCAGGTCGGCGTGGATTCTGGCGGCGATCCAGGTGGTGAACTGATGTATCACACGGACGACTATGTTGGCATTCGATGTGCTGACTCGGGCGCTTTATCGCTTGCCGTTAAGCCAGACGGTAAGGTCGGTATTGGAACCACCAATCCGGTCACGCGCCTGGATGTGGCCGGCGGGGTGAAAGTCGGAGCCAGCTCGATATGTGACGCTTCAACGGCCGGGACCATTCGCTGGACCGGTACAGCCATCGAAGGCTGTAATGGGGTAACCTGGGCCAATCTCGGCGGAAATGCCGTTCCGGCCTCTGTTATGTTTATTGAAAACGATCAGAACAATGATCCAGAACCGTGTCCGAGCGGTTGGACCGAGGTTCAAATGAGACCCATTCACCAGGGCGGCGGGCACTGGGGGTATCGACGTACGTGTTGGACCGGCAAAGCCTGCACGGTCTTGTTTATTGAAAACGATCAGAACAATGATCCAGAATCGTGTCCGAGCGGTTGGACCGAGGTTCAAATGAGACCCATTCATCAGGGCGGCGGGCACTGGGGCTATCGACGTACGTGTTTTACCTGTAATTGATATCGCCCCCTCGCCAAAGCCCTACGTAACTCGTAGAATGGTGGTTCATATCGGGAGGTCGCCGTGAAGTCGCTTGGATTGGGTTGCGTACTTTGGTTTCTTATGGGGACGTTTGCGTTCGGATCGGTGCCCGCTCGGCTCGAATACCAGGGCTATCTAACGGATGCGGTGGGTACCGCTATCGATTGCCAGGGCTGTACGACGCCCTACACCTTTAAGTTCTCTATCTTTGACGAACAAGCCGATGGGACGCTGCTCTGGTCCGAAGTCCACGAGCTTACCCACCTGGTCCAGGGGGTGTTTCACGTGGAGCTTGGACTGCAAGAAGTCCTCGACGCGGAGCTGCTGGACGGCAGTCGCTGGCTGGAGATCCAGATCAATGATCATATGCCTTTGGCACCGCGCCAGCCGATCATCTCCGTACCCTACGCCCTGCGCGCCAATGTGGCCGAACACGCCGTGGAGTCGGAAAACGCTGTCAGCCTTGGCGGCCAGCCCGTCGAAAGCTTCGTGCAGGTGGCCGACACGGACGTATTTGTGACCGAGTCCGAGCTCGGCGATCAACTCACCAATCTCGGCTATATCCCCGGCGATAACGATAGTCTGTCAGACCTTAACGCCTGTGCAGTGAACGAAATCCTCAAATGGGATGGAGGCGTCTGGACCTGTAGCATCGACCTGAACTCCGACCCCCTCTCTACGCTTCTCTGTGCCGGCGGCGAGATCGGCCAATGGGATGGCAGCACCTGGGTCTGCTCGTCCGCTCTCGATGTGCTGGTAGCGGATACGGCGCAGGTACAGGCCAATGTCGATCAAGTGCAGATCAATATGGACACCCTCGACGCCAGCCTCGATCCCATCGCCAAGACCGGCCTACCCGCCGATCTGGCCGATGGTGACGACAATAGCCAACTCTCCGAAGCCGAGGTACTCGCCATGGTGACCGGGGCCGGTTATATCACCGGCGACCATTTCTCCGGAGCCTGGGGCGATCTCAGCGGTGTTCCCGCCGACATCAACGACGGTGACGCCGACACCCAGCTCAGCGAGGCCCAGGTCGACGCATTCGCTAACAACAACGGCTATGCACTCGATGCCGATCTCGCCAATATCGCCACAAGCGGTGCATGGGCCGATCTCAGCGGCATACCCGCCGACATCAACGACGGTGACGCCGACACCCAGCTCAGCGAGGCCCAGGTCGACGCATTCGCCAATAACAACGGCTATGCA
>CAUZEG010000177.1:0-8660 GCA_963578775.1 Myxococcales bacterium
GACTGAAGTATGAGAGCATGTCCTCCATCCTGAAGGACATGTCACCAATCGGATCGGCCTTAGAGCAAAGTCCACTTCTACAACGCACGATGCGCTCTCTGAATCCGCTCCAGCCTGGCTATCAGTTCTTCGATTTCGAAGGTCTGGTGATGACAAGCCTTGATTGGGGCCTGACCGAGGACGTTCAATCGTATGAACAGGCGGCACGACAAACACAACGGCAATGGACTCTGTTCCAGAATGACCGAGCACACCAACAGGCACCGCCCGAAACCCGATCTCCGGTTCTTCAAACAGCAGCTCGGCGACCCTATCCCACCATGCAGGCATCCGATCCTATCGTAATCGGTACTGACGGCGTCGTTGAGAAACCACATATTCAGCATCGGCTCGATGACATCCGATTGCAACGCAAGACCCTGCCAGGCCTTACAGCCGCTTTGGACACAATGGCTCGGTTTACGGATGGTCCCACCGGGGAGCGTTCTCTTACCTCGGCGTACGGGTACCGACCCGGTTCATTTGGACTGAAACCGTCGGTCCTCGATGAAGCATTCGTACATCCCCAGACCGAGTGGGAAACCGACGAGGGTCTACAGCCTATGCCAGACTCACGAGTCCCGGCCCGACGCTGGTCCCTCGGCAGAACCGCCAAAAAAGATAGGCAGATCGGACCGCAAATCGCGCCAACCATTGGAAGCCGGCGACTGCCCCTTTCTATCGAACCTCCGGTTCGGGGAGAGAGTCGAAGCCTCGGAGAATTCGCCATCGACCGCTCGTTCCTACCAGCCCTTGTATCGGGATTGGATGAGGCAGCACATCAGATCGGCGGCACCGCTGGACAGGAAAACGCTGCGTCCCGGTTCTCCATCGCAAATCTGGACTCGATGGTACAGGCCCTGAAACTATCCTCACCAACCAAAAGCCAGGTACCGCTGTTGCTGGAAACGCCAGATATGAACCTGATCATCCCGGCCACAGACGATCTGGAATCCGAACTCTCCATAGCTTCTCTGGTTCCCCAGACCTCAAAAAAGACAACGTCCCGACCCCTTGAACAGGACATTCTGGTCCAACAAGCCCTCTCGACACGGCTGGCACTTTCGTTGGCACCCGAGTCCCTTTCAACCGAATCGACGTCCGTACCGACACAACTTGGATTCGAGCCCCAGATAGGCACGCAAATCATACAGCGTATGCCCAAGGCCGTAGAACAACGAGCTACCCTCGCTGGGATCACGCCCGAGATTCTATTCAGTCTGGTCACCCAGCCGGCTGTGGCCCAGGCTCTGGCACAGGATCCCGACGCGCTCTGGTCACGTCTACAACAACGTGCTGCACCAGGCGCCGACCCCACCTATCAAGATGCCCCCTGGTCCCTGGACGCCACCCTTCTCGATCTCGACGACTACGGTACCGGCGAAGAGACCAAGGAAACGACATCAACAGAAACCGTGGCAAAACCCTCGATGTTTGCCTCAAATTCCATCCGTGACATCATCACCCGCGCCGCGCGCCGGGCCGGGCCGGGCGGCGACGAACTCGCTCCTCGCCTGGTACAACGGATTGGAAAGCAATTCGATCCGCTGCAGGTCGCTAGCGCCGTCACCGATATGCTCACTGCACAAGAGTTGACGGAGCTCGTATCTACGCCGGGGCTAAGTGACCGCTTTTCCAGAGCGCTACGACGCGAACTGAAAGAGAGCGGTGTTCAAGACGCCGCTTTGCTCTCCCTTCCAGAGACCATTGCAGGACAGAAGCAGGCATCTCCAGCCCCGGGGATCCAACCCGAGAAGTCCATTCAAATGGCAGCCAAGCTAGCTCGCCGCGTCGGACGTACCCTGCGACAGGTAATCTCTGAACGTATGACAGGTCTACCACTCGCCGGTTTCCGGTGGGAGAACGGCCCCCGGGTGCAAGCGCTGGAAACGACAATTCAACAAGTGCTCGAACAACGACAATTCGAAACCGCAGCCCGTCCCATTATGCCGGGCGAGAGCACGGCCCCATGGATGGATTCCGAGCCCGCCACCTATGTAGAGCCCTGGCTTGAAGACGCGGTCGAATTTTCTATTTCCTCTGAAGTTGCGCAATCCGCAAAGCAGGCCAAGGGACGGCCCACACCGGGTGATGAGCTCGGGCTTGCCTTTGGTCGGGCCTGGAAACGTCCTGGCGCGGTATCTATGCGACTTCGAACGTTGATGTCCGCCTCGGATACACCTACCTCCGCCAATCTGGACCAGATTTTCGGCTGGCCCGATCTCGCGCACCTCCAGATGAAGTCTTCTGGGCAGAAGCCCGACGTATACTCACCACTGGATTCGGGTATCCGGCGATCGAGCTTCGACTCCTCAAGTATGTCCATGCCCGATCTGGGTGATCGAGTTGAAGCACGCGGAGAGGCGGTACCTCTTGGTCTTACACCCACCGGCAGCAGTATGGACCTTGGCCGTTTGGCTCACGTCATGATGCGTCCATCGGCCAACATTCAGCGGGACCTTAATCTCGTAAGCCCGGTTACCCAGGTTATGGCGCAGGGGGCGCATCTTAAAGAGGCGGATGAACCCGTGGCACAGGCCGAACCGGCACAGCAGGCGGGCCCATCCGGTGAAAAAGGCGGCGGCGGGGGTGACAACCTTACGGACGAAGTGGTGGAATTATTGAGCCACCAGATTGCTTCGAAAATTGGATATCGGATTAAAATCGACCGGGACCGCGGGGGATCATGGGATCTCTAACGAACATCGTATGTGTTTCAATCGTAGACACTGTATTTTGAGGACATGAAATGGCACGAGACGTAATACCAACACGAGACGCAGTAAGAAAAACAGCGACCAAGGCTGGCAAAGACGCTGTCAGCAAAGCACTCGGCCCAAGCGGGACCATGAAGGGCTTTGCGCAGGCCACGCTGACGCCTATCGATGGCAAAGATCAGAAACCCTTTGTCTTCATGTTCAACCCGAACTCGATCCAGATGAGCAAGAAGGTACAGTGGGACGAAAAGCCGGAACAGGGAAACGACCAGGGACGCCAGCAATTCAAGTCGGGTATGGCCTGGGACCTGAAACTCCCCGAGATCATCATCGATACCTATGAAACGAAAGAAGATGTCAGTGGTGAAGAGTACGTAGGCAAATTGGAGAACTTTCTTTACGTGGAGGAAGAAACCCACGCCGCTCCAAGGCTTATGTTCGCCTTTGGGGAATTTGCGCCCGACTTTGCCTTCGTGGCGACCGGCCTGGACGTTACCTATGAGATGTTTCTGGCCAACGGGACGCCGGTCCGTGCCAAGGCTTCGCTGACTTTGAAGAGTTACGAAACCAAAAAGGAGCGACAAGATAAGTCCGGAGACACAAGCAATAAGTCGCCAGATCATGCACGCATCTACACGGTACGCCGTGGAGATACCCTGGCCATGATCTCCCAATATGCCTACGACACTCCCAGTAAATGGCGCCATATTGCACGGTACAACGATATCGAAGACCCGCTTCGGTTGGATCCGGGGACACGCCTCTTATTGCCCCCAATTCTAAAATAGGTAGAGGAGTCCGCCATGGTCCGACCACAACGAGAAGAAACCCAGGCCGCCCTCCTCAACATTTCGATCGGGGGCACCGATATGTTTTCGATGGAGAAAGGGGAGGTCACCTCTGACAAGCGCGCCATCAACTTGAAAGAGTTGGTCGTCGAGCAAAAACTCGACTCTCCGGACTATTTTCGGATTCGCTATGTGGCGCAGGAGTTGGGTAAACGCATCGACCTGGCCGCCATGAAACAAGGGGCTGAGGTCGGTATCCATATTGGATATGACGAAGCCAAGCCTCTCTTTACCGGCGAGGTAAGCTATATCAACGCTGGTTTCGGATCCAAACTCGATTCGAGTGTTGAAATCGGTGGTTTCGACAAACTCCATCGGCTCACTCGCGGAAAAGAATCAAGAACCTGGGGTGATGCCCATATGATTCCGGCCGATCACGCCAGTGTTCTTGAGGAAGTGATCACCCAATCGGGTCCGACGGAAGCGGCCGGCGACGATGGCCTGGCCTTCAGCATGGAAGCCGAGCAGAGCCGTTCCGAGGCGTATCTTCCCCAATATAACGAGAATAACTATCAGTTCATCCGGCGGCTGGGTGCGGACGATAACCAACCCTTTGACATGAACAGCAGCACTGATCCGTCCACGATAACCTACGGTAAGCCGGAAGAGCCACCATCCCCATTTCTGACCGTCTGCTTTGATAAGGTGGCTGACGACCAGTCAATTCGTGGAGAGCGGATCAACTTTCGCGCCTCAACGGTCCGACAGGTATCAAAGGTTGTCGTACGTGGTTGGGATCCGAATAAGAAGAAAACGATTATTGGAACAGCCCAGCAGCCTTCTGTGAGTTACGGTGTGACCGCAGGCCACGAGGTAGCGGGACAGGCCTATTGGGGCGCAACAAACGCCGGTAAAGTCCACATCATTAATGACCACCCGGTCTTCAGTGTTGAAGAAGCAAGCGCTCTGGCTCAATCGGTATTTGACCAATTGTCCATGGATTTTGTGACGGGCGACTGTGAAATTCTCGGTACCCCGGAACTTCGGCCCGGCATGTTTGTGGGTTTTCGAGGCTATGGGGATCAGTTTGATGGTACCTACCTTGTAACCGAAGTCTCCCATGTCTTCATGCCCGGCATAATCAACTACCAGACCACGTTTTCCTTCGCGCGAAATGGCGCCAACGGAATGGTAGATGAGGTAGCCTCAGGAGCCGGTGGGAAAAGCGTCGTGGCTTGATGACAGCTTTTTGTCTGGACACTCCCACGGTCGCTCCACTCCAACCCGTCTGCATCCGGTTGACACGACAGCCCGGTACGCTACACTCGCTCGGCGCCGTCGGCGGTGCGGTGGGTCATTTTCGTCCGCTTCGTAGCGGGCAATCCGTTCGGCAAAGCTACAAGACGAATGAAGAAGAATTTCCTCGGAAAAGGGCTCGGGTTTCCACTACGCGTGACAAATCGCGGTGAGTTGGCTCTATCCGAAGGCGAGCAGTCTATTTCGGAGAGTATTCGTCTTATTATCGGCACCGCTCCTGGTGAACGGGTCATGCGCCCGGATTTCGGCTGTCGAATCCACGAGATCGTCTTTCATCCGAATAATCCGAGCACAGCCTCACTTGCCGGCTATTACATCCAGGAAGCGCTGGTCAAATGGGAACCCCGGATCCGCCAGGTCAAGGTCGAGGCCTACCCAGATCCAACGGCCGAGAACGTACTTCAACTGAGCATACGGTATCAGATCATCACGACGAATAACGTGAAGAACATGGTGTACCCCTTCTACCTTCGTAGAGAGGAGGTCCTATGATTCCGAAACCGAATCTAGATGATCGCACCTTCCAGGATATCGTCGACGAAGCGATCCGCTTGATCCCCCAGTACTGTCCGGAATGGAACAATCTGAACCCATCCGATCCAGGTGTAGCACTCATTGAGCTGTTTGCCTGGATGACCGAGATCATGCTCTACCGGCTCAACCGGGTGCCGGAGAAAAACCTGCTCACCTTCCTTGAGTTGATGGGTATTGAACCGCGTGCGCCACAACCCGCGCATACGGTCTTGACCTTCGAACTCAATGAACGGGCCGATAGCGTCGACATTCCCGCCCGGCTACCCATCGAGACTCGACCGACTGCAGAAGATCGGGCGGTCGTCTTTGAAACCGCTCGGGCCTTCACGGCAACAAATACGAAGATCCAGGGGGCCTTTACCCAATACCACGATGATTTCTCCAACCACACCGCAGCTCTAGAGAACCCAACCCAGATCATCGAACCCTTTCTCGGCGTTCGTACTATTGACCGGTTCATCTATATCGCGGACAGTCGCTTCCAATACCTGACGGCTCCCTCGTTGCTTACGGTTGAATTGGAGGTGCCAGCCTCGAGTGATAAAGAAATCACGCGCTCTCTCTCCTGGAGTTTCTGGGATGGTGAACGATGGACTGAGCTGGATGAAGCTCCTATCGACATGCCAGCTAATTTTGCGGCCTTCGAGGGACCGATTCCCATCGAGATCTCCGAACAAAATGGCCAGGAAGGCTATTGGATCCGCGCCCAGCTCGCAGAAATTCCGAATGATGCTCTGACCCTTGAAGGCATTCGTGCCCGCGTCGAAGTACGCGGCGAAGGGCTTGTGCCCGATAAGCTCTTCTTGAATCCAGAGGGAACCCTATTTGTGCCGCTGGATTCAGAACGAAATATACATGTCCTTGGCCGTGAACCATCTGTAGAGAGTGCCCTGTACATCGCGGCGAATGACCTGTTCGCCATGCCTAATGTGATGGTCAAGATTGAAGCCTCCCTGGTGGAACAGGCTATTGCACCACGACCAAGCCCCTCCGACGATCTGGAGTTGGCCTGGGAATTCCATGACGGAAAACGATGGCGTCCGCTGGGGAAAACAGGTCCTGGCGTAAAAAAGACCGTAGACGCCTATGGTTTCGAGGACAACACACAGGCCTTCATGCAATCGGGGATCATTCGATTCATGCGTCCCAAGACCATGAAGGCCGTGAAGGTAAACGGTATCGAAGCCATGTGGGTTCGGTGTCGGATTTTATCCGGAGATTATGGTCTTCCCGGCACCTACGAACTCGATGGAGACCGATGGGTATGGCACGAAGACCGTCCGTTGACTCCGCCGGTATTGAAGTATCTTGCGCTCAAATTCCAGGAAGAAGACCAATCGGTCGAACACGTCCTTTCATATAATGATTTTCAGCTAATCGATCATTCACAGGATGCCGCACGGGAAGGCCGCTCCTTTGAGCCCTTCAGCGTAACTTCGGAGGAGTGTCCGACCTTCTATCTGTGCTTTGATCAGATGTTTCCCCACGGACAGACCAATATCTACGTCCGCGTAGCAGAACATGATGAGAGCCGTGTGTCCGGTGTCGCCGGAGAAGGGAATGAAGACCCCGATACCCTGGGCCTTCGAGAGCAAGCACTCGTATGGGAGTATTGGGATGGACGCCGTTGGCATGATCTCCCGGTAGAAGACGAGACTCGTAACCTGACCCAGAGTGGTTTCCTCTCGTTTATCGCACCCAAGAAACAGGGCGATGGGAAACGATTCGGTGTCAAAGGCCATTGGTATCGCGTGCGGTTGGAGATGGGCGGTTACCATGTCCCACCCCGAATACAGGCTATACAGCTGAACGCGGTCGATGCCTTCAATAGGACATCGTTTGAAGAAAGTATTCTCGGCAATAGTGAAGCTTTGCCGAATCAGACCTATAATTTCCCGAGGGGACCCGTTCTGGCCGGCCAACAGATCGATGTCATCGAAAAGGAGAGGCCCCCCGCAAAGGAAATCCGGCAGATTGAAGCATATTGGGGGAAGAATTCTGTCATCGAACACCCCGATGGAGGCTGGCGAGTACCGTGGATTGAGGTCGACAATTTCTTTGAATCCGAATCCAACTCGCGCCATTACATCAAAGACACCATGACCAATGAAATCCGCTTCGGTGATGGCATAAAGGGCAACATCCCTCCCAAGGGGCCCCGTAATATTCGGGCGCGCATTTATCAGGTCGGCGGAGGAGAGCGTGGAAACGTAGCCGCAAAAAGCATCATCGTAATGCGTAAACCTCTGGCCTACGTTGAGGAAGTAACGAACCCGTATCCTGCGACTGGTGGCAGCGATATCGAAACGGTGGAATCTGTAATCCAACGCGGCCCCTATATTCTGAAAAGTCGGCAACGGGCGGTCACAGCTGAAGATTTCGAATGGTTGTCCAAACAGGCCAGCCCCAGTGTTGCGCGTGTGAAATGCCTGCCTACCCATGATCGGGAAGGAGAAGTAAGTGTCGTTATCGTCCCCTCGGTCCCCAAGGGACATTCGGACTTCATGAACAAACCCGTTCCATCACTCGCCCTGTTACGCCAGGTAAAAAAGCAACTCAATCGGCATAAGTTGGTGACTACGATTCTTCACGTCCGGAAACCTCGCTACCGTGAGTTCGACGTAGACGTAGAGGTCTACCGTAGAGCGACCGGGCCCAGTCAGCGACTCAACCGTGAAATCGACAGCTCGGTTCGACTGTTTACCCACCCGCTTGCGGGAGGGCGTGATCGGATGGGCTGGCCCTTCGGCCGCAGTATCTACAAGGTGGATCTATTCCACGTAATTGAAGAGGTCCCAGACGTGGATCTCGTCCATCGCATCCACGTCCACGACGTCCAGCAAGAGCGCGAAGTGGACTATCTTCATCTGACGGAAGATGAACTTCCATTCGTTCGCAATATCAACATCACCGAACGTAGCCGAGAACAAATCCTCTAAGCCACGAGACTCCATCGTAAGACGACCCCATGCCTTCTACTCAAACTCAAACTCAAGTCTCCAAACGGAGCGTCGTTCCTGACGTGAAGGATGTTCATATGGCTTCGGCCGTGCTCATGCTTCGGAATGCAGGGTTTGAAAGGTATTCCTATCGTTTTACAGAGACCTATGCGCAGGACTATGCCGTCGTCCACCAGTCTCCGGCGGCTGGGTCGCTCATGGATATTGAGACCGAAGTCGCGCTGGATGTCGCACAAACGAATTGGGTCAATTTCCTACCCACGGCCTTCCGACAAAGTGATCTCGAAAGCCCTGCTTTTCTCCGA
>CAUZEG010000178.1:0-8644 GCA_963578775.1 Myxococcales bacterium
GACATTGCGAATTCTCGACTGGACCGCCGATTCCTTCGAGGCCGACCTGGACGGCATAAAACTGCGGGAACTCAATATGAACAACCCCATCGCTATTATGCCCAAGCTCAATGGCGAAGACTGGTGCCTTGATGGGGTAACCCTGACCAGCACCGACTCCCTGGCTCCGATTGTTGCACAACCAGGCTGTGTCGAAACGGGAAGCGGCGTATTTCTGGGCCATAATGTGGCGGACTTTGTGCTGCCCAACTGCCTGGGGGAGGACGTTGCCCTCCATTCGGTCTGCGGCCAGGCGAAGGCTCTCTGGCTGATGGGCACCACCGGCTGGTGTACGGCCTGTACTATCATTCTCAACGGACTGGCCAGCGATCTCGGGGGCACCTTGAGCCGGGAGGCGATCGGTGCACAGACACCTGGACTCGATATGCTGGTGATTCTATCGGAAGACGCCAATTACCAGCCTCCGACGGCCGATTACTGCCTGGTATATGCCGAGGAACACAATCTGGATCCAGCGATGGTTCTCATCGACTACAATCCAGACGGAGAACAGATCCCGGTCATCGATCCCCTGGGCGAAGTGCACCTCTACAGACAGATGGCCACGACCTGGTCCCATATCAACCCCTATGTGGTGGAGAGCCCCGACGGCGGAGTCCTGAACCTCTATCCGTGGAATGCACTCCTGCGAGGAGAAAACCTGGAGTATTACTTCAGCGACAACTGCGGCACGCTCAATATCGACAAAGCCCGGGAGAATCTCCTGAGCGACTGAGCACGGTGTGGCCTAGTGGGCTCCGCCCTCTTTCAAGAACGCCACAAAGGTCTCCTGTGGCTGTTTACCTTTCAGCTTGGCTATCACGTCGCCCCTGGCATCAAAGACCGCGTAGTAGGGGACATCGGACATACCTGCGATCTTCTCCAGGAGTGCCAGATTTTCGTCCATGCCCTCCCCGTCCTGCGTCTCCAACTCGGCGAGGGTGAACTGGCCGAAGAGCCGCATGACTTCCGGCTCCTTGAAGACGGTCTTTTCCATCTCCTTGCAGGGTTTACAATACTTGCCGCCAAAGGCCACCATTAGGGAGGTCGTGTTCTGCTGTTGGTGTTTTCGCGCCTCGGTCAACGTATGGTGCCAGACCAGCTTCGGTCCCGGATCCGGTGTCTTTACGGTCTCAATCGAGGAGGGAGAGAGTTTGGCGAATGCTGCGAGTCCCTTATCCAGGAAGGCCTGGAATCTCTTCGGACTGTCGGTATAGCGTTGTCGTGCCAGTACTGTCTTCGTATCGGGAGATAGCACGACATAATAGGGCAGATCACGAGAGTACCGATCTCGAAGCTTGATATTGCGTGATTTTCCCGGCCCGTAATCGGTGTAGAGCTTCACGTTGACGAATTTGCGGAGGGTGGACTCTACCCGTGGGAAAACCCGCTTCTCCACTAGGCGGCAGTTGGTGCATTGCACGCCGGTGAAGTCCACAAAGATGGGTTTGTTGGCCTTTGCGGCGGCTGCAGCGGCCGTATCCCAATCGTCATACCATACCACTCTATCCGTGGGCTGCCCCTCGGATCCGACGGGAATCGTCGTTTTCAGATGGGGACGACCATATTCGTGGGGTGGCGTCATAGCCGCCACAACCGAGGGCATGGGTTCTTCGGGATGGAATAGACCAAATACGAGATATAAGGCCATCCCAGCCACCAACATTCCGGTGCTGAACCGACCTGGAGATACGGTCTCGGTGGGGTTGTCGTGCGGCATGCGGACCCAACCGAAAAGATAAAAGGTGAGGCCCAGCATGATGGCAATCCAGATGCACATGAAGACAGGCCAGGTCAGGATCTGCAGGTCCCAGGCCAGATCGGCATTACTCAGGAATTTCAAGGCCGCTGCCATCTCCACAAAGCCAAGAATCACCTTGATAGTGTTCATCCACCCCCCGGCCCGTGGAAGCCGTTTCAGGGTCGTGGGGAACATCGCCAGGGCTATAAAGGGTATCGCCACACCCGCGCCCGACGAGGCCATGCCCAGGGGAATCATCCATTTGTCGCCGGTGCTCGCACCAGCCACCAGGATTGTCCCCATAATCGGTGCGGTACAGGCAAATGACGTGACCGTAAACAAAACCCCCATCAGCAGACTCGCGACGACCATACCGCCGCCACCACCCCCACCAGACGGCATTCGTCGCTGGATAAAACTGGGAACGGTCAAATCGAAGAGACCGAAGAAGCTGAGAGCAAAGGCGATAAATAGAGCACCAATGAAGAGATTCAGAGGTCCGCTCGTCGCGATGGTCTGGGCATAGCTGGGCGGCAGCCAGAAACCGATGGCCAGACCGATAAGGCCGAACGACGCGATGATGCCAAAGCCATAGATGAGCGCATAGAACAAGGCCCCGGTGTCATGTTCCTCGGAGTGCTTCACGAAGATCGAGATCGTAATCGGGATCATGGGCCAGACACAGGGCAGAAGAAGCATCGCCAATCCACCCAGGAAACAGGCCAACAGAAAACCCATCCTCGAGCCCACCGGTTCGCTGCCATCATCGGGGTTTGTAGCCGTCCCCGCCAACAAGGCCTCGTCGGCCGGATCGACCGGTATAGGCTCTCCAGCGACAGCCAGAGATGTCTTTAAAACCACCTTCCGCAGCTTGCGACAGTTACCTATATTGCAGGTTTGTCCAAAGACCCGTAGCTCGACATCATAGCGGCCGGCCTTCGCAGCAGGATGGGCGCGAACACGCTGTGTGAAGCGCACCTCGCCGGTATGTTTGACCAGATTCTTTTCCAGCAATTCATCATAGACACGAGTACCGGCCGGGCCAGAGGGTGGACCCAGGATCTGAATCACCGCATCATTGCTCGACTGCAGCCGCAAGGCAGCGTTCTCGGATGTTGGGCCTTCAATATACCAGCCGTCCTGCACCTGGAAGCCAACGGTCAGCGTTGTCACCTCGCCAGGCTGAAGCTCGGTTTTTTCCAGCCCCATCGTATAGCGGGTTTCCAGACCCTCATCGACGGGTAGCCAGGTGTCTGCCAGCGCCACAAATGGCACCAGCAAAACGACCGCCAGGAAGAGTATAGTTCGTCGGCCAGATCCGATCATGCCCTATTCCACAGATTCGCTTGAACTGTCCCGATTATCATCATCCCTGGGAACAAAGTCCAACGGATCGCATACAAAAAAAACGAAGCCCGCATACGGCGACGGTCTCGTCTACGTATGCGGGCTTCAGAATTAACCGGTTTCAACAGGGATCGAACGACCCAATCGAACCGACGTATTCGCTAAACGGGCGTACTATCAGGGAGGGCCCGGATCTCCTACGGAGCATAGACCGTCCATGCCACAGAGTTCACCTTCATCACAGATACCGCAGACACCCTCGCAACCGTCATCGCCACATTCCTTGCCATCACAAACGGGCGTGCATTCCGGGGGATCGGTAGTTTCACCCCAACGGGCCCACAGGGCATAGGCCCCATCGGTACCGGTCCAACACCCGAGACGAAGGGAGTAGCTACTTCCTTGTACCAGGGTGGCGGATCCAACCTCGGACGTACCCATGCCATCCACAAAGGAAAGTAACTCCGATGCGCTGTCGGATAAAATAAAGTCCATATCACCGTTCTCCGCCCAATCCATCGAAAAGTCCGCATTGCCGCCGACGGGTGAGGTGAAGGTGAAGAAGTCCAGATCGTTCAGGTAGGAATTTCCATCATTGGCACAGAGGAGACCACCACGAATGCAGAATCCAACCGCGCCTTCGGGGATCTCAAACGCATTGGCAAGATCGCCCTGATCGTTGGGCTCGAGCTCGTCGACCAGGTGCAGATCTGCGGGACAGGGAACCTCGGTGAAGCCCTCATGGTTCACACCACCACCGATCTCGGGGGGATCGGGAACAATCAGCCCACCACAACTCTCAAGAGAGGACGCACAGCCCTGCTCATGCAAGCAGCCCAGGCAGAGGGAACCATCAATGCCACCCTCACATACTTCGCAGTTATTTACGCTACATGCGTAGAACGCGCCGATACAGTCGGAACAATCCGGAGTGAAACCACCGGTGTTCAGACATGTGCTAAGGCAGGCCTCGTCGGCCGTGCAGGTAGCAGCACATCCATCGAGAATCTCCGTCAATTGACCGCTCTGAAGGAGCGCGTCATCTGTGTTTGTAAGACACGCTTCACCCGGTGCAGGACCCGTGTCCTGTGGGGGCGGGTTGGTGTCCACGCCGGTGCCCGTATCGGGGGTACCACCTTCGTCCTGGACCGTGCCGGTATCAGTCGTAGTCCCGGTATCGGGTGTGATGTTTGTGGGACCATCGTCACCACCGCCACAACCAAGGGCCAAAGTCAGACATATACAGATTGAACCAATAAAAAGTCGTGAAAGTTTCATATACTTCGAGCCTCCGAACTCGCGCTGGATATAAATGGGGAAATCGATGTTGATACCGAGGCGGGGCTCATACCATTCCCCGCCACAGAATGCCAACCTCTTTGTACTAGACGCATACGTCTGGGCGTGTTTCCGGTAGAGCCCCGAACGCCGTGGTTCCATTTCCGGAACTGGTCAGTTGGGCCCACAACCGCTAGAATCCCGCAGCATGAAACGCATTGGACTGGGAATTCTGATTCTGCTGTTGGCATTGGGGTGCACCCGCTCCAGGAAAAGCCCACCCCAGCCGAACGCGGGGAACAAAAAACAGGCCGCCGAGAAAGATCCGCAATCGGCGCCGGAAAAGAAAGGCCCAGAAAACGTCGACGGCCCCGATGATGGCCGGGAACGGGGGCTCTATAAGGATGGTAAACCCCATGGCCTGTGGACCATCTGGAACAGTATCGGTACCCGCTATGATGAGGGCCGTTTTCGGTTGGGTGTACGGCGCGGGGTCTGGACCACATGGAATCCGGATGGAGCCAAGCTGGCACAAGGTCCCTACCAGAAAGACTTGAAAGAGGGGACCTGGACCGTCTGGTACCCGAATGGCCAAAAGCAGGAAGAAGGCCCCTACCGTAAGGGGAAGAGGCATGGTGCGTTCAAGACCTGGAGCGATGCAGGCGCATCGAGCACAAAGGGGGTCTATGAAGAGGATGTACAGGTGGGGACCTGGATCATCTGGGATGCCGACGGTTCCCGTTATTCGGAAGGCCTGTTTGATGGTGGGGTACGGAACGGGATCTGGACCATCTACTACGCCAATAAGAATATCCACGCGAAAGGCGAATACAGCAGCAATAAACGTAGCGGTTCGTGGACCATCTTTTTCCCCAATGGGCGAATGAAAGCCGAAGGTAGCTACCTGGCGGGAAAACGCGACGGACCATGGATCACCTACTTTCCAAACGGAACTCCCGAAGCCCAGGGCAGCTACAAAACGGGGAAGAAGCACGGTAATTGGGTTCATTCCTATGGGAACGGAACCAAGAAATCGGCCGGGCCCTACCTGGATGATCTGCGCGACGGAGATTGGACTCTTTTGCACGATAATGGGCGCGTCCACCGACAGGGCCCCTATCGTAACGGGCAACGAAGCGGTTCGTGGATAGCCTTTGATCCCGAAGGCAACAAACGTGCAGTCGGCCCCTATGTGGACGATAAGAAAAACGGGGTCTGGCTGACCTGGGATGAATACGGAACCAAACGAGCAGAAGGTGCCTATTTAGATGGTATCCCAGATGGTCCGTGGAAGACCTGGGACAAGGATGGCACCCCCTCGAATAAGGGTGGAAATCGCAGGTCTGATTTCTAATCGGCTCCCAGATCTTGTATTGAATTCCCATTGACGTGCGTTCCTTCGTAGGATAGTCGGCCCCAGATCTGGGCTGGAGGTACCAAGTGATGAAATTGTCTTTGCAAATTGCTGTTTTTGTCTTTGCGAGTGGTCTACTCGGGGGCTGCGGTGGAGGCGATAGCGCAAAGACCTGCGTACCCGGCAATCTGATATCATGTCCCTGTCCACAGGAAGGGGTCGGCACCCAACTCTGCAACGAGGCGGGTACCTTTGATGCCTGTGTTTGCGACATTGGGGATGTGGTGGACACCGAGGATCTGGGCACAAACGACGATAACGGCACCGATGTGTCCGACGCCACAGAGGCTTCCGACACCGACCTCAACGACGCCCAGGACATTGCCGACAACGATCTGGAAGAGGACATCCTCTCGGATCTGGGAGGGTCGGACGAGACCGGAGCCGATGTGCCACCCGTATATAATGTTTCAGCCACGCCCTCGATGCTCGATATGGCAGCGCAGACTGGTGGGATCTCCGAGGGACGCACTGTGGAAATAGAACTGTCAGACGGTCCGATGGGCTACGCCATCGAAACCAGTGAAGACTGGCTACAAGTCAACGAATCGGCCGGAATGGCACCCACGTCTGTGAGCGTAACCATCGACGCGTCGACGCTGGAACCAGGAATTCATATGGGGCAACTTACGATCATAGCCGATGACACCTCTACCACGGAGGTACCAGTTACCGCGCATATTATGTCCAGCTGGACCAGCGCGAGTGGTCCCGGAGTCGGTACGGTAAATGCTATTGTCCGCGGTAGTATCGATCCAGACCGAATATATCTGGGTACCTATGGAGGTATCTATCGAAGCACCGATAACGGACTTACATGGCATCAGGCCAACTCTGGAATGTTTTCGGACGTGGTTCGAGCTCTTGCTATCGACCCACTCACGAATACCCTATACGCCGGCACGGATGGCGGTATCTTCATAAGTACCGATGGAGCCGAGAGTTGGACCTATTCGATCGCAGGTATCGGCGATATCAGCACATGGGGTGGGATCCGCTGCATTCATATCAGCGGCGACCGCATCTATACCGGAGCGGGCGAGATCTATCGTAGTACCAATGGTGGCGAGTCCTGGCAGGACCTTGGTAGCAATCTCAGTCCCCAGGCCATTCTCGACCTCGACGGAGGCAATATAATTCTCGTAGGAACCTTTGCGAATGGGATCTTTCGTTCGACAGACGGTGGAACTAATTTCACGCAGGTGCATCCCGCCCCTGGTGGATTTCCCACTCCCTCCTCTGTCCCCTCGTTCGTGTACAATGAAGAAACGGGCACAATTCTAGCGGCCGACTATGGCTTTTTCACAGGCAATGCCAAGATTATAAAGAGCACAGATTCGGGCGCGACGTGGACGATTGTAAACGACAACGCGACAGGTGAAATATACCAACTCGTCGCCGATCCAGAAGACAGCACAATCCTCTACGCTACGGCGGATCAGGGGCCCGTGGGCCTCGGACATGAGGCGTTATTGAAAAGCGTAAACGGTGGTCTAACCTGGGCCGCGACAGCCCTCTTAGAGCAGGCGAGTGTAAAGGCGCTAAGCATTCATCCAGATAATACAGATTCAATACTTGTCGTGGGCGATGGGGCCTGGCGGACTGAAAATGCCGGGGGCACCTTCGAGGTCACCAACCAGGGACTCGTAGCCTCCTCCATCTCGGCTCTGGCCACCGTGCCCGGCGGGGATGTATTTGCTGGAACCGTCAATCAATGTCTGTTCCGGCAAAGTAATGGCGAGTGGTCCAATTCATCCAACGGGTTGGAATGTCCAACAACGATTTTCGATATCGCCGTCGACGCCGACAATCCATTACGGGTCTTCGTCGCGGCCGGAGGCAAACTGTATTTGAGCCAAAATGGTGGAAGTACCTTTGGTGTACATGGACTCGAAGCCCTGTCTCCGTTTCGACTATTCATCAATCCACAAAATCCCGACCAGATATATGCGGCTTGTGCGATGAACGGCATGTTTCGCAGCAATAACGGCGGAGGGAGCTGGCAAGACGTCAGTGGAACTCTACCCCCGGCCATAATGGACGCTGATATTTGTGAGGCCGTGCCCTCCACCATATACGTAGGAATCAACGACGGCTCTCACCTATATAAATCCGAGAATTCAGGCCAGACCTGGACAGTGGCGGGTTCGGGCCTGCCATGGATCGTCACCAAGCTTGCTGTGAGTCCTACCGATCCGAACCATGTGGTCGTTCTTTCGAAAGACCAGGGGATCTTCTGGACCCACGATGGTGGTGTCTCCTGGCAATTGGCTTCCAAAGGGCCCGCTACTCTCAACGTTCGGGCGATTCGTTTCGATCTCCAATCTCCGAACCGTGTCTATCTGGGAACAGAAGAGGGATTCTATGTCTCCATAGACGGCGGAGACGACTGGCATGAACTCTCCCTCGGGCTGAACCCGACCTATCTACGTTCGATCGCCATTGACCCATTCAGCGGTGCAGTCTACGCAGGCACCGTTGGTGGCGGGGTATACGAAGCGACCTGGTAGAGTTCTATCAGGCCAAAAACAACGAAGCCGGCGCAAAGCCGGCTTCGTCGCAGTTGAAATACGTGATTACGGACAGTGCGTACCCAATCCGTCCACCGTATTGGCATCATAGCTCATCCACTCAACGGATGGATCGAAGACATCGTCCCCATTGGTATCTCCGGAGGTGATTTCGCATTTGCGGCGTAAGGTCTGATCCTTGGTGCCGACACCATTGACATCCCAACCACCCGAACCGGGATCCACAGTGGGGTTGCCAAAGACATCTACAACAATCGGTCCGCCACAGGTGACGATATAGGAGTCGTTTCCATT
>CAUZEG010000179.1:0-8583 GCA_963578775.1 Myxococcales bacterium
AAGCGCATATTCTGTCTTTCTGTTCAAATGTAACACTGAAAACCTCAGTTCACGCTTATTCTAGAATAGCATATCCCTCGGGTCAAAGGGGAAGGTACACCAACCACCTACTTTTACTGATGATTCTGGAAGTACGCGGGATCGGTCCTACGCCTCCGGAAAAGACAAATACCGCCGAGCCAGATCAAAGCCAAGCCGATCGGATTATGGAGTGGATTGGGGCTACTGGTACAGCCGCTACTCGATCCGCTGCTGGGCGGATTGTGGATAATGGGACCACCGGTATCGTTCCCCGTAGCTGGCACATCTCCGCCTGCACCATTATCAAGGCCAGGTCCAGTGTTGTCCGGTACACACGCTCCAAAGCCCCCCGCAGCAACACACTTCGATCCGAGACCACAAATGGAGGTAGCATTGGGATCGCAGGGGATCGCACAAGCGGCTCCTCCATCCAGATTGGCACAGAATAAGGTGGTGCACTGGCCATGCTCGGTACAGCTGGCACCGGGCAACTGGCTACCGCGGGGTTCACACGCACCATCCCCCGAATTGGAGAGGGGCCTGCAGGCCATCCCCGCCGGACAGTTCTGCTGGTAGATATTACAAGCTGTCACACAGATCCCTGCAGTACAGGTACCCGACACGCACTCGGTATCCCCGGCACAGGCATTGCCATCCGGAACACAGGCGACCTTTTCGCCCGGGTAACAGATCGTACCGAGGTTGGTCTCCTCACAGGTCATTCCACAGGGGCAACTTTCAGGCCCCGTGCAATCATCCGTGCACACCTGATTCCCTTCCGGGAAACCAACGCATTTGCCGGACTCGCAGTCGGATGCATCGGTACAATCGGCCCCCACTGCTTTTCCATTGCCGGTCCCTGACGAGCCGGGAAGACAGGCTCCACCACCACCGGAAAGGGGATAACAAGTCTCCGTGCTCAGACAGCCTTGCCCACTGTCGGGATTACAGGCGCCGCGACAGTAGTAGGCGTCGGACTGGGGATCGCCCACACATAAGCCACTCTGGCATTCGTTGGCTGATCCACAATACTCACCATTGGCCTTCATTTCCCCACCCTCTCCAGGGAAACAGGCGCCCGAGTTACTACCCTGCTCCAGCGGATAACAGACCTCGCCCGGATTACAATCGGGTAGATTGGTATTACAGGGTTGGGAACAAACATAGCCCAACTCACCACTCCATCCCACACATAGACCCGAGATGCACTCATCCGAGAACTCGCAAGCCTCACCGAGCTGTTTCGACCCACTCGCACCGGACTCCGGCAAGCAGACTCCTATATTCGGAGCGTTGGAGTAGGCAACACAGGAATAATTCGCCGGACAATTATTCTGGGCTGGAATGCACTCCTGGGTACAGATCTTTCCCCCGGTTCCAGACGCAGCACATACGAGTTCACTAAGGCAGTCGTAATCGCTGGCGCAAACCTCGCCAAATACGTTATCTCCGGGCGGTGGATTGGTGATTCCATCGCAGGTTCCATTCACACAGGGGATCTTTCCCTCGTAATACTCTTCTCCTGCCGAGTCTTCACCTATCACGAAGGGGCAGTCCTCCTCCTGGCTACAAGAATAGCTACCTGAACTCGGATAAAGGAAACATACTCCGGTCAACTCATCATCCGAGAGCGTTGCTGTCTTGAGATAGGGGTCGGCGACGGTCATCATTGTGGGGGGATCGTTCGGATCGAAGCCACCAAGAACGTGTTGGAGACCAAGAAAATGGCCCTGTTCATGGACCGCTACATTGAGAACATCCAAAATGGAGCCTGATAGATCGACCGTGCCAGTTGTCGACCAGGTATGTTGATAACCATTGAAACTGATGTCGGCTTCGATGATCTGACCATCCTGATAAAAAATTGGCGACGTGATCCCCAGAACATACGGGCCAAATCCCCAGCAAGGGCTCGGATCACAAAGATAGGTGCCCGTACAGCCACTTTCGATCCAGACAACCTCATTTACACCATTGGTCGGACAACCAACCCCGGTATTGCCAAGATTATTCGTCGACCCCGAATTCTGAAACTCAATATAGGTACAGCTCGGACTCGCCCAATCGGAGAATCCCTGGTCCACCGCGTTCACGTCACTTGTATCGAAAATATCGTCCGATCCACCCGAAAATACTTTGTAGGTAACCGTTGTCGCATTCCAACGTAGAGGCTGGTTTTCCTCGAGCTGGATGGTGAAAGCCTGCACGGACGTGGGTGGAGTCTGGACCACGAAGCCGAGCACGATCAACGCAACGAAACGGACAGACCGAAAAAAATAGTTCATGGAAATTTCGAATCCTCGGGCATAAGCATTGTCGTTATCTGTTATAGGAAAGCTCATTCATATCCGCAATATTGCCTGCCTAGTAGCGGTAATTGCAGAAGAAAGTTGTGCCGGATGCAAGTTTTGAGTTCCAGTCCCCTGCATTTATTGGCAAAATCCCTCTTCTCTAATGTTTACGATGACCAGAATTATTGATAAGGCCGTATCATCCGACTTTTCCCACCCGGGTATTTGAACCGCTTATTGTTGATTATAGTCCGTTGGAGTTTTTCATGTCCCACCGTCAACCGATTCGATTTCTACTGACATTTATTTTTGTTATCTTGATCACTCCCCAGGTCTTCGCGGCCAGTGGCTCTAAGGTGGTGGTGGTCGACTTTGAACGCGCCCTGGCGCAGACGAAAGCCGGCCAAAACGCGCTCAAGAAATTGGAGACCGAGTTCAACGGTAAGAAGAAAGAACTGGAAAAACGTGGTATGGAGTTCATGAAGTGGCAGGAACAGGCGGCCAAGAATGCCGATATGAAAACTCCGGCCGCTTTAGCTTCTCTTCGCAAAGAAGCCATGCAACGAGCCGATGAACTCCAAAAAATTGAACAACAAATGCAAGCAGCTCTACTCAAGCGTCGGGAGGCCCTTTTCGGGCCCATCTTGCAAAAGCTCCAAAACATGGTTCGGACGATTGTCGACACAGAAAACGTCGACGTCGTGATTCATGCTGGTGCCGTCGCCTGGGTACGGCCCTCTCTCGACATCACCGACCAACTCGTGAGGACTTACGAAAATGCGAAATAGTTCCGGTCTCATCGCCAACGTCATCCCGCTGCGCTCGAGCCTTGACCGCAGAACCACGCCAACCTCCTGGAGCCTTTGGCTCATGCTGTTGGTGGGGCTCTCTCTGCTCCTGGCTCCTGGCTGTAAACGTTCGAAGAAGCGCCCGACGGTTTCAAAAGACGTGCAGGCTGCCCCTCAAACTCCGGACGGAGAAGAAGCCGCGACTCCCGACGAGCCCGCCGCGACTCCCGAGGACGTCCCAGGTTTGACGCCAGATAGCGCCATTGAACTGGCTCGTAATAAGCGCGTTGAAATCGAAGTCCCAGCTAACCGGGCGGAAGGTCACCGCTGGTTCCGCCTACCGCAGATGAGTGACCCAGGCTCCCTGGTATTCAGCGTAGCCGGAAAACCCTACGTTAAATGGAAGATCATCGTCCATCGCGATGAGCCCGATCCCGCGGGTCCCCCTGTTGTTCTCCCGATTTCGCAAGAACAATTCGGCCAGGGAATCAAAGTAACCGGCATCGCGGCCGGTCCGGACATGCCCCAATGGCTTGTCCATGTGACACCTCGTCGCATCCGAAAGGGTACGGAAAAGATGACTATCCGCGTCCATGTAGAGGGCGCCCCCCGCCGCGACGGTGAAGAACACGAGCCGACCAATGGTGAAACCTCTACCGCTGATGCGCTGGATCTCGCAGCCGGAGCGGAAGGCGTATTGAGCTTTCCCAGCGACCGTGATTGCGTCGCACTGCCCGAACGAAATATCAAAGAAGACAGCTGCATCGGTGCCACGTTCGAGATTATCGGGACAACCCGGCATCCGATCTCGATTCGCTCCTATGACGGACGCGGCCGGCGTAGTAATCCCATCGATCTGGGAGCACAAACGGGACGAAACCTGATCGCTATTCCCGGATATACGGCCCGCGGTTTCTGCGTATCCAACGGCCCGATCTCCAATGAAGCGGTGCCCTGGAAAGTAAAGCCCGCACCCGGTGGTTGTACCGCACCCGCCGACGGTGCCGACGGCACCAACTCCGATGTACCGAAGATCACTGCACCCGAGCCACCGCCCCGGCCCATTCTGGCTCGCTATGGCCAGGACCAGAGTTTCACTCGCACCATCCAGCCCGCCCGAGGCCAGGATAGAGTTGTGATTCAAGCGACGGAAATGCCGGTAATGGTTTCCGTGGAAGGCCCGGTCATCACATCGTGGGAAAATCGTCGAATGACCATGCCCATCATGAAGCCCGGTCGTCGTGGCATGCTTATCGTACGCCCTGCAAGTACCACCGATCAGCCCGTAGAATATCGGCTTCGTCTGAATTCTCTGAAGGCCGCTCCGGTGCGCGAACCCGGTTCCGAGGTAATTCGTGCCGGTGGACGAGGCGTATATACCGCCATCCCACCCAAAAAGACCGTGAAGGTCCTGACACCACGGGACAAAATGGAGCGCTCTTTGTGGGAAGTCCAACATCTGGGTGCGCCTGGGGACCCCGCTATCATAGTACACGCAAAGGACGGTCTGAATCGCGAGGTTACCGAACGAACCCTGGAGGCCGGAGACATTGCCACCCTGACGCTTCCACTGGGTTTCGGGCCGTATACGGTCGAATTCAAGGCCCAATCTGAAAACAATAAGTATATTGGAGTGGAACTTCTGCCATCCAAGAAACAGCCTGAAGCCATCAAGATCGATAAGCCCGCACCGCCCGCACCGAAACCGGACGACAACGCTGCGACGGACGAACCGGCAAATGATGCTGCAGCGGCCTCCAAAGAGACATGCTGTGGTCAATGTGCGGCTGGTGCTGGCACCGATCCGACCGGTGCGGACATCTCAGGGAAAGCCTGTAGCGCCTACGCCGGTCATTCGGTCAACGACAAAGCGGTGATGACCGATGCATGCGCCAAATGGTTTGAGGCGAACCCCATGAACGTGATGGACTGCCGATGAGCGATGGGCCGGTAGACGCCATCGCTTCGGCTTCCTCCATCAACCCGGAAACGCCCGCGTGAACGGGTTCAATTCCCAGATGCGACCACAGATGCCCCGCATGGGTAAGGCTGTGCGGACTCTCCTCATCATCTTATTTGGAACACATATCCTGTTCTTGATGGTGGTGTCTAAGAAGATCTTTGGGGCGGATGCCGCTATATGGGTCCTGGAAAACCTGCGGCTCCATAGCCCGGACGGAGGACCTCTCGACGGGAAATTATGGCAGGTCGGTACCTATATGTGGTTCCACGATGTGGGTTTGAGCCACCTCCTATTCAACCTGCTGATCCTGTTTTTCTTCGGCCCGCTATTTGAACGAAGTTGGGGACTGAAAGACTTTGTACGCTTCTTTGTGCTGTGTGGAATCGGAGCTGGAGTCGTGCAGACTTTCTTCAGTTGGCTTTCACCAACGGACTTTGGAACGATTGTTATCGGCTCATCAGGAGCCATGTTGGGGCTGATCGTAGCCTTCGGCATGCGCTTTCCAAACCAGGAAGTTCTTCTCTTTTTCGTCTTACCCATCGCTGGCCGGTATATCGTCTGGCTGACCATCGCCATCGATCTGCTGGTCTTTTTGAGTTCGGATAGTGATGTGGCGATCGCCGCCCATTGGGGGGGGATGCTGACCGCCTACCTCCTCATCTCCGGAAATTGGCGTCTATCACGCCTCAAAAGCAGTGTGAGCGGGTTGTTTGGACGTGGATTACTGCGGATCATGGGAAAGAAGAAAAAGAAGAAACGAAAGTTTAACGTGGTCGACGGAGGACGGGGGCCATGGCTTCATTAGTCCTGGTTGTCGCCGGTATCGCCAGACAAGAAGACAGGATTCTCCTCACGCAACGACCCACTGGCTCCCATCTCGCCGGGCAGTGGGAGTTTCCCGGTGGAAAGATCCGAGAGGGAGAGGATCCGGAGCAGGCGTTGCAACGTGAATGGCTTGAAGAGCTCGGGGTCGGTTGTTCCGACATCAGGGCCTATGGATTCGCCTATCACGCATACCCCGAAAAGACCGTATTAATCCTGTTTTACGAAATCCGCTTGACCGGTAGGCCCATTCCGCAGGAAAACCAGGCCATGGAGTGGATACACATCCAGCGGTTGAACGAGTACCCCATGCCGGCAGCCGACGTATCCATTGTACAACGCCTTATAACCGAACACTCTGAGAACGTATGAGCCAGAACGAAAAAAACGCCGATACGCCCGGTCGGAACCAGAACCATGATAGAGGGGCCTCTCATATCCTTCGGGACAATCTGTGGGTGCCGGTTCGTAAACGACTCGGCGGCCTCATGCTGAAGACGGTCCTGACATCCTTGACCCGATCGACTGGAATCGCGCCCTTTACCTATCCACGGGTTCACGGACTCGAACGGATTCGAAATATCTCCTACCGGAACACGGGAAAGCAGTATCATAAGCTGGATATCACACGTCCCATCAAACGTAAGGGACCATTGCCGGTGGTTCTGTATATCCATGGTGGCGCCTTCCGGATGCTCTCCAAGGAGAGCCACTGGGTTATAACCCTCGCCTACGGTCGCGACGATTACGTGGTGTTCAACATCAACTATCGACTTGCCCCCCAACATAAATTTCCCGCCGCAATCGAAGATGCCTGTCATGCCCTGGCCTGGGTGATACAGAATGCATCAAAATATGGTGGTGATCCCAGTCGCCTGGTGTTGGCCGGTGAATCAGCCGGGGGCAACCTGGTCACATCCCTGGCCATGGCCGCGTCCTATCCCCAGCCCGAACCCTGGGCCCGAACGATCTTCGATGCCAATCCGCAAATCCGTGCCGTCGTACCGGCCTGTGGAATGCTACAGGTATCCAATCCGGAACGGCTGGTGCAAAGCGAAAAACTGCCGACTTGGATCAAAGATCGTGTTGTTAGCACAACAGAAGCCTACCTCCCCAATCCGGAATGTGCCCCAGGCACTCATCCGCTGGCCGATCCTCTGGTGGTCATCGAGGAGAATCTTCAACCCGAACGCCCCCTACCACCCTTCTTTATCCCTGTAGGAACGCGCGATCCCCTTTTGGACGATACTCGACGCCTGGGAAAGGCCCTCGACGCACATGGTGTCCCCAACCAGACCGCCTTTTACGAGGGGGAAGTCCATGCGTTTCACGCCATGATGTGGCGAAAGGCCGCACGCCAATGCTGGCGTGATACATTCGCATTCTTGAATCGCTTTGTGCCACGGTGAACCATAAAGAATTGGCATCCGCTTCCCCAAAACATCTTGAAGATCGACATATCGTCGTGACCGGCGGTACGGGTGCTCTAGGGCGCGCCGTCGTGCTAGCGATGGTCGAAGCCGGCGCCATATGCACCGTTCCCAGCTCCCGCCCTACTCTAACACCTCCCTGGGGCGACCACCCCAGAATCCGACTGGTGCCAAATATCGATCTCTGCTGTG
Organism: Myxococcales bacterium; assembly: GCA_963578775.1. GTDB lineage: Bacteria > Myxococcota_A > UBA9042 > UBA3505 > UBA3505 > UBA3505. Next base: position 7,508 of record CAUZEG010000179.1, read on the forward strand.
AAGATGACGTCGTCCAGTTTTATGGGGAGCTGGACTCCTTGTGGGCATCGATACATGTCGCCGGTGGCTTTTCGATGGCGGCTATCGGGGATACGACCCTGGAGACATTTCAGGATATTTTCCAAAAGAACGCGACAACTGCGTTTCTATGTTGTCGGGAAGCGACAAATCGTATCCGAGAAAGCGGCAAAGGCGGACGAATCGTCAACATCGCGGCCCGAACCGTGGAATACCCGGTGGGCGGTATGATCGCCTATACCACAGCCAAGGACGCCGTCGCTTCTATGACCCGATGCCTGGCTGACGAGCTGCGCTCCGAATCTATATGGGTCAACGCGATCCTACCGTCGGTCATCGATACCCCTGCCAACCGACAGGCCATGCCCGACGCCGATTTTTCTACCTGGCCGACGGTCGAAGAAATCGCCCAAGAAATCCTGGGGCTGATTTCCCCACAAAATACCCAGACAACCGGCAAACTGGTGGCCATCTACGGAGACGGGTGAATCATTCGCAGCACCGTCTCGAGCAGCTGGCGACTCAAATCATGGATCTGGGCGTCTTTACTGGCCCGGGGCCCCGCCACATTCAAGGTCTCGACCTGCTGCGTTCGAAGCCATTCGACCACTTGTTCTGGAGCATCCACCCTCGTAGGGTCGATAATGAGGACGGGTTTACCACGGTCCCGAGCGCATCGTACGGTATAGGCCGTACCTCCCGACACTTCCATGCAGGTTATGATCAGTGTCCCATCCGCATCGACCACATTCTGGAATGTGCGTCGCGAGTAGTCTCGCGATGGAAGCTCGTCCAATGGATACCGGGCGGCAATCGGGCCATCCTCCGCAAGCCGGCCTCTGGGACAACTTCCACCACATGGGAAATTCATGGCCAGTGCCACATCTAAAGCAGCCCGATCCACCCCCGTTTGTCCACCGCTGATTATTTTTCGCAACATATGCCTGCTCCCTTGGCTAGCACACGCATTCTTCCTGAAGCCATAGCCCATCTGGTCGCTGGTTGACCAGCATCCACTATCAAATCTATCCTGGGTCCAATATGGGAACCTGTTTATG
>CAUZEG010000180.1:0-8372 GCA_963578775.1 Myxococcales bacterium
TCGGCCGTCAGCGTCGTGGGGTCCATCATCGTCACATTGTGCAGCAGCGAGGCTGCCTTCATCTCGCGGATCATGTCGTGGCAGTTGTTGTTGGCCCCGGCATCGCAGCCCAATGCGACCGTCACACCGCCCGCCCGCATCTGTGGCACTTTGGCGATACCTGTCGCCATCTTCATGTTGGCCGAGGGGCTGTGGACGAGGCGGGTATCAGTATCAGCCAGGATCTGAATTTCCTCCTCGTTGAACCAACATCCGTTAATGAGCAGTACGTTGGGCCCCACCAGGTCGTAGCGCTGGGCGAACTCAGCCGGAAGCATGCCAAACTCGTCGCGTATGAACGTCATATCCTCCACTTCAGCCCCCCAGTGATATGTAATCCCGGTGTCATGCGCCGCCGCCAACCGCGAGACCTTGCGGTAGAAGTCGGGCGAACTGGCAGGCGCTGTCTCCCGCGGCATCAGAGGGCCAAACCAGACCTGCAGCCGGCCACCGGCCGCACCATGCCAGGCCTGGATTCCACGCACGGCGTCGGCCAGGGACTCTTCCTCCGTCTCTATCAATCCTTTGTCGGCCGCACTCGCGCGCTGATCGAACTCAAGCTGCGGCAAAACAAACTTTGCCAGCACTGCACGCATCCCCATATCCACTACCGCCCCCGCCATAGCGTCGAGGTCGTACCGATTGGAGAAGTTTGGCTCCACAAAGCAGGTCGTGCCGGACTTGATCATCTCCAGCATGCACAGCTTCAGGCCGATCAGGGCATCTTCCGGGGTGCGCTGCCCCAGCAGCGGCCAGATGACTTCCTGCAAATACGGTCGCCACGGCAGGTCGTCGGCGGCGCCCCGCAGCAGGGCTTGATCCGAGTGGGCGTGGGCGTCGATCAGCCCGGGCAGGGCCAGCATGCCTAGGCCGTCCAGCTGCTCGGCGTCAGAGTGACGGGGCATCAGGTCGGCGGCTTTGCCGATCTCGGCGATGCTTTCGTCCTCGACGAGGATCGCGGCGTCGGTGACGATGCGCCGCTGCGTATCGACCGTCACCGCCGTGACGTTGGTTATGAGTATCATGGATGAACCTGTCCCTCATTGATCAATTGCAAACCCTTTTTAGCAGTCGCAGAACCCGCCCAGTTCAGCTAATAGATGCGCTTGCGAGGGGTCAAAAAAACTTCGTCCGTCCCCATTTCCTCCAGGAAGTTCGTAAACTTCTTGTGCAGCTCCCGTGCCTTTGCTTCATTGGTATCCGCCAAATTCTCCCGTTGTTCTGGATCCGAGAGTGTGTGATACAACTCAACAGGCTCTCCGCTCGTGGCGTAGATCAGGCTCCATTCTCCGTCAGAAACTGTGCTGGGCAGGGGCTCCTCGAGCCTCCTTTCGAAGTCATCGACCACCCGTATTTGCTGACCTACGTTATACAAAGGCCAGGAAGTTACGATCAAATCATGCTGCTTGCTGCGCTTCCCCCGGATCAGGGGCATTACAGATACGGCTTGTACAAATTCGGGTCTCTCAAGACCGGCCAACTCCATGATCGTTGGCATAAGATCAGGAAAAGCAACCAGGGCGTCTACCCTCGCAGGTTCCACACCCGGCAAATAGATTAGCAGCGGGATCCTTGTAACCTCTTCATACAAAGGCGAGCGATACCACTTCCCCTGGAAGGCCTTCGCGCCGGGCTCATTCCGGACCATCCCCTTTCCGAACATTCCGTGTTCTCCAAAGTAGAAACCATGGTCAGAAGCAAAAATGACGGCCGTATTTTCCATTAGGCCCAGGATTTCCATCTTCTCAAGTAGCCTGCCGATCCAGCGATCCACCATGGTTACCTGGCCACAATAGTGGGCGTGTGCTCTACGAACATGTTCCCTGCTCAGGCCCGCTTCTTTCCAATCCCAATAACTGGGATACGGGGCAGGATGCTCATCGTGGTCTTTCCAATACATCTTTACATAATGGCTCGGAGGGTCCCACGGTTCATGCGGATCCCAGGTGTCCACCAGAAGGAAAAACCTCTCGTCCGCGTGGCGTTCCAGCCATCGCTCGGCCGCGCTCATCGTCATGGGCGCAAAGTGGTCCTCTTCGTAGCGCCTTTGGTAGATCGAATCGTCCCGCCCGGGTCCCGGGGCTTGACCTGAAATATAGAGGAAGTCCTCGAACCCGCGGTCATAACCGTATCCATTTCTCATGTAGAAGGGCGTATCAACGATGCCCATCGTAGTGTAGCCCGCTTCAGTAAGCAGTTGCGGTAGCGTGATCTCCTCCTGTGACAGAGGCTGCCAGCCGCGATAGGTGAACGTGAATTTTCCTGTAAGCAGATCCGCCCGGGCCGGGACCGTCGGGAAGGAGGCCGCATACGCCCGATCAAAGGTGATCGCCTTTCTAGCCAGACGGTCCAAGTTAGGCGTGCGAATCCAATCATTCCCATAACAACCGACGTGGTCGCTTCGAAACGTGTCTGAGATGATCAAGACGATATTCATTGCTGGCTATCCCTTCAATCCGCTGGTAACCACTCCTTCTATGTAGTAGCGCTGTAGGATAAGGAAGAGCACCACAAGAGGTATGGTGCCAATGAATGAACCCGCGAAGATGAGCTCCCATAAGACATTTTGGTCCGTGAAGAGGCGAGAAATGGCCAATTGAACCACCATTTTTCCTGGGTCACGGGTGACGATAAGGGGCCAGATGAACGCGTCCCATGAGAACACAAATTTGATAAAGGCGGCACTGATGAGCGCAGGCCGTATATTCGGAAGCATCACATTCCAGTACACGCGGAAAAGTGAACAGCCGTCCACGATGGCAGCGTCCTGCAGCTCGTCAGGCATCTCTTTGAAATGTTGCCTTAACAGGAAGATGATAAAGGCGTCAGCAACCCACGGCAGGAAGATACCCGCATAGGTATCGAACAGCCCTAAACGCTGAATGGTCAAGAACATCGAGACCATAATGGTCTCAAACGGAATTAGGATTGTGGAGAGGACGATCACGAACACGACTTCGCGCCCGCGAAAGTCGATTCGGGCGAGGGCGAAGGCGAGCATGCTGCATATCAGTAAAGTGATGATCACGGTGACGCCCGCTATGAACAAACTGTTGGCAAGCGCCCGACCGAAGTTGAGCTCAAAAAAAAGATGGCGAAAGTTATCAAGCGTCGGTTCTACTGGAATGAAGGTTCGCCATGAAAGTGGGTTGATGTAACTGAATATCTCTTCACGCGGCCGAAAGGCCGAGCCCGCCATCCACAGGTAAGGCAAGATAAAGAAAAGTACGACCAAGATCAATCCAGCTGACCGGATCAGGGCGCAGGCGCCTGCGCGCGCCAGGGATAGCCGATCAGAAATCCGATCGCTCATTCTTGAACGTCCGAGAGTCGGAAGGCTCGCATTGTGGTTGATTAACTTGCCCTGGATGTGCGCAGAGAGTAGACGCTTACGATCAGCAAGAAGAGCGCAAGCAAGACGGATATCGCAGAGGCATACCCCATCTTGTTGAAGCGAAAGGCGTTCTCAAATATGTAGAGCACGACCACCCGAGTCGCGTTGACGGGGCCTCCCTTGGTGATTAAAAAGATGGGCGTGAAAACCTTGAACGCGGTGACGGTATTTGTGATGAGCAAGAATACGATGGTGCCCCGTAGCAGTGGAAGGGTTATGTAGCGAAAAAGCTGTACGCCGTTCGCGCCGTCTGTGGCGGCCGCCTCATAGTAATCTCGCGGAATACCCACCAAGCCGGCCAGAAAAAAAAGCATGCTGAAGCCGACGTTTTTCCAGACCATAAGCAGGGCAATCGAGGGCATCGCCTGCTGCGAGCTGATGAGGAACGGCTGCGGGGGCAAGCCGATGCTCTGCAACAGGCTGTTGATCAACCCACTGTTCGGGTGGTACATCAACCCCCATATCACACTTACCACCACCATTGAAGTGATTGTTGGAATCAATATGATTGTACGAAGCCAGGCCAAGCTACGCTGCACCAGCAGCGCCAGCCCGAGGGCCAGCGCCATTTGAATTGGGACCTCCAACAAAAAATACAAAATGGTATTGCCAAAAGTGAGCCTGAGCAGCGGGTCGCTGGCCGCAGTCAGATAATTCTCGATACCAGCCCAAGTTTGGCGTCCCGATATCATGTTGAAATCGCGAAAGCCCAGGTTTATGGCCTGGAACATAGGTAAGAACCAGAAGATGGCGAGGCCGATGAGGGCCGGCAGGCTCATTATTAGCGCGGAGCGGTATCGCTCGCTCGCTCGCGGGCTGGGTCTCTTGAGTTGCATATTTTTACGTCCGGCAAATTCCGACATTTGTCCCGGGGCTACACAAGCACGGCATAACATGGATTAACCAAATTGCCACTCCCGAAACAAACCAGGAGTGGCAATAGGATGTAGCGTTTACATGAGCCAGGGACTACTACTTGAACTGAGCTAGCTGGGCATCGAGCTCGCTTACTGTCGCCTTCACTGCCGAATCTATGTCAGCTCCCTTTGCGATGTCTACCATCAAATTGCCGACAAGATCGCCGTAAATCGCGCCACCGGGGCCGCCAGGCGCAGGATAGGCTACCGTAAGCAACTCATCTTTGAATATACTTAAGGGCAGTTGCTGGAACGCTTCCAGCTCATTGAGCAGGGACACGCGCGCGGGCATGTCGCTCGTAACCTCGAAGTAAGCCAGGAAGCCGTCTCGGCTGGATAAAAACCGGACGAAGTCCTTTGCCTGTTCCTGGTTTTCGCTTTTCGCCGCAACGGTCGGCATAAAGTGGCTGGCGTGGACGATGGGCGTTTCGAGATAGGGGATGGGCATCAGACCCCAGTTCAGGTCTGGGAAGACGTTGTCCAGCACGCCGCCCCAAGCCGAGAAGGAGATCATCGTTGCGGCCTGGCCAGTTCCAAAGGCGTCGGGGACATCCGACTGCGGCACCAAGCCGTGTTTCACAAACAGGTCTTGCCAGACTTGATAAGCTTCCATAGCTTCAGGCGTATCCAGATACCCCGATACTTCTGTTCCATCAGGAGATAGGGCCATGAACGTGTTTGAACCCAGTTCGCCATTGCTACGGATCACAGGCAGCGACCATGACGTCCCGCCGGGCGGATTTGATAGATACACGAGCCCCCAGACCTCGCTACCATCGCTCTCCGCGTTCTCTTTGACCTGCGATATATTCTCAACAAACTCTGGCCACGTCCAAGCATCCTCGACCGATGTCGGAGCCTCGATTCCAGCGGCCTCGAACATGTCGGCGTTGTAGAACACACCCTGAGTAGAAATGAAGAACGGCGCGGCGTGCATCTGCCCGTCGTAGGTTGCTTGCTCGACTAGGCTGGGCAGGAAATCGTCCACATCGGACTGCGTAAACTGGTCGTCGAGAGGCACAATAGCCTCGTTGTACGCGTAAGAGATGACTCCCGAGCTGTCGATCATCGCAACGTCAGCTGGGCTGTCGCCGGCGAACTGGACTGGCAGTAGACCGAAGTATTCTCCATACGGAACTGATTCGGTCTCGATGGTGACGTTAGGGTTTAGTGCTTCGTAGGCGGCGATGGCGGACTCAAAGCCAGGTCCGCGGCCAGCGCCCTCGGGGAACATAAAGCGAAGTGTTACGGGCTCCGCTTCTTCAGGTGGAGCCGCCTCTTCAACTTCCTCCACAGGGGCCGGCTCTTCAACTTCCTCCACCGCCGGAGCCGCCTCTTCAACTGCCTCCACCGCCGGAGCCGCCTCTTCTACCTCCTCCACAGGGGCCGGCTCATCAGCAGCCGGCTGGCAGGAGGCGAGGGCGAGTGAAAGTATGGCCACGAAGACCAATAAATTGCGAAGGTCAAATTTCATCTTTTCTATCCTTATTCTTTACTTTAAAATTGGACAATGTGGATCTATCTCTTTTGCATACTCTTCCTGAATGGCGCTCTCCTCCTCTCTCGCCATATGCGCCAAGAAATTCCCTTGAGAGAGACTGCGGGACTCTTACCCGAACGTCCCTTTAAATTCTAACGCTCATTGTACTATACTAAATTAAATCGCCCTGAACCCGAGAGCAGCGGGGTATGACGATCTTTAAGTATCTAGTGTCTATGTTACAAGCAGGCTATCGCGTGGATCATCAAGAAATGACGTCCAGGTTCGCATTCCAGCGGCGCTTAGAGGTCGGCCAGATTCGCCCGTTTCATCACGCGCTTCACAGACGAGGCGACGCTTGAGCGCAGCTCGTTCACGTCGAGATTCACGAACTCGCCGTCCCTTAGCAAAATGTTTCCATCGACAATCACGGTGTCCACATCGCTGGATCGCAGTTGATAAACGACCTGCGTCATAGGATCGGACTCGTCCATCGGTTGATTGTGTAAACCGCCGCGTTCAACAACGATAACATCGGCGAGCTTCCCTGCTTCAATCGATCCGATCTTATCGTCCATCCCCAGGGCACGGGCACCGCCGATGGTCGCCATCTCCAGTACAGTGCTGGCCGGCATGGTGCGTTCGTCGTCCAGCCTGGGTTTGTGGATGAGCCCCGCCAATCGCATCTCCATAAACATGTCGAGGTTGTTGTTGGCGGGCGCGCCGTCTGCGCCTAACGATACGTTGACGCCCAGCTCAAGCATTTCGGGCACTTTCGCTAGGCCCGAAGCGACCTTCAAATTGGCCGATGGACAGTGTGTGGCTTTTGTATCCGATTCGGCCATCATACCTAGTTCTTCATCGTCGAGCCAGATGCAGTGCGCCAGGACGAGATTGGGGCCGGGTGCGCCCACACTTTCGAGATAACGGAATTCGGTAAGGCTCTCTTGAGAGAGTCGCACGGTTTGTGCCTTGCCGTCCCCACAATGGCAGTGGATGAGTATGCCATGTTCATCGGCGGCCTGCACCACGTCACGCCAGAGCTCGTCGGTGATATTGCGGGTTCCCCGCGGGCAAAAAGCATAACTTACGCGGCCGTTCTCGCGTCCGTGGTACTTTTCCAAGAGACGCATACTTTCGCGCATGGAATCATCCGTGGTTTCACCGAGCATCTCCGTGCCGACCTCCCAGCGGTCCATCATCATCTTGCCGGCCACAGCTCGGAATCCGCTCTCAATGATCGCTTCAAAGGCCGAGTCGGTGTGCTGCACAGTCTCGTTGGTGAGCGCACAGGTGGTGCCGCCGCGAATCATCTCGGCGATTCCCAAACGCGCGGCGTCGTACAATGACTCGGCGTCGTGCGCTTGTTCCAGTGGCCATATGCGGAGCCGCAACCAGTCCTCGACGACCAGGTCTTCGCTGAGCCCTCGAAAGAGAGTCTGATTCAGGTGAATGTGGGTTTGGACAAAACCGGGCAGAACCAGCTTGTCCGCGGCGTCGATCACTTCGTCTGCTTTTTGGCGTTTGGAGGGGAATTCTTGGATTACGCCGTCTTCAATGTAGACATCTCCATGTGTAATGGTCCGAGCGGGATCCATGGCGACGACGACACCGTTGCGAATGAGAATCGAATTCATCTGTTTCCTTCCTTCTGGAGGATAAAGGCGCAACCATTAATCAGCCGAATCTGATCGCGCTGCGTGCAGTAGGCCCATTGAGGTTCTCAGCGGGACGGCACCTTGCAGCGACCATGGAACGATCTGCGGCATGTGTTGCCGACCCCTTTGCATATTTTACTCATCGGACACCCAGAACCCCTTAGGGTCGACCTTTATCGGATCCGGGAACTCCGTGACCGGGTCTCGATACACATCAGGCGGGTAATATTCCTTGGGGTCGATCTCGATCTCACAAAGATAGGCGTCCTGCTGTTTCTCGCGCGGCATCCTTGGCTGCGGGAATCCTACCTCATGAGGAAGATCGGTCGTGCCGTCCCCCGATTTTTGTACCAGCTGCTATGAGAGTACAAGTTGCCGAAACCGGGGTCGAACCTCAATGAACGTGGTTGGCGCTGGAGATCTGTGGCCCAAAGCGCTGTGCGGTCGGATGGTATTGTACTCAACGCGCCTGTCCTGGCTACCTGAAGTCATCCAGGATCATCTGTACTGGACATGTTCGCTATCCGTAGTCGCGTACAATCACCCAGTCCCGAAAGACTTGGGTCAGGACGTGCAGACTGCACAGCGTCCAGCGGACGCCACTGGGTCGCCAAGCCACGGCTCCCAGCCGCGATCGGGACCGCGATCTCGAACTCGTGTCTTGCTGGTATGCTGGTTCGCCCACCTTAATATGGATTCTCATATGGAAAAGCCGACTGCCTGAAATTCAGTACATCATTCGGCAAATCCATCAGTTTTCCCCGTATTTCAAAGCGCAACAAGCCTAGAAACTGCTCCACATCGACATAAGGTGGTTCGGAGATGTTCCTGCAAGGGGTATTCAACTAAGGTCTATTTACATAAATTCTAGTAGACCTGGGTTG
>CAUZEG010000181.1:0-8303 GCA_963578775.1 Myxococcales bacterium
GGTCAGGGCCTCGGGAGGCTCGGGCGGGGCCGCAACAGGAAGTGGCGAGCGACTTTTGGCACCCTTTTCAGCTCGCAGTTCTTTGCGCCGTTGCCGGACCGCAACACTGAGCTTTGCCGGTGTCGGGTCGAGAAATTCGTCGGGAATGGATGCGCCTTCGCCGTCATCAAAGAGAAGGATCGTGGGCACCTCACCAAAGTGAATAACGTCCCGATCTCCGACGGAATCGCTGGCGACTTTTTCCCCGTTGATAAAGACCCCATTTCGACTTCCAAGATCGTGTATCTCAACGGTGTCATCTACCAGATGGAGTTCCGCATGGGCTCGAGAGATGGAGGCGTTGGTAAAGCGGATGGTGCTTTCCTTGGCACGACCGATGTAGATCGGAAATATATCGGGCGTAAGCTGGAACACAGTCCGTTTCCCACGGTTGTTCTTGTACACCAGTACTGGCACGATCCCCTCGTCCTGGAAATGATTGCGGGATCCTTGCTATACCGCCTTCCGGCATCTCACGCCACCTTGTCCCTAAACGAGGGTACTCAAGACATTAACGGCGGTACTTTGAGGGCCATGTCAAACACCCCTTGACCCGGGCTGACCATCGGTGTTGGATGGGCATATGACCGCTCCAGCCAACCAAGAAATAGCATTGCGCCCACCACCTGGTCATCCACGTCTTGTCCGCACCCTGGACCAGTCTATACGGCGGGGTAAAGTCCATCACGCCTATTTGTTTTCCGGGCCGTTGGGCGTGGGCAAAGCCGAGATGGCGCAATGGTTTGCGACCAGTCTTCTTTGCGAGCGACCGATGTTGGAGTCCGCAGATAGTTCCTCTATTGCTTGCGGCGAATGCCCGTCTTGCCAGGGCTCGCAGCGTGGCGAGCACGTCGATCTGGAAATCGTGAAGCGCCCGGAAGATCGCCAGACCATTGGTATTGCGCAGGTTCGGGAACTGATTCGGAAGTTGCGTTATGCACCACTGCGGGCGAACCGGCGAGTGATTCTGATTCAGGACGCTTCGCGCATAGGAGAGGTCCCAGCCAACGCACTTTTGAAGACCCTGGAGGAGCCGGCTCCATACAATGTTTTCATCCTGACAACAAACCGCTTACATGCCCTGTTGGACACCATCCGTTCCCGTTGCCAGATCATGACCTTTGAGCCCCTGCCATTGGGCGTTCTGATGGACGCTCTGAAGGGGATGGGGGTTGGCGATGATTCGGCTCATATCGTGGCTTCGGCAAGTGGCGGATCGCTGGGGTTTGCGGTCGAATTGGCAAAACAGGGCTTTGTCGATGATTCCGAACGCTGGTTGGAGGACCTCCTGAATCCAGAGACGGCGACTCCGCCGGGAGAGGTATTGGAGATAGCCGCTGCATTCGCGGCCGACCATCGAAAGCAGGGGAGTGGGGCTGAGGGTGATCTTGCCCGTCTTTTTCGGGCATTACGATTTGGTTTGCGCGATGGTCTACTGGTTGGAGAAGGGTACACCGGGGCGGAGTTGACCTGGCCGCAAAAGGAAGGTCGCGCCCGCTCTCTTCATCAAAAGCTTGGGGCCGGGGGCCTTGTTGCCTTGATGGACCGGGTCCAGGAGGCCGAAGAGGTTCTCTACCGGCCGTTAAATACCACTCTCGTGGTGGAAGATCTGCTGCTTCGGATTCGTGCGCGCCTCGTACGTTGAGCCCGGCATTGCCAGCCCATTGGCGCATTAGCTTGTGATTCGCAGACGTTTGGTGTAGCTACGCCCCGCGAAATCGGTTTACCCCTGGGGCAACATTTTCATGATCGACCACACCAAGATCCGCAACATCGCCGTGATAGCACACGTCGATCACGGAAAGACCACCTTATTGGACGCATTATTGCGTCAATCGGGTGTGTTCCGTGAAAACCAGAAGGTTGACGAGCGGGTAATGGACTCCATGGACCAGGAGCGCGAACGGGGGATCACCATCCTGTCAAAGACGACCTCGATTGATTTCGAGGATCTACGAATCAATCTGGTGGATACTCCCGGCCACGCGGATTTCGGCGGTGAAGTCGAACGTGTGCTGCGAATGGTGGATTCGACCTTACTACTTGTCGATGCCAATGAAGGCCCCATGCCGCAAACCCGGTTTGTGCTGAGCAAGGCGCTCGAACTCGGGCTTGGGGCCATCGTCGTGATCAATAAGATCGATCGTACTGGAGCCCGACCCAATCAGGCCCTCGACGATGTATTCGACCTATTTTGCGCCCTTGGCGCTTCCGAGGAACAGCTGGATTTCCCGGTCGTCTATGCATCGGCTCGTGAAGGCTATGCATGTCATGAGCTTGAGGACCCCAGGGAAAATCTGGACCCCTTATTTCAGGTGATCAGGGATCGAGCGCCCGCTCCAGTCGTGGAGTTTGATGCCGCGTTTCAAGCACAGATTGCCATGCTGGACTACGATCCGTACCTGGGCCCGATCGGCATTGGCCGCATCTATCGCGGTCAGGTGCGACGGGGCGATCGCGTTGTAGCCGTTCATGGTGATGAGGCCCAGCGCCCGTTCCGCGTCTCCAATCTCATGGGTTTTATGGGGCTTAGCCGAGTGGAGCTTGAGGAAGCCACGGCCGGGGACATCATCGCCATCGCTGGTGGCCCGGACATTACGGTGGGTGATACCATTTGTGCGGAAGGCACGGTGGAGTCACTCCCGGCCATAAAGGTGGATCCCCCCACCATCACGATGCATTTTCGAGCCAATGATTCGCCTTTTGCGGGTAACGAGGGCGAATATGTGACAAGTCGGCACCTGAAGAACCGCTTATTTCGTGAACGGGCGCATAATGTGTCCCTTCGTATCGAAGAGATGGATAGTCCCGATGTGTTCAAGGTGTCTGGGCGGGGTGTTCTTCATCTGGGCGTATTTATCGAGACTCTTCGGCGTGAGGGGTTTGAGCTACAGGTGGGTCCTCCCGAAGTGATTACTCGCGAAGGGCCGGATGGGAAACTGGAAGAGCCCTATGAAGAAGTCACCGTACAGGTTCCGCAGGAGCATAGCGGTGGAGTGATTGAAGTCCTCTCCGAACGGGGTGGACGAATGGATGATATGCGTCTTCTCGATGACGGCATGGCGCATATCCGTTTCGGAATGCCCAGCCGGGGGCTGATCGGGTACCGGTCACGCTTTCTTACGGACACACGGGGTACCGGCGTTCTATCGAGTGTATTCTCTCACTACGGACCCCATATGGGGCCGGTGCAGCGTCGGAAAACCGGGGTGTTAATCGCCCAGGACACCTGTGATACGGTTGGCTTCGCTCTGGGCAATCTACAGGAACGAGGTAGCTTGTTCCTGGGACCGGGGGTGAAGGTCTATGGAGGCCAGGTTATCGGCCTGAACGCCAAGGAGTTCGACCTGGTGGTGAACCCCGGCAAGACCAAGAAATTGACCAATATGCGCGCCTCCGGATCGGACGAGACCGTCCGTCTGGTGCCCCCTGTTCAAATGAGTCTGGAGCAGGCCCTCGAGATGATCATACCAAGCGAGCTGGTCGAGGTGACTCCCAAGTCCATTCGTATTCGTAAACGCTTCTTAAACCATACGGTCCGCAAGCGGGAAGACAAAGCCGCGAGCTGAGAGGCCGTGAATCAGGCGTCTGTGGTTACCAATCGCTCGGCAACAGCCGTCGCGGGGTCGGGTTCGGAATCTATATCCAGATCTCGAAGGGAGAGATGGGCTCGTCCGAGGAAGTAGAGGCCGAAGACGGTCATCTGCCCCATCTGCACAAACCATACGAAGAGGGCCAACATAATGTGCTGGGTGGTGGCGATATCTCCGTAGAGAGAGAGCGGCAGCAGAAGAAAGAACCAGAAGGTTCCCACATTGCCCGGAGGATTGGGGATCATCATTCCGATGACCACCGCGGCCATCATGGCGTACCCAGCCGCCAGACCCAGATCCATATGGAAGGCCCGCAACATGGCGTAATAGCCAAGGCCATTGATGCCCCAGTACACGATGGTTACCCCACAGAACAGGACCATGGTCCGGAGGTCCGGAATACAGGCGAGACCGCTGTAGAAACGCTCCAGAATTCCCGAAACGCGTCGCGTCAGATTCTGAGAGATCCGACCCAGGGTAGCCTGGAGTAGTCGGTGGGCGGCGTCTTGAAAGAGAAAGGCAAGTACGATGGTGATGAGTCCACCGCCAAATACCAGAAGAGAGATGACCGTACCCGTATAGATCCGCGTATAGGCGACCTGGTTCTGTTCCGGCAGAAGCCAGAGGAGAATAAATAGGAATGCCGTCACGACCAGCCCGTCAATGATTCGCTCGAGGATCACAAGAGCCATACTGGTGGACATGCGAACCCCGGCCTGTCGTTTCAAAAGTGCCGGGCGGACGAATTCACCCAGGCGGACGGGCATCAGAAAGACCGCCATGAAACTGATCCCACCGCTTTCATTCAACACCCGGAACGGGACCTTCTGACCGATCCGGCGCAATAGGGGATCCCAACGCCAGACCCGAATAAAATGAATCACAACCAGAATAAGCAGATAGGGGAGAATCAAAGGCAGGTTCACCATCCAGGCGTCTTTCGGCAGAAGACCCGGGTTCTCAGCGATGGCCTGGGGCGAGAGCCCATGCAGATCTCCACCGATGAGATCGGATCCTACCAGATGGAGGGCATGGCTGACGGCGTCACCAATGGGGAATTTTTCCAACGAAAGCCAAACGAATACGACCCCGATAACCAGGCCCAGAAACCAGCGGATCGATCGTCGTTGTGTGGCGCTCAAAAACGGCTCTCCAGAAGTCGGCGCACAACGTAGGAGGCCATTGCCGCGAGTGTCAAGTATTACGGCCTCAGGCTCCAGCCGGCAGGAAGGGCGGGATCGGGCAGTTCAGGGTGTCGGCTATGGCCCGCAGAAGCTCTGCTTCTTCGATGGTCACAGTGCCATCGGCCAGCGCCGTATGGGCGGCTGCGTCGATGATGAGCTGTTTGATTTTGGGAGAGGCGAGGGCAAGCTTGTCGATGGCCTTATCGATGGCTGCAAAAGTACATTCTTCTTTGGGCAGACGTCCGAGGACCTTTCCTATCTTGTTCATCAGGGTCATGGCTCCGGCAAGAAAGGCGGCGTCGGCCTGGTTGGCGTCGTCATGTCCCACATAGGCCAGAGCACTCAGAAGCACGTTGTACTCCGGAATCAAAGCTTTATGGGATTTGAACCGGATGGTGGATTTTGAGGCCTTGCTGAGTTTGGCCTCCATCCGACGCTTTAGAATCTTATGCAGGGAATATTCGAACATGGAGATCTTCTGGTCGGCTCGGATCAAGACCTCTACGTTTTCAAAGAGGCGCTGCGCCTGGGTGTCAGCGAGCTGGCGTAGGGCCGGTACGCAGATTTCAAGGAGTGGCAGGCGAGCCCGGGGGTTGAGGTCGAGGATGTCGGCTTTCAGCGTCAGCAGAGCTTTGTACACCGCCGGGTTCGACTGGTTCTTCAAGGCCTGTAGTTGTACCGTTCGCACCGGTTCTTCTTCTGTATCCAACAACAGGCCGTACACCACTGCGACGGCGGTCATAGGCACGTGGGCGGCTTCGGTAAGATCCGCCGACACGGATGCGAGGATTTGCCGGCCGTAGTCCAGATGTTGCTGCGTTGGTGTGCCGACCTGCGAAACAACGGCATCGGCATCCACCTTGATGGTGCTGTCGGTGCTGAGTCCGGCCACGGCGGCCTGGACCGATTCGGTACCGGGAGCGAGTGTATAGCTGTCTTCCAGACCATAGACCGGCGGGGCTGGGGCCGACTCCGCTCCGGTGAGACCGGCCGCTCCGGCTGTCGCCATCGCGGGTTGGACGGCGGACTGTTCAATGACCGGGTACTCCCCATTCCAACCGGGATCCACACGGCGGATTCGTTCCTCCAGGGGTGGATGGGTGGCCAGAAGCCCGCTAAAGCTTCTGGCCTTGAGAGCATTGGCGAAGAACATATGGCTGCATTCCGAGGCGGCTCGCGTGTTGACTTCTGAGCCGTATACACTCCCGCCAATCTTACGTAATGCGTTGGCGATACCGTCGGGTTGGCGGGTGTATTGGACCGCTGAAGCGTCGGCCAGAAACTCTCGCTGTCGCGAGACTGCGGCCTTGATCAGATTCCCAAAAAACACGCCGATATAGCCGATGGCCATAAGGGCCAGGCCAATCCCCGCCAACGCCAGGCCATTATTTTCTTTCTTACGGGAGTAGCTATGGCTGCTGTAGAAGGCCATGCGCAAAAGCCAGCCACCCGTCAGTCCGATCACCAGAATGCCAGCCAGAATGCCGATGAGGCGGATATTGAGCCGCATATCGCCATTGAACACATGACTGAACTCATGGGCAATTACCCCCTGCAGTTCGTCGCGATTGAGCAGATTGAGGCAGCCTCGTGTGACGGCCACAGCTGCATCGTCCTGGGAATAGCCGGCCGCAAAAGCGTTAATTCCATCCTCTTCGATCACGTAGACAACCGGTACCGGTACCCCCGATGCGATGGACATCTCTTCAACCACGTTCAGGAGGATGCGTTCCTGGAGGTCGGTGGTACCAGGATCAATTTTGCGGCCTCCCATCATCTCGGCCACAGCTGCTCCACCGGACGATAGCTGGGCGATCTTCGCCAGAGATGCGATGCCCACCACGGCCACCGTGCCGATCAGGACTCCAAAAAACACATTGGGGTCCCATAAGGATGGGTCCTCAATTATTTGTTTGCCCGTCTCGCTGGTTTCCGCACTTGCGTGAAAGATGGCGACAAACAGAAAATAGAGAGCAGTCATGATTCCAATGACCGCCAAGATGAAGAAAAATACCAGTCGACTGGTCGTTCGCCTTGCCTGGTCCTGCTGCTCAAAGAAATTCATCGGTCCTCTCCCGTCCGACCACTGTGTAGAATACCGGGGTCATGCCAGAGCGACTCCCGACATCATTGTGATATCAGAAGGATACTTTCGGTGCGTTTCGTTCCCCTTCCTCGAAATCGATCTCCAGAAGGGAGGCCTCTTTGAATCCAAAGGATCCTGCCACGATTATGTTGGGGAATTTTGATCGGCCGATATTGAAGGACGTAACCGAATCGTTAAAGGCCTGACGGGCAAAGGCGATCTTGTTTTCCGTCGTCTTCATCTCTTCCTGCAGGGACGCCATACTCTCGTTGGCCTTCAGGTCTGGATATTGCTCCATCACTACATTCAGACCACCGAGGGCCTTCGACAGAAGACTCTCCGCGCTACCCAGGGCTAGCATGGCACCGGGCTCTCCCGGATTGGCGCTGGCGGCCTTGGCGGCTGCGAGGGCCTGGTTCCGTGCTTCCGTGACACCCACCAGGGTTTCCTTTTCGTGCGCCATATACCCTTTAACCGTCTCCACGAGATTGGGGATCAGGTCATAGCGACGGCGCAATTGAACATCGATCTGTGCGAAGGCGTTCTTGAATCGTTCGCGTAACATAACCAGCTTATTGTAGATGCTGATAAAGATGACGACGATGACGAGAACAACACCGAGTGTGATGAGTAACGGTACCATGAAATAACCTCCCCGAATTCGCGTATATCGGATTTGGAACCGTCGGAGCCTAGCCCGCATTCCAAAATTCGTCAATTTGATGCCTGCGTACATCTCTTCAGCAGGCGCTGGCATTACAGGTCAGGTCGACTCGTTGGTTGCTCTTCCATACGCACCCGACTACAATATTGTGTCCGAAAATATCCATAATTCGGACCATGGAGGCCAGCATCTCTTCAATCTGGAATATTCAGGTACGGTTCAAGCCGACCCGGTATGCGGTGATCGTTCTAGCGGTCATGGTCTGCATGTCGGCGTTGGGTTGTGGTAGTTCGGGCGAGTTCACATTGCCCAATAGCATCGATACGCTGGTAGACCGTGATACGATGAAGGCCGGAGAGCTTCTGGACGTCGTTTGTGTGGATGCCCGAGGGATTTCCGTACAGCATCCGGATGTAGTAGTGTATGCCGCTGGACCCGAGGAGCAGCTCATTGTGGACGGGGTGTTTGCCCCGACCCTGCGCGGTGGTTATACCCTGGCCTGTGGCATTCTCGACACCGAGATCGTGGATCCGGAACCGGTATATGTCTATGTGGAGCCCGGCCCTATCCATGACGCCGACAGTCGGATTGATCCGGAGGAGGCAAAGGCCGGAGATCCGGTGATTGTGGACTGTATCTATACCGACGCCTACGGCAATGAGATCAATAGGCCTGATAGTTATATAGTTGAACCAGAGGAGGGATGGTCGTCCGTTGGGAGTAAGGTGGTATTCAAG
>CAUZEG010000182.1:0-8220 GCA_963578775.1 Myxococcales bacterium
GGCCAGACCTTTCACCTACATGAAGACTCACCCGATGTGTTCATCGAAAACGCTCATATCTCCGATTCTATCCTCAAAGCGGGCCCATTTGATGCGCAGATCCCCTTCGTGATTCTGGGCATGAGCTATCAGATCACCTTTCACGAGGCACAGATCCGCGCCCGTCTGACGGATGAGGGCTGGCTCGAAGAGGGGGTGATGGGAGGCGGGGTATCCTATCAGGATTTATACGCCATTGGGGAGATCGCGGCGGCCGACGATGCCAGTGTGCTAACGGCTATTCAGGGTCTGTTCCAGGGTATGGGTGATCTGGCCCAGGACGCGAATGGCGATTGCCAGCAGGTCTCGACGGCGGTGAGTATTTCCGCAGTGAACGCCTTCTTCTACGCGGATTAGAATTTCTTCAGGGCCTTTTCGAGAGCTTTTAGGACCTGGGAGGCATTCGCATCACTTTCGATGGGTACGTTACGTCGGCTGGGCCGAACCCGCTCCAATGTACCGGCGTGATAGCTGGCTTTGGTACCCGCGAATTTCAGACCATGTGCGGTGCTTATCACCACTACCCGGTGTTTGGGCTGAATGACCTTATTCTTAACCAGTTTCTCCAGAGCGGCCAGAGCCACGCCCGTATGTGGACAGCTGAACATGCCGGTTCGGTCGGCCCGGGCCGCAGCGTTCATCAGTTGATTTTCAGTCACATGTTCCACCAGCCCTTTGCTGCCACGAATGGCTCGGATCGCTCGATGGATACTGACCGGATCACCGATTTGAATGGCACTGGCGTGGGTGGGTTTCGCTTTCTGGGGTTTATAGGTCTCCCAGCCGTTCTTGAAGGCCCGATACAGGGGGTCGGCTTGCTCAGTCTGCGCGACGACGAGTCGTGGAATCTTCCGGAACAAGCCCAGGTCCTTCATGAGCTTGAAGCCTTTATAGAAGGCGTAGACATTGCCAAGATTACCGCCTGGAAGAACTACGAAGTCTGGAAGTTCCCATCCGAACTGTTGTGCGATCTCGATACTGATGGTCTTCTGCCCTTCCAGCCGTAGGGAGTTCATCGAGTTGGCGAGGTAGATGGAGCCATCCTTCGTGACGTCTTGCACGAGCTTCATACAGCCATCGAAGTCGGTGTCGAGGCTCATAACAACCGCTCCGTTGGCTATCGGCTGTACCAGCTGAGCGGGGCTTACCTTATTCTTCGGGAGAAAGACCACGCAGGGGATCCCGGCGGCGGCACAATAGGCGGACAGGGCGGCACTGGTATCACCCGTGGACGCGCAGGCTACGGCACGAATGGGCTGGCCATGAGCCAGCATTTCTTTCACAGCTGACACCAGCACGGTCATGCCCAGATCTTTGAAAGACCCCGTATGGGTATTACCGCACATCTTGACCCATAGATCCGGTACGCCGAGCTCCTGGCCGAGCCGTTGTGCATGCCAGAGGTTGGTTCCACCTTCGGCAAAACTCACGATATTTTTCGGGTCAATCCCCGGATACACCCATTCCAGCTTGCCCCAGATCCCGGAGGCATAGGGCCACTCATGACTCATCCATCGTTTATCGAAGAGGGATTTCCAACTGTCTGCGCTCTTCTTTCGAAGGGCATCCAGGTCATGTTCCACATCCAATAGACCACCCTGGTCATCCTGATAGACGATATCTGTCAGAGGACGTTTAAACTTGGGGTTGTGGAATCCTGTAAACCACGCGTTGTACACCGTCGGCACCTCCCGTACACCGAAGGTGTAACACAGGAAAAAGGATTGCGGGAAGAGGATTCGTTACAGGATGCGGCGCAATCGTTGCGGCGGCCCGATGGCTGTAATACAACTGTGTTCCATGAAGTATTTTGTAGGAATCGATGTTGGGGCGACGCGCATCAAGGCCGGGCTGGTCGATGGATGCCATCGCGTCACAAATCAGGAAATCGTTGCCATTCAAGAGGCGGATCGCACCGAACAGGCGCTGGTCGATAAATTGGCGGAACTGGTTCCCAGGGTGTTGGCAGGAAAGAAACCGGTCGCGGTAGGGATCGGCTTTGCCGGCGTGGTAGAGCGAGAGCGTCTAGGCATGGTCTGTCACGCCCCCAATTACCCGAATATTCACGATTTCATGATCAAGACGCGGCTTGAGGAGCGGATCCCCTATCCCGTGATGATCGATAACGACGCCAACTGCGTTATGGCAGGCGAATATCTTCAGGGGGTAGCGGCCGGCATCCCCAACTTCATCGGTCTTACTCTGGGAACCGGCGTCGGTGGAGCCATCGTTTTGCACGGTTCCTTATGGCGGGGCTGTTCTGGAATGGGGGGTGAGCTTGGTCATATCACCGTCGACCCCGCCGGGCCGATGTGTCCGGCCACGGGAGCGAATGGGCCCCTGGAGATGTACCCGTCGTTGGTTGGGCTTCGGCATATGTGTCGGGAAAAGCCGGTCGAGGGAGTGGATACTGAGGATTCGAACCTACCTGCGCTTTTAGCTGAGGCCTGCGAGGCTGGAAATGCGACAGCAATCGAGCATTATGCCACCGCTGGTATGGCCATGGGCCGGGCGATGGGGGGCCTCTTAAACGTATTCGATGTGAAAACCATCGTTCTCGCCGGAGGGATTGCCAACAACTTCAAATGGATGGAATCCGCCACCTGGTCCGGCATTGGCAAGGTCGCGTTCCCCCGCATTGTAGAAGGCGTTGAAATCAAGATCGGGACCCTGGGTGAGAAAGCCGGGATACTCGGTGCTGCTATGCAGTGGACGATGCAGCCCCACGACTAGCTATTAGCTCAAGCCTCCGACGGCGCATCCAGGCGAACGCGCCAGCTGACCCCGTCGGCGGTGTCCATGACCGCGATGTTTTTGGCTTCGAGAATGTCGCGGATCTCATCGGCGCGTGCCCAGTTCTTGTCCGCTCGTGCCTGCGTCCGTTCGACGAGAAGACCATCCACTTCCTGGGCGGAGACACCAAGAGCAGCCAGACGTTTCGTCTTAACCTCCTGATGGAAGGCTTCGGTTGTCATGGTCAGCAGATGCATAGCATTGGCAACGGTTTGGAAGGCTTGCAGAGCCGGGGCGACAACCGGACCACCGCGCTTTTTCGCCTTTTTATGGCCTGCAAATCGGTTCACGGCCCGGGCCAATTGGAATAGATAGCCGAGCGCCTGCCCAGTGCTGAAGTCGTGATCCATCGCCTCGTAGAAACGTCCTTCGAAGGCCTGGCCGAGCTCCAATACCTGTTGGGCATCTGTGCCCAGATCGGCGGCTACGCGCTCGGCATCCTCGCTTCCACCCATAGCCTCCGCTTTTTCACGGGCGTCGTAGAGACGCGCCAACATGGCGAGAGCATCTGGAAGCGCCTCGCTACCCCAGGGAAGGGACGAACGGTAGAGATTCTGAAGATAGTAGAGGCGTAGTGTTTCGGCCGGAAACTCTTCAAGGGCCACGTGGACATTGATTACATTGCCCAGGCTCTTGCCCATTTTCTGGCCACTCTTCATGGTCAGAAGACCATTATGCATCCAGTAGTTGACGAACTTTTCCTTATTCCCGGCTTCGGATTGAGCCACTTCGTTTTCATGATGGGGAAAGACCAGGTCCAGCCCGCCACCGTGAATGTCGTAATGTGCGCCCAGATGTGTGCAGGACATCGCTGAGCATTCGATATGCCAGCCCGGACGTCCGGGACCCCAGGGGCTATCCCAGGATGGTTCACCAGGTTTGACCGCTTTCCAGAGGGCGAAGTCGGCCGGATGGGCCTTTCCGCTGGCGTCATCGGCGCTTCGTAGCTCGTCCACTTTCTGGCCCGACAGCTTGCCATAGTCCCCGAAGGTTCCTACCGAGAACCATACGTTTCCATCCGCCACATAGCCGTGTTCGTTGTCTATGATGTTCTGAATCATGGCCTGGATCTGGTCGATCGACGTGGATACACGGGGCTCAAGATCCGGGGGAATCAGTCCTAATCCTTCTGCATCCCTCTGGAAATACTCGATGTACCGTTCTGCCAGCGCCAGGGGCTCTTCCCCCAGTTCATTGGCGCGGTTGATGATCTTGTCGTCCACATCGGTGAAGTTTCGAACAAAGGTCACATCCCAATCGCGATGGCGCAGATAGCGGACGAACGCATCAAAGACAACCATGGCGCGCGCGTGGCCTACATGGCAATGATCGTAGACGGTCATGCCGCAGACGTAGATTCGAATTTTCCCTTCATCCAGGGGAACAAAGTCTTCGATCTGACGAGACAGGGTGTTGTATAGCTGAAATGGGGCGGCCATATGAACTACCTTTCGCCGACGGTAAGTGAAACGAGGCGCATTGCCTATCACAACTGGTCGCCCTTTGAAAAGACACCGTTAGTCCTTTGTGGCCCCGGTCGAATATCGGAGGTGGCGAGGTCGGACGAGGCCGGGTAAAGTAGCGGCTCAAATCCAATCGTGGAGTTACGCTGTATGACACGCTTGCTTTCGACCCGAGCAACAAAGAGTACGATTCGAATCTGGTGTATTCCCGCGAAGAAGAGGCGCACAGCCTTGAAAGGTCTGCCCAAAACGCAGGCCGCTTATGCGTTGACAAGCCAGTTCACGGCTTCGAATGGAAGTGTCCTATTATTACCCGCTCGTGATGGGAGTCTGGCTGGCGTTTTGTTGGGAACGGGCTCGTCGAGTGATTCCTTCGTGGCCGGTGTTCTTCCGGGAAGACTGCCGCGTGGCTCCTATCGCTTTGAGACTTTGCCGGATGGGATTTCCGAGGGAACCATGGCCCTGGCCTGGTTGTTGGGATCCTATTCTTTCGATCGATATAAGACGAAAAAGAAGAAGTCAGCCGTCCCACGTCTGGTTGTTTCGGCCGATACCGACGCGGTGGAGGTCCAACGCATCTATGATGCCGCACATCTTGTGCGTGATCTGATCAACACCCCCGCCAACGATATGGGGCCGGACGAGCTGGAGGCGGCCGCTCGCGATCTGGCGGCGTCGCACGGTGCCAAGATCAAAGTCATCAAAGGGGATGCGTTGCTGAAGCAGAACTTCCCTATGATCCATGCGGTCGGTCGTGCCTCGGTTCGGGAGCCGCGTTTGATTGATATCAGCTGGGGCTCGGAGAAGAACCCTCGTGTTTCGCTGGTTGGTAAAGGGGTCTGTTTTGATACCGGAGGCTTGAACCTCAAGCCGGGAAGCTCGATGTCGAAAATGAAGAAGGATATGGGCGGGGCTGCCCATGTCTTGGGGTTGGCCAGCCTGATTATGAGTGCGGATCTACCGGTACGTTTACGAGTTCTTGTACCAGCCGTTGAGAATTCGATCGGGGGACGTGCCTATCGGCCGGGCGATGTTCTGCCGAGCCGGAAAGGGATCACCGTAGAGATTGGCAATACCGACGCCGAGGGGCGCCTGGTGCTCGCAGATGCCTTGGTTCTGGCCGATTCCGAGTCGCCCGATGTCCTATTCAATATGGCGACATTGACGGGCGCCGCCCGAGTTGCACTGGGTGCGGATTTACCGCCCTTCTACACCACCGATGATGGGTTTGCGGCCGAGCTGAGCGAACAAGGTCGGGCTGTTAACGACCCCGTCTGGCGGATGCCCTTCTGGTCGAATTATCGTCGTCTTCTGGATAGTAAGATCGCCGATATCAACCATATTTCGAGTTCGCGATATGCAGGTTCTATAACGGCCGCGCTGTTCTTAAAGGAATTTGTGGAATCCGCTCGACTCTTTGCGCATTTCGATGTCTATGCCTGGACCGACCGGTCAAGCCCCGGTCGACCTGCGGGAGCGGAGGCCCAGGCTATTCGGGCCATGTACGAGGTTTTGAAGCGACGGTACCCTACAGGCTGATGCCGTCTCGGGAATCATTCGTTCGACGGACACGCTAAACTACTGTGATTCTTGACGGTCACAGCCCCTCGGGGCATACTCCATTATCCGCTCCACCCTACTGAGCCTGAACAGAAAAGACCAGTGATTCTAACACCTTACTTTATTGCCGGGCTCCTTCTGGCGGCAGCGCCGCCGCTGCATGACGATGCGCAGCTACTCTATTCGACGCAGCTCCAATTCGCCGAAAATGGTGACCCCATTGTGACAGTTGGGTTGATGGATGAGCAGGACTCAGCCACCATTTCTGCGACAGCAGGGTTTAAGATACATCTGGCGGGGCCAGCTGGCGGTGTCATCGAAACGGGTCCGGAGAGTGTACTGGTGGGCCGTGCTCGAAAGACGACTCCGGCTACGACACAGTGGCGTGTCATTCTGGATGCGTTCCCAGGCGGAAGTTTGTCCGACCTGCAAGAGGGGCGCCTTCGTTGGAAACAGCGGAAAGTGGATTACGATGTCCACGAGTTGGGCGGATTCCTCGGCTTCTCCAAACGCCCTCTGGACAATCGAAAGACGTTGCTCCTGGATAAAGGCCTCTTCAAGGATGCTGCTTCCGCTCGGCTCCGAGCCGAACAGCTACGGACGCGGTATAATCTGACGGCCCCGATAAAGGTTATGGCCGAACCCCTCACCCGACCTCATGGGCGAATCGAGATCCGAGAGCGCGCTACCGGAATGATCGTGAGTCAGATGGAGATGCTTATCGTTTCTGCCCTCGACGGAGGCCCCATCACCGTACACGATGTGGAACACGCCAAGGGGTATGCCAAACATGGCTATGAGGATCGCAGATACCATGGCGAGATCATTCTGGCCGTGGACAAAACGGGTAAACTCGCTGTGGTCAATCGATTGTCTGCGGAATTGCTCCTTCAGGGAGTTGTTCCCTCCGAGATTTTTTCCACGGCCCCCTCCGCTTCTCTTGAGGCGCAAGCGATCACGGCGCGTGGCGAGTTATTTGCTCCCATCGGTCTGCGCAATCGGTCCGATCCCTACGTAACCTGTTCGTCACAACTCTGTCAGGTTTACGGCGGCATCACCAAGGAACGAAAAACGACCAATCGCGCGGTACAGAAAACGCGAGGCAAGGTCATCTTTGGCTCCAATAACCGACTTGTAAAAAGCGTGTATCACTCCAATAGTGGTGGCTTTACCGAGAATAATGAGCATGTATGGGGAACGCGGATGGATCACGCCCTACGTGGTAAACCCGATGCTCCGCCGGGAACGAAGCGACCCTGGCCAGCGGGCAAGGTGCCCACAGAGGAGCAATTACGTGCCTTTTTGCAAAGCCGTCCGCCCTCGTATTCGGCGGTAGGGCGTGGTGCGCGTGCTTTATACCGATGGACCCGTGACTACGACAGATCGGAGCTCAACCGGCTCGTAAATAAGAGAAAACGGATCGGTCCTGTTCGGCGTATCGAGGTAGTCGAACGGGGGATCAGTGGCCGTGTGAGGAAAGTACGCTTTGTAGGCCGAAAGAAGAGTCTGGAAATCCGCTGGGAGTTGGCGGTTAGACGCCTGCTCGGTAATCTGAGGAGTGGGCTTTTTGTCGTTGATCGGACATCGAAAGGGTGGCGTTTTCAGGGCGGTGGATTCGGTCATGGTGTAGGCATGAGCCAATACGGGGCTATGCGCATGGCCGAACGCGGGAGCTCCCCAGAAGAAATCCTGTCGCACTACTACACGGGCAGTAGAGTCGTTACCATCTACTGAATGTCAGGCCTGAAAGGAGGGCGCCGCTCTCTTGAAGTAATGCGTCTGATCCGGTAGCTTGAACGCCGCTTAGAAACGGATCTCGAACGAATGAACCGCATGGTAATTATACTGTTATTCGCCGGTCTTCTGGCCTGTGGTGGTGCCAATACCGACGGGGACGATCTATCCGGAACCCAGGATGGTCCGGCCGGGCACGATATGGCGTCGAACGGGTCGGTAGATACCTATGTGGCCGGGCTTGCGAAGGATGGAGTACTTGGTGTCCTACGGGTTCGATTGATGGAAAGTGATCCGATTCCCGAGTATACGGATATGTATACCTGGACCCTCGAAGTGGTCGATCTCGATGGTCAGCGCATTATAGGAGCGACGGTTATTGCGGAACCCCGGATGCCTGGCCATGGTCACGGGACGTTTCCACCCTTCACCGAAGCCGTAGAGTCGGCTGGGGGTGGCTATCAGCTTGTAGATATGGATTTATTTATGCCAGGGATCTGGCAGGTAACGATTCGAATTACTACCGCGGATGGCAACGATGAGGTGGTCTATGACTTCGATCTCGAGGGTTGAAGCGGTCGTATCGCTGCGGGCCTGCTGTGGTGGAATAGTCCGACTAACTGGCCTCAGC
>CAUZEG010000183.1:0-8153 GCA_963578775.1 Myxococcales bacterium
GACCGCAAAGGTGGGTAGAACCTTGGGGCCGCGCCCCTCGTATACAAAGTCCAGATCATCGGGACCACATCCAACCGATAGGGCATATAACATGGCGTCCCGGTTGGTGTAGGTATAGGTCAAGGGTTCAAGTTCGGTTCCAATCAGATCGGTACGCATGATATTCCTCGAAGGGTTCCGGCCGGGTCTAGGAGATTAATCGTTTGACGTGATCATATTCAAGGTCAAATGAACGGCTTCGGCGGGCACGTCCGGTAGGTCGGGATCGGGAGAGGCCACAATACGTTGGGCGACCAGACGATCCCCAGCCGCTTCTTTGGTGGCCTCCGCCACAGCCTCCAGGGAGGTCAGTGCCCCACGTAGAACAAAGAAGCCTTTACCACCGTAGTCATCGGCCATCTGAAGATGATCAACCTGGGCCGCCGCCGCCTTGAGTCCCGCGTCCAAGGCGCGAATGGTGCTGGCAATGGTGAAGCATTCGACTGTTAGCAGGCTTTCTGTGGATATGGCGGGCGGGTATGAGTTCGTGATATTGCTTCCCAGGGCCTGCCAAACCGATGGATGGGCGGCCTGAAGACAGACGCTATCAATAAGGGCATCGCCCGCCTCTGCCACAGCAAGATTATGCGATTCTTCGACGCTGGCTACATCGCCAGTAAAGGCCAGGAGAAACTTTCCTGGTTCCGTTGTCCGGCACTGCAACAGTTGGATAGGACTGCGCTTGAGGGCCTGATCTGTCACCCACATACCGTTTGCGGTGTCCTGTATCTCCAATAGCGCAAAGGCTCCGGAGTCGTGGGGATTAGCGAGTAGCACTTAAACGATCCGGAAATGGTCATGCAGTACACAACGCCGCATGCGGACGAAGGTACGGGCGTTGGTCATGCCCTCACCGGTTGGGCCGGCGATGGTCCAGGCCGTATAGCCTTCGCCATCGAAGCCAACGCCGTTGTAGGAAGGACCATTTTTGACAAAGATCGATGTATCGACGGCGACAGCCATTTCGTGGAGAAGATCGATGTTCTTTGAATGCATGACCGATGTATGTCTGCAGCCTTTCTCCACCTCGACGGCTGTTTGTATACCGCTGTGGGTATCAGAGAAACGGAACATCGGGATGATGGGCATCAGTTGCTCGATTTGAACGAGAGGATGACTGGCATCTGATACCTGTATAACGGCGATCGGTGGGTCCCCGGATACATTCAGCCCCGCGGCCTTTAATATATAGCCTGCGTTTTTCCCTACGAACTCTCGTTTAACATGGCTGTCGTCGGCGAGAAGGAACCGGGTCAGTCGATCCGCATCGGCACCCTTGACCTGGTGGGCACCGCCTTTCCCCAGTTCGTCCCAGAGTTCGTCGGCGATGCGTTCATGGGCCAGAATTTCTTTTTCAACAATACAGACGATGTTGTTGTCGAGGCCCGCTCCCGCAATGATATCGCGCGCAGCCTGGGGGACATCAGCCGAATCGTCTACCAGGACCGGGGGATTTCCCGGCCCGGCGCAGATAGCCCGTTTCCCGGATCCCTGGGCCGCTTTCACCACGGCCGGGCCACCGGTCACCACAACCAGACGGGTCCCTTCATGCTTCATAAGACGGTTGGCCGATTCGATAGTGGGCTCCACAGAGCAGGCCATGAGATTCTCGGGGGCTCCAGCCGCCACGATCGCCTCGTTGGCGTCACGGATAAAGTCGGCGGAGATCCCTTTGGCGCTGGGATGCACATTGAACACCACCGCGTTACCGCCAGCCAGCATGGAGATACCATTATTCAATAGCGTCTCGGTAACGTTGGTACACGGGGTGATGGAGGCAATTACGCCGAATGGGGCCCATTCATGGATGGCCAATCCATGATCACCCGTAAATGCGACCGGCTCCAGGACTTCGAGACCCGGAGTGCTTCGGGCGACCAGATAGTTCTTCTTGATTTTGTGGTCCACACGCCCCAAGCCGGTCTCGGCCACTGTGGCCGCCGCGTAATCAGGCGCACGTTTGAACATCAGTTCGCGAAGGTTGGCGACGACCTGGGCACGTACGTCCATGCTACAGGAGCGATACGCCTCAAAGGCGACATTTCCCGCCTCGATGGCGGAGTCGATATCATCAAAAAGACCAAGCCGTCCCACTCCAGAGCGGTTCGTATGGACCTGGGGGGCTCCTCCACCGCCTTGTTCCGCAACAACTTGTTGGACCACGTTGCGGATGATGCTGCGAATCGTGGTTTCGTCGATGGTCATGGCCTGTCCCTACCCGTTTTGCCCATCAGCCTGTGGAGTCGGTGGATTTGTCGAACGTGATCTTTCCATCTAGCTCCAGCTGATCCACGATGGCCATGATGGTGGCATCGACGGGACGGTCCCGTGTGATGCTCGTCTGGCGAGCACTGGAACCACTGGCGTAGAGGACGATTTCGCTTACACCGGTTCCCACTGCGTCGACCGCGACGACCATCTTACCGGTCTCTTTGAGCTTGGTAGACAGCTCGTGAACCACAAGGAGTCGGAGCCCTTCGAGCTCTTCTTCCTTGCGTGTCGCAACGACCGTACCGACAACCCGACCGAGCTGCATGGGTCGGCCTGCTTAGGAATCTTCCGCCGGACCGCGGCCCAGAGGAAGCACAGCGTCAAGATTCGTGTGCGGTCTTGGAATTACGTGTACCGAGACGAGTTCACCGACTCGTTCTGCTTGTCGCGCACCGGCCTCTGTGGCGGCCTTTACGGCTGCTACATCGCCACGGACAATTACCGTAACGTATCCACCGCCTATCTTCTCGTAGGATACGAGATCGACCTTTGCGGCTTTGACCATTGCATCAGCTGCCTCTACGGAACCGACGAAGCCTCGTGTTTCAATCATGCCCAATGCATCTGCCATCTACTTTTCTCCATGGATCATAATCTGGGATAGTTTTGAAAAATGTTGATCGAGATCAACCCTTCTTTTTCTTTGTGGCGTCCCGGCCTGTAATACGTTCCACCGCATTCAGGGCCGCTTCCGCCGCGGAATCGATTTCTGATTCGGGGCCCGAAAGCCAGAGTCGTCCAAAGGCCCCAAATGGGCGAAGGTGAATCAGCGAGATTTTTGCTGCCTTCTCGGCTTCGTTGGCCGCGAAGGTTACATAGCCCGCTGGTTGGGTCTCAAGTATGAACAGGGACTCCCCGGGTAGAATCATCATGCCCTGGGAATTTCTATTGATGAGTTGAGCCTGGTACGGCTCGATTGACCGGATGATCTGGTTGGACACGATGCGTGGTGCCAACCGGTCCTCTTCGGAGAAGCCGAGCGTTTCAAGCACGGTATTTCCGGCGGCTCGAACCTCTCCTTTGTCCATCGCGTGGAGCTCCAGAAGGCCAAAGGCCCGCTCCACAACCAGCACCGCCGGTTGGACATCATTTGCCTTGAGAGCAATGTCGGTTACGCGATTGATTGCGATGCCGGGAGCGATCTCAACAAAGAGGGACGCCATCTCCGGAATGGGTAGGAAACCCCGTGCAGTCTTCCCGATAAACGAGGCCAGTTGCGGCTGTAGGCTATCGAGAAAAGTGTATGTTCGCAGTTCGATCGACATAGCCGTCCTTAGGCTGGAAAGATGTACGAATGTGTCGACGTGGGTCCGGACTCGTGGCCCGCAGGCCTGGACGAGATTGCTGTCATCCTATGCGTGCGATCGGACTCGGTCAAGCTGCACCGATCTCTACAGTTTCGGA
Source organism: Myxococcales bacterium (assembly GCA_963578775.1). GTDB lineage: Bacteria > Myxococcota_A > UBA9042 > UBA3505 > UBA3505 > UBA3505. The sequence continues at coordinate 3,715 of CAUZEG010000183.1, forward strand.
GCGGATGTCAAGAATTGAATTCGTCTTTTTTGCCCGTCTATCGATGGCATGTGATTCTTATCTGAGAAGCGGAAATGTAGAGGGGATTTCGTGGTTGAATATCTACTGGTGAGTACCCTGGTTCTAGCTGTTCTGTTGGCTCTGCTATGGTATTTACGTCGGGGCTCCTACCAACGCAGCTCACCGACACGGACGGGGTCGATACGAAAGAGCTTCCGACAGTCGGACGACACCACCAACACCAATAGAAATCTCGGCCGAAATTGGCTTATCGGTCTGGAGGGAGAGGTTAGCGGACGGACCTACCATGTGGGCGGCCGACAGGCCACGATCGGTCGTAAGGTCGGGAATTTCATACAGGTCAAAGAAAAGGATGCCTCACGGGTGCATTGCCGCCTGGAACCCGTGGATGGTGGGCTGAAAATCGTGGATATGAAAAGCGGTAATGGTACCTTCGTTAACGATCGCCGAGTTGAAGAATACCTGCTGCAACATGAAGATCGGATTCGGGTAGGATCCAATGTCTTTGAATACGCGTCGTACGCATCTTTTGAAGAGAACGCGGCGTTGGAGGCTAAGGGGTTTGGTCGGTCCACGGATGAGGAAACCGGTATCGGAACTCCAGCAGAAATATTTGGGACGGAAGATAGCGACTAGGGATTGCAGCCCTGTAGAAATAACTCCTTCTTGTCCTCGGCCCGGTATGACGATATCTACTAGGGGTTCATAGGATCGATCATGGGGTTATAATGATATTGGAAGGGCAGAAAAGTACTCTTGTACGTCGATTCGGTTTCGATGATGGCCTGGTAAATCGAGTTTTAGGAGCGGCCGCGTCAAGGAGAATGGACGATGCCGATCTCTACGCCGAATATGTGGAGTCAGAAACCTATGCGTTGGAAGATTCGGTTCTGAAGACGGCCACTCGGCATTGTAGCCAGGGTGCGGGTATTCGAGCGATTGTAGGGGATCGGTTTGGCTATGCGCATTCCAATGATCTGGACGCGAGCACATTACTCTTGGCGGCGAAGACAGCTCGCGCGATAAGTGACCAATCGGGCACGTTATCCCTGCCGGTATTGGCCGAGGGCCAGGCGAGAGATCTCTATCCAATGACGAGTTCACCGCTCGACGGTGATGTAAAGAGTCGGGTCCAGATGCTTGACGATATCGATCGACGGGCGCGGGCGGCGGATCCGCGCGTGAAAGAGGTGTTTGCGACTCTCTCTTTAGAGGACAAAGAAGTGGTTGTGGCCCGACTGGATGGCTGTGTAGTGACGGATCGGCGCCCCCTATGCCGTCTAGATGTGCGAGTCGTCGTCGAAGACAATACGCGTCGTGAATCCGGACGTTCTGGTGGCGGCGGACGTTTTACCTTTGAGAACTTTATGGTCAACTATGTTGGTGACGAAAATCGTTGGCAGTTCTTTGTGGATGATGCGGTCCGAAAGGCCATTATAGCACTCGACGCGCGACCGGCCCCGGCTGGTGTATTTCCGGTGGTGCTGGGACCAGGGAATCCGGGGGTCTTATTACATGAAGCGATTGGTCATGGTCTGGAGGGGGACTTCAACAGAAAGGGGACGAGTGCCTTTTCTGGTCGCGTGGGGACCCGTGTGGCCAGTTCGGAATGCACGGTGGTGGATGACGGTACGCTCCCGGGCCGGCGTGGTTCCTTGAATGTAGACGACGAAGGCACACCTACTAACTGCAATGTGTTGATAGAGAAGGGCATTCTACGCGGTTATTTACACGATCGTATGAGTGCCAGACTAATGGGTGAGAAACCAACTGGTAATGGACGACGTCAGTCGTATGCGCATTCACCGATGCCACGTATGACGAATACATTTATGTTGTCCGGCTCGAAGGACCCCGAGGAGATCATACGTTCCGTTGATTATGGCCTGTATGCCGCTTCCTTCGGTGGAGGGCAGGTTGAAATTACCAGTGGGAAGTTCGTCTTCAGTGCCAACGAGGCCTATCTTATTGAGAACGGAAAAATCACCGCTCCGGTGCGGGGCGCCACCCTCATTGGCAATGGCCCAGACGTGCTAACAAAAGTGCATATGGTGGGAAACGACCTGGAGCAGGATCATGGGAGTGGGACTTGCGGGAAGGGGGGCACGACTGGATCCCAACTGGTGCCTGTTGGAATCGGTTTACCCACCATCTGCGTAGAGGAAATGACAGTGGGTGGAACGGCGACCTGATCGTTCCGAAATTCGAAGCAGGAGAGAAGCGAATGATAGACAACCCGGAATCGGCAGCACGAATCGCCGAAGACCTCCTCGATGCGGTCGTGGGCCTCGGAGCGACGCAGGCCGATGTGATTGTCCGGGTCTCGGATCGTCTCGCCGTCAGTGTCCGCAAAGGAGAGAATGAGCTGGTTGATAAAGCCCATTCAAGTGGTCTTGGGTTACGGGTAATTGTCGATGGCCACCAGGCGTCCGCCTCCACCAGTGACCTTGACGAGGGTAGGTTGAAGACCTTTGGTCGCCGGGTTCTGGATATGGCCCAGGCTGTGGCACCCGATTCCGATGTAGGGCTACCGTCCGATGCGGAATATGCCGACGAAGCCGAAACGGTCGAGCTATATGATGCGTCGCTGGAAGAGCTGGAGACAAACGATCTGGTGGAGCTGGCACGTACGGCCGAGCAGGCTGCTTTTGATGAGGATTCGCGGATTCAGAATTCGGAAGGCGCCAAGACCGAACTATTACGAGGTTTTTCGATCTATGCCTGTAGTCATGGGGTGACGCGCATTCGCCAAGGATCACGTCTCGGTCTCTCCTGTGAAGTACTTGCGCAGAGCCCGGGAACGGACTCCTTTGAACGCGATCAGTGGTGGGCCGCCCGTCGAAGTATGAAAGACTTTCCTGGCGCAGAATCCATTGGTCGAAAGGCGGCGGTTCGAGCGGTGTCACGTCTGAATTCGGATGTGCCTGTGACGGGCCGTTATCCAGTGATTCTATCACCCGAGGCTGCGGGTCAGTTATTGCGGACGATATCCGAGGCGATCAACGGGTATTCTGTTCTTCGAAAAGGAACGTTCCTTGGCGAGGCCCTTGGAACGAGGATTATGAGCCCCGATCTGCAGCTCACCGACAATCCATTAATTAATAACGCTCCATCTTCGCGAAGCTTTGACGGTGAGGGTCTTCATACCCGGCCCGTGGTGCTGGTTCGCGACGGCGTATTGGAAACCTTCATCCTGGATTCCTATGTGGCGCGGCGGCTTGGTCTACAGTCGAACCGGCAGGCTGTACGTGGGCTGGGCTCGCCACCGAGGGCCGGAGCCACGAACCTTCATCTGGGTCAGGGTACGGCTACGCCGAGGGAGCTGGTGAGCACCCTGGATCGTGGCGTGTACGTCAGCTCCTTTATGGGCTTCGGGGTCAATCTGGTCACCGGCGATTTCTCGAAGGGAGCGCGTGGTTTTCAGATTGAAGCCGGTGATCTGGCCTCACCGATACACGAGTTTACCGTGGCTGGAAATCTGAAGGATATTCTTCTGGGTATCCAGGGCGTCGGCAATGATCTGGATCCCTATCGTGCCGTGTCGAGCCCAACTCTTCTGCTGTCGGAGATGGCCGTGGCCGGAGGTGGTTCGTCTACATGAACGCCTCCTTAAGCCTCTGCGTCCTTGATCATGGTCTGCTCCTCGGCGCCTGCCCACGTAGCCCAGAACATGTGGACGAACTGGTGTCCGTATACGAAGTCGACACTATCGTGAATCTGCAGACGGACGGGGATTTTGAAGGCCTCGGTCTACGTTGGGATCTGATGTGGCAACATATCGTCTCCCGGGGCATAGATGTGGTTCGGGTGCCTATCGAAGATCTGAATGAACGTTCTATGAAGCAGGGTATGGACCAGGCGGTGGCGGTGGTCACGGAGCGTCTCCGTTCGGGAGAACGGGTGTATCTACACTGCACGGCTGGTATCAATCGATCTTCGACGGTGGCCGCTGCGGTTCTTGCAGGACCGTTCGAAATGGGTTTTCTTCGTTCTATGGAGCATATTTCTTCGCGCCGACGCGTAGCCCCGTATCTAGGCCTGGTGCAGCGTTGGCTGGAAGCGAACTACCCATCCTATTCCGATTCGGAGATATGAGAGTGGCGAAGCCTTGAAAACCATGTATTTTGAGATGCGACGCGGGCTCGACTACCATAAGGCTCGCAGATCGGTAGCTGGAGTGTGACGTGAGACAACGGAAGATAGGTCAAGTAGATATAACGACCACGTTTGGGGTGGGGTTTCTTTTCTGTATGCTGCTGGTGGGCTGCCCCGGCTCAAAAGATAAAGAGGCCGGAGGCGATGCTCTCGGCACGGACACCTCGGTTACGCCCGGCGTTGGAGTCGGGGGAGAGTGCATTCGGCCGTCTGATTGCGAGGAAGGGCTGGAGTGTAATGTCTCCAGTACGAAAGGAGTCGGC
>CAUZEG010000184.1:0-8008 GCA_963578775.1 Myxococcales bacterium
TCGAGAGCGCTATAAACATATGTTCTAGGGACATTGACAATCCAACCCAGCCTATCGAAAATGCCCTCATGAACGATTCGTTGCCCAAATCGGAAGGCCCCCCGCCGCATAGGGACCGTCTTCGTTGGATTGGCCGGCGCGTAGGCACCGGAGTTTTGATTCTACTGATCTCTATTATGATGTTGGAGGTCATGTTACGCATCTGGATCGCCCTGAACCCGGTGGCCAGGCAACCGGTTCCAGATCTAAGCAATGCGGCTGCGGACCGTATTCTATGCGTGGGAGATTCGTTTACCTACGGGATAGGGGCGAAGGATCCCGCCCAGGAGTCCTATCCGGCGCGGCTGCAGATGGCATTGGGATCCGATGTGAGGGTCATCAACGAAGGTTGGCCTGGTGCCAACTCATCTATGGTCAGGGCCTATCTGCCGAAATGGCTCAAGGCGTATAGACCGCGGATCGTCCTGGCTCTGGTTGGGGTCAACAATAACTATAACCCCCTTGGGGCCAGCTACGACGAACTGAAAAAGCAGGGGCTCATTCATCCGAGCGGGAGCGCCTCGTTTAAGAGAAGTGTGCATCGGCTCTTATGGCATTCGGTCGTGTATCGATGGATGTACTGGACGACTCGGGGTAGCCCCCCACGGCGGTCTGGTGAGATCGTAGTATCTCCAGCCGCAAGGAAATATCTGGAACACCATCAGAATCTGAGTGAGTCTGGGGCTGACTCCAGCGTTGTTCACGCCAGAAGTTATGATGCCTGGAATCGCAATAGAGGTGTTCATTCCAGCGAAAACACAGCCATCCGCCCTTATCTGGAACAGGCGCGTCAGGCCTTCGAGGTCGACGATTTAGATTTCGCCCTGATTGCCCTGAATGAGGCGTTCTCCAGAGTTCGAGGGATTGAGGATTTCTCAGAGGATGTATTGAATCTGATCCGGCGGGCCCGGACCCGCGGGAGTCCCGATAAATACGCTACGTTGATGAAAACACTGGAAACCCGGTTGGACCCGGAGAGTTTTCGACTCTGCACCGAAGCCCCGTTCTTCCTGGCCGAGAATCATGATCTGGGAAGTAAAATGCTGTGGCACGATCTCCAGATGATGCAAAGAATTGTCCGATCCCAGGGAGCGGAGTTGGTACTACTAACCTATCCTTCGGCGGCCTATCGTGATCTACATTTTCGATTCGCGGCCGAGACAAATGCGCCATTGCTAGATACCACATTCGATTCTGATTGGCCGGACTACGCGAAGCTGTTCAAAGAGCCCAACGGACATCTGAACGCCGAAGGCTATCACCGGTTTGCTTCTCGATTGCTACTCGATGCCAGACGGCAGGGGTTTATGAAACCGCCTAAAGACGATAGGATACATACCGAATCCCATGATCTACCTGGACTATAACGCAAGCGCGCCCCTAAACGAGGCAGCTAAGCAGGCGATGTTGCCATTTCTTGGGGATCACTCCGCAAATGCCAGTAGTCTCCACCGATTGGGACGAGAAGCCCGGAAAGCTGTCGAGAAGGCTCGGGAGCAGGTTGCCAAATTGATGGGAGTGGTCAATCCAGAAAATCTGGTCTTTACATCGGGGGGAACCGAGAGCGATGTCTGGGCATTGCGCGGTGTATTTGAAGAAAAACACAACCCGGAACGAAATTCTCTTCTTGTCAGCTCCGTGGAGCATCCGGCGGTTCTGGATACTGCATTGTGGCTTGCGGAACAGGGAATTAATGTCGAGTATATCGAAGTTGATACCAAAGGATGTCTATATCGCCTGCCGGTTGCCAATCAGACACGATTGGTGTCGGTAATGGCGGCCAATAATGAGACGGGAAACCTCTACAATCTCAAGTCAATGGCTCTCTGGGCCCGACGGGAGGGTGCCCTGATTCACACGGATGCGGTCCAGGCCCTTGGTAAGATCCCCGTGGACGTGGATGCGTGGGGGGTCGATTTCTGCTCCGTATCGGCGCATAAGATCGGTGGGCCTCAGGGGGTAGGGGCCTTATACATTCACCCGGAGGCGACCATCGCTCCGCTGATCACCGGAGGGGGACAGGAGAGCGGGCGCCGAAGCGGTACCTTGAATGTGGCAGGGATTGTGGGCTTTGGAGCGGTCGCAGAGGTGATCGCACCGAGACTTAACGAACGCAGTCGTACTATGGCGACCCTACGAGATCGCCTTGAATCAAAGATCCTCGCGGCGTTGGATACGGTTCACGTATTGGGTGATCTGGAACATCGTCTTCCCAACACCAGTCTTTTGGCCGTGCCGGGCATCAAGGGGGAGGCTATTGTGTTGGAGATGGATGCGGCTGGAGTGGCTATTTCCACCGGCTCTGCTTGTTCTTCGGGGACAGGGGAGCCGTCGTCGGTACTCACTGCGATGAAGTTGTCCAACGTAAAGATCCAGGGTGCGATTCGATTCAGCGTTGGGATAGAAAACACCGAAGAAGAAATGGACCAGGCGGTGTCGGCGTTGATTCAAACCGTTGAAAGACTCCACACCGTGGCTGGGCAGATTACGAATGTATAATCGTAGGACGATGGACCATTTCCTCAATCCGAGGAATGTGGGTATTCTCGATGGGCCAACAGGGACTGCAGAGAACTCGGATTGTGGCGATGTTGCCACAATCAGTCTCCGGATCGAGGAGGCAAAGATCGTCGATGCACGGTTTCAGACATCGGGGTGTTCCGGTGCTATCGCTTGTTGCTCAGCGGCCACAGAATTGCTTCGTGGAAGCACTCTGCAGGAGGCATCTCTGATGACGCGTGAGGACATCGTAGATTATCTGGATGGTCTACCCAGCGACAAATATGGATGTGCCCAGATGGCGGCGATGGCTGGGCTTCAGGCGATTCACCAGGCCCAGGGGTCTGAGGAGTAGTCGTATGGGAGCTATGGACGCAGAGCTCGTAATCGTTGGGGCTGGACCAGCAGGACTATGTGCCGCCTGGGAAGGGCGGGCGCGGGGATGGGATCCCCTTATTCTGGAACGGAGAAGCGACGTCGGTGGGGCCTGGCTCGAAATGCCCCAGAAACTCCGCTGCCTGTCTCCTCGCAAATATGACCGGATGCCGGATGGGTCTTCTACAACTGGTGATGGCAACCGGGCGACGGTGGCAGAGGTTCGGGCCATGATCGAGGCCTTTGCAGAGAAGAACCAGTTCCGGATTTGCTTTGATTGTCCGGTCACGGCCCTTACGGCTCAGAACGGGGTGCTGGAGCTTGAAACTCCCCGTCACCCCATTCGTACGCCACGTCTAATTATCGCTACCGGGGAGTACTCTCGCCCACGGGTCCCGGCGGTGCCCGGCGATTTTGAAGGCCCCGCTGAGCATTCACGAACATTTAATGCCAATACGGTCACCGCTTCCGAACGGGTCGCCGTGGTCGGGGCCGGCAACTCGGGGGCAGAGGCGGTTCTGGCGATCCTGGCTCGCGGAGGCCAGGTTGTTCTGGCCACCAGACATCCTCTTACCATGCCACCCATCGAGTTTTCGGAAACCCTGTTGGCACCCCTGGCGACCTGGTACGCCCGCCTACCGGTTCGGTGGCTGCCGAGGCGTGGCGGATGTCGAATCAGGACGCCGCTTGTCTATGGAGAATTGAAGCGGGCGGCCAAATCGGGGCAGATCAAGATTGTCGACGAGCTGAGCGAACTGCGTTCGACGGGGTTTCGGACCCGGTCCGGCGAGGACGTCGATGTGGACCGAATCGTATGGGCTACCGGGTATCGACGCGAAACGAACTGGCTATCAAGTCTTATTACTCTCGATGAGGATGGGATCCCTTTGCACGAGGAAGGTATTTCAGCTGAGGTTTCCGGTCTAGCGTTTCTCGGGCTGGCCTGTATGCGCACCCGCGAGAGTGGTTTCTTGCGTGGCTTTGCACGAGACGCTCGTTCGGTGATTTCCCGTCTGGGGTGATGGTAGCACAGGGCCCATATCATCCCGCTTCCGTTTCATCTGGAGGCTTGATCATTGTACTCTCGCAAGGCACTGTGTATCATAATGCAGTGTCCGCTTGGAGCCGATCGTGAGCCAGATTCAAACCGATATTTTGGACCAGGAGGTCGAAACCCGACCCAACCTGGCGCCGGGGGTCTACCCGGAGATTAAGGAGAAAGAGATCGCCTTGATGTTCAGCGGAGGCGTGGATTCGACTGCCACGGCGATCATGTTGGCGGAGCGCTATGACAAGGTACATCTGGTGACCTATAAGAATGGCTACGGTCATTATTATCACCACCGAACACGCAAACGTGTCGATGAGCTGAATAAGGCGCTGGGTAATAAGTTCATCTATACGCTGATGTCCACCAAGAAGTACTTCGATCAAATCGTGGTGAACTCGGTGTTGAAGGACTATGCCGAGTACAGGTCCGGTTTTATCTGGTTCATGGGCTGTAAGATGGCCATGCATATGCGAAGCGCTGTCTACTGTATGGAGAACGGGCTACGCTATATGACCGACGGGTCGAACGAGGATACCAACGAGATGGTGGAGCAGATGCTCATCTCTTTGACCCTTATTCGTTTTTTCTACGGGAATTACGGGGTTCACTTCGGGACGCCCGTCTATGATATTGAGCGCGATGAATCACGACAGCTGATCAAGAAACTCGGGCTGAAGATGGGCGTACAGGTTATGGACCGCCATCTCTGTATTCAGCCCACCTGCATTGCGGGTGAGCTGTATTATATGCCCTATCTTCTATTCAATAAGAAGGTACGCCATGACGAAGATACGGTGGCCCGTTTCATCGAAGAGAAACAGAAGATCTGTGATACGATCACGCGTAGTTATTTTGAGAAGATCAACGTAGATCTGGACGATCTGGTAGCAAATCGACAAGCCCAGATAGAAGCCCTCGATGCGCACAAGGTAGGTACTGGCTGATGGGACGTTGTTGTGGCGGAAAGAATGCGGGTAAGCCGATCTCCTGGCCACGCTATATGGTGGGGCTTGGTGTCTTCTTCGGCTATCATGGAACGATATGCCTTGCCCTTCATCTCGCTGCCTTACCGATTCGGCGCCTGCGGCATGTACGTGATTTTCACCGCCGCCTGTTCTTTGATGAGGCCCGCGAGGTACTGGGGCGACGTGATATCAATGTTGGCAAGCCAGGACGCGAGCAATTTGAGCGTGATCAGGCCTGCCTGGTGGTCGACGAGGATGCCCAGGAAGCCATCAGCGATGACATGAGGGATGTAGGCTGAGGGTTGGAGAGCGCCGTGGCTGATGAGAAAAAGACTTCTCTCAAAGGGCGTCCGTATATGGGTGTGATGTTTGACTGCTGTAAGGTGTACGTGCGCATCTACCAGAACAAAGAGGGCAGCCACTACCGTGGTCGTTGTCCACGCTGTTTACGCCAGATCACCTTTGTGGTTGGCGTATCTGGCGAAAAGAACCGGTTCTGGCGCGCCAAATAGAGTCTAATTGGCGGATTGGAGCCAGTCGTGAACCTGTTGTTGCTCAGGAGACTTGTCGGTGATCTCTGCGAAATAGTCCTTCATCTGCTGCAGAAATTCGCCTGCTCCGGATACGGCCGAGGTCGGTAGTTTTTCAATTATCGTCTGTTTCAGATCGCCCGGTTGGTTGGGGTCGAGGATCAGGTTGAAATAGTGTTCGAACAGGACCGTGATCTGTTCGTCGTGCAACGCTGGGAAGTCGTGCCACTCATCCATCGCCACATAACGGGTATAGAGCAGGTAGAGAGCCAGGCGTTTGCGGAACCAGACGTGGACCTCACAGTCTTCGATGCACATGACCTTCGTTAGTAGGACGTCGAAGGTGTCAACGAAAGCCTCGGGATCCCAATCTTCGTAATCTGTATTGAAGAACTGGCGCAACCGATTGAACAGCTTGTTCCATTCCATGTACATGGACGACTCTTCGAGTTGGCCTTCATTTGTATTGGGTGGGAACTCTTCAATCAGTCGATTCAGCTCCCCCAGGAAGAAGTTCACTGGATGTCCGAAATCCCAGCGTGCACAACCCGGATCCGTATCCACGTCTTCGTCGGTGCCGTACATGAAGGGCTCTGAGAAATCCCCATCTCCGTAGCCATATTGCATGGCCGCCGCATCGTAGGTGCCCGGATGGGTCATGCCCGCCACATAATCCATCGCGGAGCTGGCGGAGTCGGTGTCGGGGTGTAGTGTCCGGTCTACAGATCCTTTGAAGTTATGCCGCAGTCCCAGATTATGACCAAGTTCGTGGGTCAGGAAATCAAGGATGATGTGCTCAATGATGGCCTCTTCCGTAAGGGACATTCCCACTTTGGCAAAGATCTGACGCAGATGAACCGGGTGCAGATCTTTTCGAGGAAATGTCCGTCTGCGAATGACTCGCGGGGGCAGATCAGGAGCGGCTCCAGGACCACCGGGAATGGGATTATGGAAATGCTGTGGTTTGTGCGGGATCTGCCAGAATTCGGGTAGAGCCGCGGTCGAATCCGAGATAAATTCCGGATGCGCTTCGTAGAACTCAGCGTAGTCGGCCACCAGATCATCGATATTGCTCATCCAGACAATCACATCGGTCTCGAACATCTCTCCAGTCGTCGGATCGTCGATAAAGGGGGCGATAGCCCCTTGCATATGGCCCGCATCATCCCAGGAGATGGTTCGATAGCGTGGGTTCCAGGGGACTATCGAGGGCATCGGGGCCTCCGATAGTGCAAATGGACGATTCCCGGCGCGTTCTTCGAGGACCGTATTCCACTGCGCAAGGACCTGTTCTACCGTGGGTCGTAGTTCGGGTGGGAAGTCGGGACTCAGATAATAAAGGAGTTGCCCATCTTCATAGTCGGCTCCGATAGCTGGAAGACGAGATAGGACCGGTTCGCCCTGGATCCCATTCGTGAAAAAGCCAAAGGGGCTGTCGGGATTGGGTTCTCTGGGGGTGAATACGGGGTTTTCCTGGATATGCCGCAGGAAATGGACGTTGATGCCGGTAGATTTGGGAATACCACCTGGGCCGCAATGTTGAGAACGGTAGGTCTCTTCGGCCGTCCAGGTCATGAGTGCGTCTGCGTAGACGGGGCTGTCCAACAGGTTGTAGCTCTCCATGCCATAGACACAGCTCTGCCAGAGCTGCACTTCGATGCTCGTGTTGGGACTGGCGAAATCGACTCGAATCGTTCCGTCGTCGTTCTGGACATAGGGATAGCTCTCGATCAAGCCGTCGGGTCCTTCGTCCACCCGTTGTTCATTCATATCGTAAGTCCGAATTCCCATGATGCCATCGGACAGTTCAACCACCGCTGTCAGGGCGATTGCCCCGGCCGGAGTCGTACCGAACACGCCCAACTGGCTATTGGGGTCGATACCAACGCCATATACAAATAGGCCTTCGAGCACGTCCGGGTTCAAGATCACGCCCGTTCCGTCCGTGATCCCACTCTGTCCGGTGGGCAGCGTTGTCCCCGCATCTTCTTCGATCACCTCGGGGACGTTGATTTCTTCGACGTCTGTCTCGTCGGTGTCCAGACTCGACGATCCAGCATCCTTGAGGCTGGGGGGGCCCAGGTCGGAGTCGCCGAGGAAGGTCATGGCCCCACCGGTTTCCGATGAGCCCGAGCAGGCAAGAAACAGGATACAGCAGAATGCTAAAGATCGTTGCATCATCCCCGGTTCTCCTTCTTTAAAATATCAGTCTGTATCCCTACCAACGACAGGCGTTCGGACGAAATCCTAACGATCCCGGGACCCTCTGTCCATGGGTCCGCGCGTTTTTTTTAAAATATCCGATTTTGTGTTGTGAAAACGGGCTCGGGATCTTCTGAGAACGAGAGATGGTCGATGTAATGCGGTCGTTCAATGTAAAACTGGTGTAAAGATAGCCAGGGATCCCTTGCAGTTTTCCATTTGAATGCGCACCATTACACGGCCCACACGCCGTCCCCCAAACTTAAGGCATGACTATGTCCGCCTGGTTTATTCAATATGCTTTGCGGACCATTCTGCCCGGAGGAACCGGTATTAAGGGCGTGGAG
>CAUZEG010000185.1:0-8002 GCA_963578775.1 Myxococcales bacterium
TGGCATCGTCTTCTTCTGGCAAATGCCTCATTTCCTGGCCATAGCGATGTATCGAAAACCCGACTATATAAGGGCGGGTATCCGGGTGGTACCTGTGGTACGTGGCGATCGTATGGCCAAGCTTCAAGCCGTGGCCTGGGCAACAGCCCTCATCCCCGTCAGCTTGCTGTTGGTTCCTTTTGGTGCCGCCGGTGGGGTGTATTTCGTAGGTACTCTGGGGATCAGTGTCTGGTTCGCCATACATTGTATTCGCGGATTTGGTAATGTTCGGCGCGTTGTGTGGGGACGACGGGTGCTTCTGGCTTCGCTGGTCTATCTACCCGCAGTATCCGTGGTTCTCGTACTGGATCGGCTTGTCGGGTGAGTGCCGACCAAGCAAGAACCGTTTCCAACATGCAAAATACAATTGAAGCGGGAATGGAAGAAGGGAAGCCTGCAGGGACAGGGGTAGAGATCCTTACTGTTTCGGACGTTCATTGTGCCTATGGTGATCGCCAGGCTCTGGACGGTCTTAGTTTCGCACTGGGGCGTGGAGAAATCCTGGGTCTTCTGGGGCCGAACGGGAGCGGAAAGTCCACTATGCTGGGGGTGTTGACCGGGCTGGTCGCACATCAATCCGGGTCCATACAATTTGATGATAAGTCCCTTACGGACTGTACTCGTCAATTTCGTGCCGCCATGGGGGTTATCTTCCAGAGTCCGGCTCTCGACGCAAAGCTGACCTGTCGCCAGAATCTTTTGCTAGCCGCACAGATTCGAGCCATTCCCGGATCCGAGATTCAGGCATGTGTAGAGAAAGAGCTGCGCTTTTCCGGTCTTGTGGATCGGGCTGATGAAGCCGTTGCCAACTTGTCCGGAGGACTGCGACGTCGACTCGACCTGGCAAGGGCGTTGATTCACCAACCGGGCTTGTTGCTGATGGATGAGCCGACCACCGGCCTGGATGAGGCGGCCTTTCGTGCGACGTGGGACCGGTTGGAGGAACGGCGGCGAGACCAGAATCTAAGCATTCTGGTGGCAACCCATCGACCGGAAGAGGCGGAACGCTGTGATCGAATTCTTATTATCGCGGAGGGGCGCCTGGTCGCGTCTGGGACCCCCAGCGAACTCAAGGACGGTGTTGCGGCGGATATCATCGAAATCGAGGCCGAAGATCCGGAGCGCTATCTTCAATTTTTGGAGCAGCAGTCCTCGGCGATGCCGGGGATCGGCAGTGTTACGCGTGTCGGAGCGGATTCGCTGATTCATGTGGAATGCGAACGTGGTCATGAGTTGATTCCTCGGATTGTGGAAGCGGGCTCCGACCTGCGCCTTCGGAGTATCAGTTTGCGAAAACCCAGCCTGGGCGATGTCTTCTTAAAGCGTACGGGACAGAACCTCGCGGAGGATGGCGAATGACTACCGTTTCGGTCCAACGCGGTGTTCTGGCGCAGGAATGGGGTGTTGTAACGGCACTATGGAAGCGCGATATGTGGCGTTTGTGGCGCGAGCGTTCTCGTTGGGTCGGGGTTGTTTTACAACCTCTGATCTTCTGGGGAATTCTGGGAACGGGCTTTGGTGATCGTGTGCAGATGGACGGGACGCAACAGGATTATCTGGCGTTTTTCTTTCCGGGCATTGCCGTCATGATCGTCTTATTCGCGGCGTTATTCGCAACTATCAGCGTCATCGAAGACCGCCAGTCGGGTTTTCTTCAGGGTGTGTTGGTGGCACCGGGCTCGAGGGCTGCGATGGTCCTTGGCAAGGTACTTGGAGTTACCAGCCTCGCCATGATTCAAGTGTTGTTGTTTCTTTGTTTTGCGCCATTGGCGGGCTATGAGTTTCAGGCGATCAATTGGCCCGGGCTGATCGGAGTTCTGGTTCTGAGTAGTATGGTGCTCACCGCCGCCGGCTTTGTGCTTGCCTGGTTGCTCAACTCGACGATGGCCTATCATGGCATCATGAGCGTGCTTATGATCCCCTTATGGGTACTGTCCGGTGCCATGTTCCCAGCGGAAGGAACATGGATAGAATATGTCGCGCTATTCAATCCCATGAGTTATTCGGTTTCAGGAGCTCGCGCCGCATTACTCGATGTCGATCAGGTGGGAACCGAACCGAATGTGTGGATCTGTTGTCTGGTCCTGTTCCTGGGATTTGTGGCCTGTACCAGCGTGGCCGCGTGGGTTTCCAGGCGGCCGATTGGACGGACCAGTTAATCCTTATGACTGCGTAGAATCAGGCGAAATCCGTTCTGGTTTTGGCGCCGTCCTAATCGACTTGTCTTCGCAGAGGAGTCAGGGTAAAGTCCGGCGCGGATCCGTATTGTATCAAACGAGTTACACGGGAACTATCTCATGCTAAAAGACTATCTTCGTTCTGCGAGTGGTCGCTGGTTGAACTGCACCGTTGCGCTGGCCTTCATTATGCTGGGGATCTGCGCGATCATGGAGGCAGACACCCGTACGTTCTGGTATATGAAGTCCGTGATGTTGGGACTTATGTCTGGGGCCGGGATCATGGCCCTTGGGTATTCGCTCTTTCGTTCTGGACGGTCCGCACTATGGCTTGTCTTGATAGGGCCATTGCTTGGTGGAGCCTACGTCTGGATCGCCGATGCGATTACGAGCTCAGGAATGGTTCCAGGGTGCATATTCTTCGGAATCGGATTCGTCTTTACGGTTCTGTGCATCACCGGCGGCGGTCGGGAAGAGACCTCAACCACCGCTTGAACACCGTGCACCGGAACCCGGACCCAAAGCCTGGGTCGATCGCTTTTTTCTCCGGGTCCTGGCCCGAAAACATTGCAACAACGTTGCGCTTGGGTTAATTGCCCAGGGCAACTTCGGCACTACAACACGAGAGTATTTGATGAACAGTCGATTTACTACCTGCTTCGCGTTCTTTATGACCCTTTCATTCTTCGTTGTGGGCTGCTCAAAAAAGGCACCGCCTACGCCCACATCGATGTGCCAGTATCGTGCTTGTAAGACCACCGATCAATGTGATCCAGGGGATAAGTGCATAAAGAACTTCTGTTGGCAGGCGAGTTGTGTGGAGCGGGCCGAGTCCAATCAGGTCGAGGTGACGACCAGCTCCGTCGATAAAACCAAGGTTGTGGTGAGTACCCGAGGTAAGAGCTCTGGTCGAAAGCCTGGCTATACGGTAGCGGCTGACCTCAGTAAGGCCGGTACGGTTTCGGGTGTCATCAGTGCCACGAAAGCGGGGCCGGATCCGATCGTCAAGGTCACCAAAGACAACGCTATCTGTGAACATCATAAGGAAGAAATTGAGCGTCCCAAGGGCTCCATTCTAGTCAAGAACGGGCATGTGAAAAATGCTGTTGTCTGGCTGGCCGGCGTCAAAGAAGGCAAGGCCTTTTCAGCCGGATCTGTCACCGTCGAAAATGTTGGCTGTGACTTCCAGCCGCGTATCCAGGTGGCGCGAAAGGGCGATACGCTGGTGGCGTCAAATAGCGACAATACGATGCACAATACCAATGTACGTCTTGTGAACCCATCGGTTTCGATTATGAATGTTGCCCTACCGCAAAAGGGCTCCAAACAGAGCGAGCGGATCAAATTCAAGGGGAACATCAGTGTGACCTGTGACGCGCATCCGTGGATGCAAGCCTATGTTTACGTTACGACGCATCCCTACGCGACCGTGACCGACGAGAACGGAGCGTTTGAATTTGCCCAGGTCCCCGACAACGGGAAGGGTTATACTTTGAAGGTCTGGCATGAAGAGCTTGGAGAGAAGGTCCTCAAGGGCGTGACCTTCAACCAGACGGGTGTGGCAATCGATCTCTCATCCGATTGAGCGGATTGACCATGTCGACCAACGATCAGCCAGCCGCAGCTTCCCCGTCAGGTACAGACGGTTTCTGGCTGCGCATCATCTACATAGTATCGGTTTTGATTTCGGGCGCCGTGGCCTTTCTGATTCTTGGACCGCGCCCCGAAGGGATCGATACATCGGTCGATGTATCGGCTTTACCGTTGGTGAACTGCCTCTTGAATGCGACCACAGCGGTGTTGTTGGTTCTGGCCCTGTTTTTTATCAAGAAGGGCTGGATCAATCTCCATAAGAACACCATGTTGACGGCCTTTGGGACGTCCTCCGCGTTTCTTGTGACATACGTCATCTATCATTGGTTCAAGGCCGGGCCGAAGGAATATGTGGGCGGCATGAAGGGGGTATACCTCTTCATTTTGTTGTCGCATATCGTGCTGGCTATGGTGATCATCCCGTTGGCCCTTATTACCTTGTATCGGGGCTGGAATATGCAGGTGAGCAAGCATAAAGCCATTGCCAGAATCACCTTGCCCATATGGTTATATGTTTCCGTTACCGGCGTGCTGATCTACGTGATGCTGTACGTCTAACGCTCTTCGACCCGGGTCCGTAACTCAAGGTATGTCAGCCATGTTGCGATCCAGAGAAGATCGGCGACCAGCAAATGCGTCAGTTGCATGGCAATCGGAGCTTTGAGGAGAATATTGACGACTCCAAGGCCGATTTGAACCACCGCAAGAATTAGAACCCAGCGAGCCCAGAATTGTACGGCTTCGGATAGTTCATCGTCGGTCGATAGGAGGATGGCCAGGTAGATGCTCGCAATTCCGAGGATGGCGGCGACAAGTGGATGCACCACGCGCAGCCGAACTAGAAAATGCTCCGCCGACGACAGGTCCGTCCATGCTTGTTTCAGGGTATGTTGGTGATCGGGAATGAAGAGAGTATCCCCAAGAGCCGTGATAGCTCCGGTCATGGACGTGATGATGATACCCACCAGAATCAGCCCAATGAACAGATCGGCTCTGCCCAGCTTCGCCCGGAGCGGTCGGCCCGGATCATCCGAGGCCCAGGCACAGGTTGTGGCACATGCGAGGAGTCCGAGGGTGTTTACGAGATGTAGCGAGATAATGGTCGCTCGGGCGATGGAATCATTACTTTCCACCAGTTCGAATTTCACAATAACAGCGCCGATTAAGGCCTCCGCGAGAAGGAACACCACGGTGCCGATGGCTGCTCTCGAAACCCGGCTTTGGGGACCGAACAGGCGCCGGGACCGAAAGAGGAGAAACAGCCCGAGTAGGAGGCTTAACCCACTGGTAATACGATGGGTGTATTCGATGAAGGTGTGAATCGTGGATTCCGGAGAGATTAAGACGTCTCCTCGGCAGGCGGGCCAGTCCGATCCACAACCTCCGCCAGCTCCTGTAATCCGAACTACGGCGCCAAAGCAGATAACAAGCACGTAGTAGGCGATGGCCGCCCGAGCGATACTGCGAAATCGCAGCGCTTCTTCATGCGTCGGGGGACGGACCATTGTCAGATTCCGCGTTCTGTTGCGACGTGCTGGGACTCGTCACAGGGATCATCGCAGCCGTTTTCTTAAGGAAGTACTTCAAATAGACAGCGAGTCCGACCGAAGCCGTTCCGGAGCCGATAGCAATCCAGAGTTGTACGGTCTCTTTTGTGTCTGAATATTCGAATAGGGACCATACGGCGAACAAAAACATCATCGTAATCGACGAGATGATCATGATCTTATGGACGGTAACCAGGCGCATTGGTTTTCCTTGCCCTTGGAATAAGCCGGGCCACCTTACAGCGGAGCTACTAAAACGTCTACATGCCCCTTTCCATGATTGACACCAGCTTGCTCCGCGCGTATCGATGCGTATCCGTAACCCTAAGGTTGGAAAACGAGCATGAATGACGCCGAAAAGCCCCCCACGCCAGCTCTTAGCCATAACGAGAGCGGCGTCATCCAGGGGGTGGCCTATCGACTTGCGGGAAAGTGGTGGTTCTGGGCCGTCATGATTGGATCGATTATGTCGTGGCCCATCATTCGGGCGGTACGCGCTCCGGCTCCATCCAGGGTCGAGATTCTAAAGGAGATTCAACCCTTTTCACTGATCGACGCGAGTCGGTCCTATCCTGCGAGTCGGTCCGCCGGTTCGCTGGATGGTCCGGGCTGTATGTCGGACCATGACTGCCAACCTCTGGCCGGTCGAAAAGGGTATTGCTTTGCCCGCCAGTGTTTCCTCGGTTTTGGTCCCAGTGAACTTGCGGGCAAGGTCTGGATCGCAGCGAGCATGTGTACGGCCTGCCCGGCGGGCAATTCGGATGCTTTTGCTACGCTGAAGGATATCCAGCACCGAAGTCGCAATCTCGGTGTTCAATTCAAGATCGTTTCGTTTACCGTGTCTCCCGAGGAGGACAGCCCCGATGTGATTGCGGGCTATCTCAAAGGGAAAAAAATCAGCCCTCGATTATGGACGCATTTGACCGGGTCCCGGGGCATAATTCGTGGGGTCCTGAGGGAGATCTTTGATGTCACGACCGCAGCCCCGGACGAGAAAGAGCTTGGTCCCATACTCCGAGGAACCGAAACCTATAAACTGGCTCTTATTGATTCTGTCCTGGTTGCAGACCCATCCGCAACGGATGGACATCGATGGAAATTCCGACTCCGAGGCCGGTACGATATCCAGGACAAAGGGGCTGTGGATCGGTTATTACATGACGCCAGTCTTGTTCTGGGTGGACATCGCTGAAGCCCTGATTCCAGGCGAAAATATGGACCTGTAGGAGACCGGAGTACTCACGCGAGCGCACGCCCCCGCGACTTCATTGACAGCAGGGATTGGCCGGGATAAATGAGGGTGGCTTACGTCACGACGTGAGGATAAACACAATCTGGGTTTTCAGACAGTTAAGAGCGGAGCTCCGTACATGACTGCGCACGCGCATCACCATAACGTTCGACCTGAAGATTGGCCCGAAGATCCGTATGTAGGAAAGGCTACAGCCGGCAAAGTTGGCATGTGGATCTTCTTGCTGTCCGACGCGATGATGTTTGTTGGTTTCCTGTTGGCGTACGGTATCCGTCGCGGGAATTCCGAAGTCTGGGGTTGCACCCCGGAATTGGTCGAGGCCGGGAAATGCCTTGTGGTAGAGCCATCATTGGGCATCAACTTTACGGCTGGACTGACCTTTCTTCTGATTTGTTCCAGTGTCTCCATGGTTATGGCCTATGCCGCTGTGGTCGAACGGAACAAGAAAAGTGCCATGTTATGGCTGGGGTTGACCATTATTGGGGGCGCATTGTTCCTGGTAGGCCAGTATTACGAATACTTTGGTATCGGTCATGCTGGCTTGATCGAAAAGGGACTTATATTTGGCGAATCAGCCTACGCGACGACCTTCTATATCATCACGTCATTCCATGGCATGCATGTGTTATCGGGTGTTATCTATCTATCCATTATGTGGGTCCGGCTGAGCCGTGGAAAATACGATGATGGTGATTACAATCAGATCGAAATGTTGGGGCTATTCTGGCACTTCGTCGATTTGATCTGGATTCTGGTGTTCACGTTCATCTACCTGGTTCCGTAATGGCTTTGGCCTGAACGGTTAAGAGGCTCTCTTTGGCACACGTAAACAGAAAGCAGTATCTCCAAATATTTGGCATGTTGTTCGTGCTGACCATTCTTGAGGTCGGCCTGGTTTACCTGCCTTTGTCCAAGGGGTTAATGCTCAGCGGCCTTGTCTGCATGGCGCTCGTAAAAGCCTTTCTAGTAGCCTGGTTCTTTATGCATCTAAACCACGATGCTCCTCCTTTAGGGAAGGGGATCTTCTACTCGTTCATCTTCGCAGGGATCTACGCCGTTGTGCTCATTAGCGAAGGGATGTGGCGCGGTGGTTATTTCTGGTTTTTTGGAGGCTGAAGGGTGTCGAAAGTAACTACCATTTTTTCACTGGTCCTGATGGCCATGTTTGCGTTCGTGGACTTTGCCATGGCGTGCCCCCAATGTGCCCAGCGTAACGGTGAGGCCGATTTTTCCTCCCTGTTCATGCTGTTCGGTATGATCCTGGCCCCGTTGGTCGTGGGGGGGAGCGTATTCTTAATTCTACGACGTATGAGACAGAAAGAATTTAGTGCTGATAACAGTGTGGGAGGTCAGCTATGAGCGTATTGGCACGTCTGGGTATTTTGAGCGTGCTT
>CAUZEG010000186.1:0-7920 GCA_963578775.1 Myxococcales bacterium
GGTGCAGGCGAAGAAGCCAGATCTGCAGATCTCTATCCAAACCTGCGATCTGCAAGATCGGGCCGCCGTCGATAGCATGCTTTCTGCCGTGAAGGCGGAGGTGGGAACGGTCGATGTTCTGATCAATAACGCAGGCTTTGGAGATATCTGCCTGGTGGAAAACGCGGATTGGGAAAAGCTTGAGAGCATGGTTCGCGTGAACATCAACGCGGTATGCTATCTGACACACCGCCTGGTGCCCGACATGATAGAGCAAGGTCATGGCGGCATCATGAACATCAGCTCCTACCTGGGGCTGTCCTCTATGCCGGCCTTTGCGATGTATACCGGGACAAAACACTTCGTTACCGGCTTCACAGAATGTCTACGGGCGGAGCTCCGTGGAACCGGTGTCGCAGTGACCCAGGTTTGCCCCGGCCCGGTGGATACGGAGTTCAAGGCCGCAGCCGCCCTCCCCAGCTACGCAAAGCCGCCGGGCTGGCTCGAGATCTCGGCACGGACCTGCGCCCGCTCGTCTATTCGTGGATTTCGGTGGCGACGCGCCCTGGTGATCCCAGGCCTTATACCCAAGGTCCTGTTTAACTTCTTCCGGCTATTCCCCCGCCCTGTTCATCGGGTTGTCAATGGACTCATGGGCCGTTTTGTCCGCAAGTATGAGAAAAACCTGCTGGGCCACCGTGGACTTGAAAAACCAACCCGGAATCAGGGATCCTGAAGGCTGGAGGTGACCGAAATGCACCAGGCTGTGGTTCCGAGGATTATCTGGGTACTCGCATATAGCTGTCTAGGGATAGCCTGTGGCTCATCGGCGACGGCCCCAGATCTGGATGCAACGAATACAGACGCCAAGGATATAGTCGCGCCATTGGACGCCATGGATGATACCGCTGAAGTGGATAGTAGCGACCTGGGAGAAGTCGATCTCTACGATAGCGGGCCGGCCGATATTGCCATCGACCTGGACGTTACAAATGAAATCCCTGATCTCGGCACGGATGACGGCCCCTCGAGTGAAACGTCGGACGTCAGCCTCGATCCGGATACTGGCCCACCGCTGGTGTCATCCATCCTCTATGCACAACCCTTCTCGCTATCCTTTGCACAGGTAGCGAACGGGCAATCTGTCTTCCAGATTGTCACCCTGAGTAATATCGGCACCGAGGCCATCCTCGTTTCCAAGGCCGAAATCACGGGCTCCGATGCCTTTGCACTGAAATATGAGGGGGCCACCTATCCCGTGGGCGAATCGCTGGTCTTTAGTCCCAGCCATGTCCTGGGACCCGACGAACAGGTCTCTTTGATGGTTCGATTTTCCCCGGCCGAGGATGGCTTCTCCAGCGGGAATCTGGTGGTATACGCCAATACGGAAGCCGCCGTAAACGGGCTCCACATCCCCCTCCAGGGCAATGTGGAGATGCCCTGCATCGAATTGGACACAGATGAGGTCGATTTCCACGGTGGTATCGCGGGTGGAGAACTCAAGATCGCCAGCCTCTCCTTTCAATCCTGCGGCAATGTACCTCTGGCGATTCACAACCTGCGCCTGGCAACGGCAGACGATCTCGCCGACCCCCAATTCATCACCCTTGGGGTGGACAGCTGGAGCCCACAATTTGCTGTTGTCGCCAACGAGAACCTGCCCACAACCAATTCCCCCTGGATCGTTCCTCCGGATACCGGCGCCAGCTTTGAACTAAGCTATAACCCCACAGTAACAGGCTCAGCTCTTGACGAGCTGGGAGTGCCCATCCCCGACCGCACCTTTTTACTATTCGAAAGCGATAGCTACACTCCGGTTATTGCTCTTCCGGTCCGGGCCTATACGACCGATGACACATGCCCCGTCGGCATTATTCAATCTTCATCGCATGACTTTGTGCCCGTCGGCACCACCGTGATCCTCGACGGAACGGCCTCCTATGCGCCCAACGGCTCCGTGGCCAGCTATTCATGGAGCGTAGACCAACCCCTCGACGGTACAGGCACCTTCATACCCAATAGCGAACAGCCAATTGTGAGTTTCACGGTGACCACATTGGGTACATATACCTTTCGGCTGGAGATTTTTGACGAACTTGGCCAGGCGGCCTGTGGACGGCCCGAATATCTACTGGACGTCCTGGCCGGCCCCCTGCTCCAGGTGGAGCTGAGTTGGACCACAAGCGACGGCCAGGAGGCTCCAGAGAGCGCCGATCTGGATCTTCATTTTGTGTCGACCGCCGCCGATGGCCCAGATTTGGATGCCGACGGGCAACCTGACGGTTATTTTGACCCTGTCTACGATTGCTACTGGCTCAATCCCTACCCCAGCTGGTCCGAAGAGGCCGCGGGTAACCCCGCACTCAGCATCGACAATTCCAACGGTGGCCCCGAGGTGGTAACCCTCCAGGTCCCCACCGAAGACCATCCCTATCGAATTGGGGTCCATTATTGGTCCGGGCCGCAACCCATGGCAGCCACGATCCGGATCCTGAGCCTCGGGCAGGAGATCTGGGCCTCATCGCCAGTGATCGTACAGCCCAACGACTTGTGGAGTGTGGGCACCATCTCGTGGCCTGGCCTTGAATTTCAGTCGGTCCTGGACGGGCAGACCGTAATCCCCGATTACCCTGTGGATTGAAACTCAATCGTTCCGAAGGGTCTCATAGCCACGTTCCAGGCAAAATCCTTTATCCGTCGGAAGATCACAGTCCTGCCAGCCCTTCTCAAGCGGTTGCCCCATGGGGTCCCGTGAGCCGCCCCAACCAGCGGAGACATCCGCTACATTGGTATAACCCAGGCCCTGCAGCATCTGGGCGGCCAGCGCGGACCGTCCGCCCATTTGGCAGCCAAGGATCAAAGGGGCGTCTTTCGAAAAATTGCTCTCCATGACGTGCACAAAGTTCGGATTCATAGACATCTGCATCGTATGCGCGTCTCTAATCACAAACGGTACATTATAGGCACCCTTCGGGCGTCCCGTCTGGTACTCGCCCTCCGTTCGGACATCCACGTAATAGGCACCCTTCTGCATAAAGTCATGGGCCTGCTGTGGAGTCAATATCGATACATCCATAAAGAATTCCTCAAAGTATCCATGGTCCTGACGGGCCTGGGTTCCTATCCCCGAATCGAACCAGAGACCGCATGACGGTTACGCTAATCTTGTACTTGCCTAAAGTCCAGCCGAGGGATAGCGTGCCTACAGATTTCAGGAGTTCGAGGATGTTTGCCGCCCATATACGCAGAGCCTTCTTCTGGATCATAGTCTTCTCGTTTTTGCCTTTGAGCGCCTGTAAGAGCAGCTATAAGGCGAATACAGGGACCCCACTCAATTCTTCGGAAGCTACCGAGAATGCACGGCGTGGCAAATCGCAGCAACGTCAGGCCCGAGCTCCTCGAAAAGGCCCCGATCACCTGCCTGTACAACCGGCCGCCGAGACGGCCCCGGGAACCCTTGAGAAACAGGCTGAGCCTATTGTACCCAGCCCCGCTCCTGTTGCGGACCCTCCGTCCGAGCCAGCCTCTACGCCAGAGCCAGAGGAAATACCCGCAGCTCCTGCGCCTACGCCAGAGCCAGAGAAAATACCCGCAGCTCCTGCGCCTACGCCAGAGCCAGAGAAAATACCGGCCGCTGCAGCACCAGTGCTATCCACGGCCACAAAGGTCAGCCCCAGCCCGACAGCGCAGCCAGTCACACCGGCACCGGCGAACAATGTAACGGCGCCGGAGGTCGGCAGTCCGTCCGATATCATTGTGAATCAGTTGGTAGTATGTACCGGCGTCGAAGGCCGAAACCCGGTAGGTGCCAATGATCGATTCACCATCGATACAAGTCCGTTAACCGGCTTTGTCAGCCTCAACAACTCTGGTTCTGAGACCAAGATCACGATGGTCTGGGTACACGAAGAGAAGGTGCGCGACCGTATCAATTTAACGGTTGGAGTCAGTAAGCGTTGGCGAACCTGGTCACGGAAAACCATTCGGCGCAACGATCAAGGGGCCTGGACCCTGATGGTGCTCGACTACAATAACAAAGTGCTCGGATCGGCAGAATTCGTCATTGAATAGCAGCCTATTGGTCTATTTTTCCTTGTCGATACGGACCAGCTATGCGATACGCACTTGTAACCAATGGAGACCGTCATGGGTAAGAATGACACAACCAGCAAGATGCGCCGCAAAAAGGCACGCCGTAAAAAGAAGGCTCGCACCATCCGTCAGGTAGAGAATACCAAGAGCCAACGCTGATCCGAACGACAATTGTCCCGCGCCACTATACAAGAGATCGGAGCACTCCGATGCCGTGTCATAGGCTCTGATAAACCCGAGCAAATCGTGGTAATGAGCCATGGCTACGGCGCACCGGGTGATGATCTTGTGCCGATTGGAGCCCTGCTCCTTCGCCGTTTCCCAGAACTGGCGGAAACAACCCGCTTCGTCTTTCCAGAAGCCCCACTATCGTTGAATATCTCCGGATTCTACGACGCGCGGGCCTGGTGGCAGATCGATGTAGGTCGCTACGAACGGGCCATGGTAGATGGCACCCTGGACGAGCAGCTGGACGAACGCCCGGAAGGCCTGGCGGAGGCACGTAGAAAGCTGCGCTCGGTGGTGGACACCGTTTTACAGGAAGCCGGGTTGGGTATGAACCGGCTGGTGTTGGCGGGTTTCTCCCAGGGAGCCATGCTGACCACGGATCTGAGTCTACGGTTAGAGGAATCACCAGCCGCCCTCGGGATCTTTTCCGGTTTTCCGGTCTGTCGCTCGGAGTGGAGAACCCTGGCATCCCGCAGAAAAGGCCTGCGAGTGATCCAATCCCATGGAACACAGGATCCTCTACTGCCGTTTCCGATCGCCAGCACCCTGGTGGAACTCCTGAAAGAAGCGGGGCTGCAGGTTGACTTTCAGCCCTTTGATGGCCCACATACCATCCCCGAATCAGTCGTCGATAGCTTTGGAGCCATGCTTTGCTCGCTCCAGGATCCGGCTCCGGAGGTCCGTCCATGATCGAACGTGTGGTCTTTATCAAACTCGAAGACGCCTACCTTGCTCCTGAAACGGTTTCCGAGATCGCCCAGCACAGCGCCGAGGTGCTGAGCAAACTACCCGGCGTGCAGAAAGTCCAGGTCATGCGGCCGGCCGATTCGGGTACGGCCCAGGCCTGGGATCTCAAATTAAGCCTGAAATTTGATACACTGGATGCGGTCGAGCAATATCGGGTTCACCCCGACCATCGCCATTATGTCGATCAGTACCTGCGGCCCCGGATCGCTGTAATCAAAGCCTGGAACTTCGAAGAAGCTACAAATTAAACTGCCCTTATGCTGTACTTTCCCAGTATGGTCATTCTTCCAATCAAGCAATGGATACACCATGACACAGACAATCGACTTCACTATTACCGAACTGGCCATCGAAAAGATCGGCTCCTTTCTAGAGATGCATGAAAGCCACGGTCGGCCTATCCGGATATCCGCTCGTCGTCAGGGTGTGTCGTTCAAATACCATATGGACTTCGCCCTCCGCGATGACCCGGCTGAGGACGACAATGTGTTGAAATACGACGACATCCAGGTCTGGATCGATAACGAGAGCTCCGAGCTTCTTTCTGGAGCCAGTCTTGATTTCATGACCAATGACGATGACGCGGGTTTCAAATTCATCAATCCGAATGAAGAGAACCTACTTGCGGACAATCCGGTGCTGGCGCGGATCCAGACGATTCTGGATGAGGAGGTCAACCCCTTCGTAGCCAGCCACGGCGGTGTGATCTCGCTAGTCGACTATAAAGATGGCACTGCCTACGTCCAGATGGGCGGGGGCTGCCAGGGCTGCGGACAAGCCTCAGCGACCCTTCGTCAGGGCGTAGAGCAACGTATCAAGGAATTGGTACCCGAGGTCACCGACGTGGTGGACACTACCGATCACGAAGCCGGGGCCAACCCCTATTATTGACGCGTAGACGTCCGTAATCAGGGTCTGCAGTCGGCATCATTGAAAGCCTTGGACTCTTCGGCGCAGATCCCACCGAACTTATTGCAGGTGGGATCGGTCTCGACGTAGCAGTCCAAAAAGGACCGGAGTAGATCCCGGCAGGTCCCACTCGTGGCCGCCCAGATGGCCGAATGGCTATCTTCACATTCGTCGATCGGCATCTCCCCATTCGAGCACTCATGCCATTTCTCACAATAGGGTGTGATCAGACGCAGTCCATCATCGTCCGCACAGTGAACGATGGTCAACATAAGACAGACGAAAAGGAGACGACCCACGATACAAACTCTCCGTAACAACGTAGATCCATCTGCCCAAACTAAAGGCCAGCCGTCAACAATGACGTTTCGTCATTCACATAGGGGCATCAGAAGAAGGCCCGGCCTCCGACGCTAACCAACATAAAGTCCGTAGTCGTGACATTTCCGTCTTGCATGAAGAAGGGAAACGAGACGGATACTCCCACATCCCCACGGGTTTTCCCTTGCGACGTGACGGTATACACAAGGCCCGCCGCAAGGGGCATGATATATTTGTCGAACTCGAACTCCGGCACTCGGACACCCGTATCCAGCTGAAAGGCCAGATCATCGTTCAGGTTATAGGAGACCTCAATCGGGATCAGTAGTGATTTCTGGGCCGGATCGGAGAGGGCATAGTCCAGCGCAACACCCGTATCGATTCGCAGGGGGCCCGAATGCCAACGGACCGGAACCCCCACGTTTAAATCCACCACACTTCCCTCTTTGACCGGGATGCTCATTACGATTCGAAGGCCGGCTTCTAGATCGCTCGTTTTATGCATCCGAAAAACAGTCGAGACGGACGGATCATTGACCTCGAACTTCGGGTCTACACCCATCGGCAGGGCCAGGCCGAGCTGCAGATCATCCAGAACAGCATAGGCAACTCCCAGACTGGCATCGGTGGAATCCGTCGGATCGGTCATCGTCTGGTCAGCCCCAAGATCGACAGCAACTACTCCTTTCTTAAGAGTGAGTGGCCGGTCCGCTTGGCGCACCGGAACCTCGGCCATAGCCATCGTACTAGATAATAGCCAGATCCCGGACAGGATTACGGCAAAGAGTATTCGTTTCATAAGATCCTCCAGGACAACACCAGATGGGTGCACAGATACCAGTTCTAGTAGCAGCCTATCATCGGCTTTCAAAGCACCCAAAAAAGTGGCCTCTGGCGTGAATCTCCTTGCAAATTCTGATGTGGCTGCTTAACTCGCCGAACACAATCACAGGTGAATATATGCGCGTTGGACTCTGTGGCTATCCCGGATCGGGGAAATCCACCGTATTCGCAGCCCTTGCCCCGGGTGGCGGCGCGGAACGCGGCGGCGTGGCCTATGGCAATATCAAAGTGCCCGACGCCCGCATTGAGGAGTTGTCCAAGATCTTCAACCCCAAGAAGAAGATCTTTGCCGAGATCACCTTTATCGACGTTGGCGGCGGTGGCCGGGCCGACACGGGCGCCTTCCCACCCGAGGTGGTCCAGAATATGCGAAACGCCGATGTTCTGGTGCATGTGGTGCGAGGATTCGACAATCCGATGTTGATGGAAGCACCCCAGCCAGACCGGGATCGGAACCACTTCAATGAAGAGATCGCCCTTCTCGACTTGAGCATCCTGGAACGACGCCAGGAGCGTTGGGTTAAAGAACGCCATAAAGGTCCAGAGGTGGAGGTCAACGATCGCTGTGTCGATCATCTGATGGAGGGCCTGCCTCTTCGTTCGCTGGAGTTGAACGAGAACAATCTGGAAACCCTGGCGAGCATACAACTGCTCTCTCTTCGGCCACTTATCACCTTATACAACCTGTCCGAGGAGGCCTGGGAGGATCCGGCCTTTGCCGACAAGCGAGAGCTGACTGTATCGGGAACCGGAGAGGTTAGTCTGGCCATCTGTGGATCCATTGAAGCAGAGATCGCAGGA
>CAUZEG010000187.1:0-7912 GCA_963578775.1 Myxococcales bacterium
TAAGACCTTCTACCGGTCTGAGATCAAACGACGGCTACTGGTGGAATCCGGCAATGCGTTGACACCTGGAACGGCCGTGGCCACCAGCTTCATCCAAAACCAGACCGATCTCCTACAGCGCATGTACCGAGAGGGTGGCTTTGATGAAACCCAGGTCGTGGTGGATATCGCACCATCGGGCGATGAGGGGACGAATGTGGTCATTCGCATTCGCGAGGGACGACGAAAGCGCATTGCACGATTGACGGTAGACGCACGGCCGAAGATCACCGCCAAGCCCGGTCTCCCCACCTGCAGAAAGCCGGATAGTACCGAAATCAAAAAGGTCTCCGGATTCACAGTCGGCGGTGGGTTCACACGCCGAAACCAACGAGATGCCAAACGAAAGATTGAAAGCTTTCTATGGTCTCGCGGCTACGAAAAACCTGTGGTTCGCATTTCCTACGCCGAACAATCTTCCGGGGCTCGAAAAATGCTCTACGGGAACGGGGTTGCCGAGATCAACATTCGTTTTTCCAGTTGTACAATCATCGATGTGCAAGCCCGCGACCAGGTCGGAGATCCGTACCACGTCCCCGAATCTACGACCTATCTCGATGCCCTGTCCTTCAAAGAATCGGGGACATTCGATTGGGCCGAAGCGCAATACAGTCGGCGCAAACTGATTCAATATCTGCAGAGCAAAGGGCACTTCTTCGCACTGGTTGACGTGGACTATCAACTGACCCGCGAGACGGCACCCAAACTAAAGGGATCGAATATTCGCGGCTACGTCCGCTTCCGGATTACGAAGGGCCCCTTGACC
Source organism: Myxococcales bacterium (assembly GCA_963578775.1). GTDB lineage: Bacteria > Myxococcota_A > UBA9042 > UBA3505 > UBA3505 > UBA3505. The sequence goes on from CAUZEG010000187.1 coordinate 806, forward strand.
GAGATTCGAGGGGTCACCATCAAGGGCATTCCCGCAGCCACTCGAGCCAAAGCACTGGGACTCATGCAGACCCAACCCTATGATTTCTTTGGGGTGGGCGGTTATCTTCAGGTTCCACGACTCGTTGCCGATCTGGAGCGTGTGGCCAACCATTTCAACTCCATTGGCTATTTCGATTTTCGTTTCCGGAATACGACCGGTCGAAAAGAGCTTGAGGTGGTCCGACGACGTTCGCCGGAGGCCGAAATCATCGAGGTTCGCTACGCCAATGTGGCCGCGCGCGTTCTTCGCCCCATTGGTGAAAGCTATATCTATGTCTCCGCAAAAGCCGAACTCGGGACCCAGACACGAATCGATAAACTCCAGTTCTGGGGAGTCGAACACCTCTCAGAAAAGGAAGCTCGTGAAGTCATACACCTTCATCGTCATGGTCCATTTTCCAGGCAAGTGCTCGCCCGTGGCATCAAGAAACTACGAGCCAAATACCAGTCCCGTGGGTATCATAATACGATCGTTCGCGCGGAATGCTCCAGCACCGACCGACCCGATCTGGGCAAAATATCGTGTTTCCTGTGGAACGTATCCGTACGCGATCTGACCATCCATCTACAGGTAAACGAGGGCCGAACCTTCACCGTCGGCGAAGTTTTCTGGACAGGAAATTTTCGAACCCGGCCGTCGATCATCGCCCGCGACCTGCCCACGACAGGCGATCCCTTCGACGCCGAACGTATTCGTACCGGCCTCCGTAAAATCCGCCGTCTGGGTATATTCTCCTCGGTTCGCCCCAACTTCATCGGCCTGAACGAGAAACCGCCGCGAGACCGAATCGGAGTGGTATTGGAACTGCATGAAAGCCCGGCCCGGTCTATCGATATGGCGGCGGGGCTGGAAACCATCAGCCGCATCCAGGATTCGGCGTCCCCGCGACTTACAGGAATTATGCAGAACACCCTCTCCGTTTCGGATGTCACGAGCTACGGTCAAAGTCCAACCTATGACTTCCTGCTGCCTGACTTCCTGATGACCTTCGAAACCGCCTATATCGACAGTAACTTCCTGGGTCGCGCGATGGAACTCCAGATCCCCTTCAAATACGGGCTGAGCACGACCGATCTCTTCCGATACGGCTCCTTCACTCCCACCTGGATCAATCGACGCCTGTTCGGCTCGGAACTACGCGCCCGCTTTACCCCCTTTGTTATCTACGACAAGGCCTTTCAATCCCTCGATATATTCGAGTTCGGGGTGGAAACCGAGTTAAGCCAGAGATTTGCCGAGAAAGTCCTCTTCGCCTTGCAGATTGAGGGTAGCCGAATCCAATCCAGAATCCCCGGTCTTGGTTTTGATCCCTTCTCAACACAGACCAAAATCCGTCCCCAACTGGCCCTGGATTTTCTCAACAGCCCCATCAATCCGACCTACGGCCAATACCTGTCCGCATCCGTCGCGGCCATCAACGAAATCGAGGAAGGGGAAAGCCGTAACTACGTGAAATACGACCTACGCCTCAAGCTGTTCCGAAACATCCGAAAAACCCTCACCATTGGTCTATTGCTTCGATTCGGAAAGGGAAACTCCCTGGACGGAGGTCGACTCCCCGAAAATGAACGATTTGTACTGGGTGGAAACAAGGGCGTCCGTGGATTTCAGGACGACGGAATCTTCCAGTATGACGAAAACGGCTGTATTCGGCTGGAGTATCAAGACACGGACGGAAACTCACATCCCGTCAAACTGGATTCCAATTGCCAACCGCTGGAACCCATCGGGGAGGGTTCCGGGGCTCAGCCCGTCTTTGGAGGTGGACTACTCGCCCTTGGAACCATAGAGGTTCGCTTTCCAATCCTACGTCGTTCCGGGGTGTGGGGCACGGTATTCTACGATGTGGGTGCCATCGCGGATAACTTCGAAACCCTTACCGCCTCCTCGTTCCGTCAATCGGCCGGCCTGGGGCTGCGCTATCTGATCGGAAATTCCATTCCGGTCCGCCTCGACTATGGCTTCAAGCTCGACCGGCGCTGCGCAGAGGTCAACGCGGAAGACGGACAATGTCTTCGGGACGAACCCGTAGGCAACCTACACTTCGGGATTTTGTATACGTTCTAGAAATGCGCGGAATTTGTCCATCGACAGAGGCTCGAAAATTCTGGTAAGAGGGCCTGGCCCCTGCCCCGGAATTCGAGTCGATCATGAAGCCTCTGATTGTCACACCAACGTACAACGAAGCCGATAATATCAACCGGCTCTTTGAAGGGATCTTTTCGGTCGCCCCCGACATCCACGTACTGGTTGTGGATGACAACTCTCCCGATGGTACGGGAGATATCGTCGATGCGCGCGCTGCATCCGACCCCCGTGTACATGCCCTTCACCGCGAAGGAAAACTGGGCCTGGGAACTGCCTATATTGCCGGCTTCAAATGGGCACTAGAACGCGATTACACCCATATCTTCGAGATGGATGCCGACCTCAGCCATCAACCCAAATATCTGCCCGAATTTCTGAAGAAAGCGGAAGACCATGACCTGGTGCTCGGCTCCCGGGCCCTGCCGGGAGGTGGTACCGAAGGTTGGGGGATGAAACGTAAGATCCTGTCTCGTGGAGGAACCCTCTACACCCGGGCCATCCTATGGCTCCCCTATACGGATCTGACGGGCGGCTTCAAATGTTTCCATCGGACGGTCCTTGAAAGCATCGAGCTCGATACCGTCCAGAGCGAAGGGTACGCCTTTCAAATCGAATTGACCTGGCGTGCACACCGCCGCGGATTCAAGGTCGGCGAAGTGCCAATCATCTTCCCGGATCGGACCCTCGGCAACAGTAAGATGAGCAAGAATATCTTCTGGGAAGCCGTTACAATGGTCTGGAAATTACGATTCGCAGGCTATCCGAAAAAGGCCTGAATGACATCGCAGTCTTGTATTGACACCAATAAAGACGCCATATATGTTGCGCCATCCTCGCCCAGGTAGCTCAGTCGGTAGAGCAGCGGATTGAAAATCCGCGTGTCGGTGGTTCAATTCCGCCCCTGGGCACCCGGCCGCTCCTTCGAGCGGCCTTTTTTTTGTGCTTCCTTGCCAACACACCAAACACCGAATAGTCCAAGATCACCGAATACGACACAACCGGGGGAGCTATGCGACTCACAGCCATTCTTACACTTTTCCTTTGTCTATCCATGGGCTGCGGAGAAGGAACACCCACTCCACCCACCGACCAGGCTCCGAAATCCAAGCTGAAAAAACGTGGTGGCCTACCGGATCGCACCGATGCCGAATGTCGTAAAGAGTCTGTCTGCAAACGTTCAGGACGATGCTCGGCGGATAGAAGACTCTGTGTCGCGAAATCAAAGAAAGACTGCCAAGCCTCCACTCAATGCGCGAAACGAGGCGCCTGTTCTCCCCTCAATGGATTCTGTGAAGCGGTCACAAACGCAGATTGTAAAGGTTCATCCAAATGTAAAATGGAAGGCAAATGCACAGCCCGGGAGAAAATGTGCATCGCCACCAAAGCAGAAGACTGTCAGGCTTCGTTCGGGTGCAAGAAGATCGGCGAATGCAGTGTGGGAAAAGAACGTTGTGTTCTAGCCGCCGATGCCGATTGCCGCGCCTCTGAGTTCTGTTCTGAAAAGGGCAAATGTGGCTTCGCAAATGAAAAATGCCAGGCCAACGCCGATGCCGACTGCAAAGCCTCCACAGAGTGCCGAACCCAGGGACTTTGTACGGTTCGGCTCCACCAATGTCGGGCGGTTACGGATGAGGACTGCGCACAGGCGGAGAAATGCACCAAGAATGGCTTCTGTCACGCACGAATGGGCAACTGTTCGAACCGTCGCCGATAACGCCCAGCTCAAGTGACCGGAACGACCTCGGAATCTCCGACCTCTTCCAGATAACGGCTCCAGATTCCACCGCATCGTTCCTTTAATGTGCATTCGTCACAGGCTGCCGCATAGGACTTTCTCTCTTCGAGGTAATCGCCAGGGACACGGTCCCATTCGGAGTTCCGATCTCGATGTGTTTCCGGGGTTACACAAAGAGGCAGCCCACAACGAGGGGGTATCCGCACGTCCAGCCCTTTGGCGTCACCGATGGTAAAGGCCTCCTGGAGCTCGGCGTGAAGACCCGACAAAGGAGGCATCAGACCCACGCGTGTAGCACCATCACCAAAGGGCCCCATACCCGAAAGAAGAACCAGGCTGATCCCCGTCCCGAAGCGTTCGCCTACCTTCTCTACGAAGGTGGACATCTGGTTGTAGTTCTGTCGGGTGATGACAAAGAGCAGACGGACGTCTGCAATATTGGGTCCTCGACCGAATCGTCGAATCATATCTGACAAATTGCGAGCCGGCATCGATGTGCTGACCAGGTTGTCTATAGCCTTCAATGTCTTGTCGAGGAGATGAGCCTTTCCCACCAGCATCTCAAAGGTCTCAGGAGAAAATGTATGTAAAGAGATATGGAACTCGTTGACCCCAGCTCGTAACAACTTTTTCAGATAGGAACGTTTTTCGAGCCGAGTCGCGTTCGTCTGCAGCATGATAGACTCGAAGCCCACATCACGGGCCCGCCGCACGAAGACGGGAAGCTCTGGATGCAGCGTCGGCTCTCGTCCCGTAATGATGATCTTCGAGAACCCTCTCTCTCGTTCTCGCTCGATCGTACGCAAGATCACATCGCTATCCGTCAGAATATCGGGATGTTCCGGTGGCGTATTGCAGAAGAGACAACGCTCGTTGCATTCGCGGCTGATTCGAATCTCCACATGGCCACCATAGACTCCCCCCGACTGGCCATGGCCCGGACCGGAAAAGATGGCATCGACTGCTTCTTCGGACAATCCTTCCTCAACGTCCGAGAAGCGCGAAACGAGTGCGTCGATTAACAAATGGGCGGCCGGCCCCTCCAGGCCCGCGGGGAGATCACCGTGGGATAGATTCAAGAATTGTGTCGAGACAAGACAATGCACCTCCGAACGGGGTTCAACAAAAACGAGGAATTTCTTCTCATTTCTCTCCATAGAAAGTTCAAACCCACGGCGGACAAGACTGTTCTTAAGACCGATTACAGACCAACCCTCCGACAATTCGAGCGGAACTTCCCCCAGAAATGTTTGCGTAAAGGCGTCCTTATCCGCTGCCCATTTCCAGGAAGAAGGCGTCTTCTCATTCTTTTTCCATAGGTCCGATAGTCTCAAAACCGCACATCCCGGCCACATACCGTAGCCCTGTTCTCGCCAGGAGAACTGATTATAGTGCCCATATCCAGGAAGGACCAGTCCGCAGCATATTGCATCGCTCAGCGAGCGTTCCCGGACGTAGCACAGTGCTTCTTCGCACGTGGTCCGAGATGGGCCCCAAAACACGCAATGCCCGTCCCATCTCTACGCACCTCAAATTCAAGAGCTGAATCCCCAACAGAACGCCGACTCAAATCGTTAAGAACCTGAATTCGACGGGCTCCATCCTCCGGTCCTCGGGGGCGTGCGATATAATGCATCCCGGTCAAGGCCACGGCCTCCACGGCCTGTGCTTCCAGACGGCCGCTGTCCGCATTGAACGACAGATACAACCGCCCAAATAAGCCATAGTCCTGGGCATCGGGGAAAGGCTCCATATTGCGCGCGCCACGGATCAAATAGTTGCCGAGACCGTAGAAGATCAGTTTGTTTTTCTTTCGTTCCACCGCGCGCACCACATGGGCATGGTGGCCAAGGACCAGATCAACCCCAGCCTTGCGAAGCGCTCTCTGAAAACGAGCCTGCTGGCCTCGATCCAACTCCACCTGCCGTTCGGTCCCATAGTGAATGGAAAGAATCTTATAATCCGCTTTCACGGCTGCCAGAGCATCCAAAACCCGGTCGTAATCGCCCTTGAATCGGAACCCCACCATTCCCGGTCGCGTTGGCGTAGCGCGCTCGTTCCGCCGCATATTGGTAATGATCCCCACCGCACTGAAGGCGAATGTATGTCCACCTTTCTCGAATACCACGGGCTTGACAGCCTCGGCGGCGTTGTCTCCCATTCCCGCGAAATACACACCCTTTCTTTTCGCCAGTTTACGACTGTGTAGCAAGGTCTCCTTCACGCCTTCCACACCAAAATCCCAGCTGTGGTTGTTGGCCAGGGACATCAGGTTGAAGCCAATATCCGCCAGGTACTCAACTCCATTGGGATGACTCCGAAAGACAAACTTCTTCCCACGAGCGGAAAGGCGGTTACGACCCGTTACCACGGTCTCAAGATTGAGAAAGTTCAGATCTCCATCGATAAGCGGTTTGATTCGACTGGCGAGTTTCTCCCAGGGAACCACACGTCCCCCCACCTGGGTGCCATCGGGCCGCGACAGTAGACCATTTCGGTTCAGGCAGACGTCACCACCAAAGGTGATCACAATCTCCTGTTGCCGTCCTGCTCCAGTCAGGAAGACAGACAAGATCATAACCAACAATGCAATAGACTTAGACATAAGAGCTACACAATCACCGACAAAATCGGTCCTAGATTGAACCACATTCGTATCGAATGCAATCGTTCAACAACATGGGGCACAAGACAAAAAATCCACCTTCTCCGTGTCCGCCGTACCCAAAACGACAAGACCCGGCTGCAATCGCAGCCGGGTCTTGAAGGATTTAGATTGTCGCATCACAGAGCCTCACACGGGCGGCTCCGATCCGCATCTACGTCACGATCAAGGAAGAATCACAGGAACGTCGATCTCCAGAAACGCGGAGTAGGTATAAGCCGCGGATGTCCAGTTAGCAACGAACTGTCCATCCATATAATACGACCCACTAATTCCACCGTCGCCGGCAGAATCCCATAGGAAAAGGCGGTATAATCCGGGGCCGAGGGGCCAATTCAGATAGATGGTTTCATCCGCCTGGGTAAAAGCCCCCTGCGCCAGAACCGCACTATACTCCAGTAGACCTTCGGAGTTTTGCGTAATGCTCACAAGCGACCAACGGCTCTCTGCAAAGTTGGCATCACCCTGCAACCAGACCCATACGTTGCCGCAAGCACTGGTATCACCACCCCAATCACCATTGCAGTTCACAGTGCAATCGTTGCTGGGATCTTCATCACAGACACCACACATATCC
>CAUZEG010000188.1:0-7713 GCA_963578775.1 Myxococcales bacterium
CCTGGGTCTGTGCTGTAAATGCAGATACCGATACGCTCTCGTCATTATTATGCGCCTCTACAGAGATCGCCCAATGGAACGGCACTATGTGGATGTGTTCCGCAGCCCTGGACAGCTTGCAGGCCAATGTGGATTCGGTACAGGCCAATGTGGATTCGGTACAGGCCAATGTGGATTCGGTACAGGCCAATGTGGATTCGGTACAGGCCAGTGTGGATTCGGTACAGGCCAATGTGGTTGCCGTGCAGGCCAATGTGGACGCCCTGGACGCCAGTCTGGATCCTGTAGCGAAAAATGGGCTCCCGGCGGATCTCGCAGATGGAGATGACAGGCTCACAGAAGCGGAGGTTCTCGCTATGGTCGCGGGGGCCGGCTACATCACAGGGGATCACTTCTCGGGCAGCTGGGACGACCTAAGTGACATTCCCGCCGACCTCGCCGATGGTGACGATTCACTCTCGGATGCAGAGGTGCTCAACATCGTGAGCGGTGGTGGTTATCTGGGAGCCGGTAGCGGCATGGAGGGCTTTATCATCAAAGCTGGCCGCACGGCCCAAAATGGTAATGGTGGCGGGCAGATGGACATTGGCATCTCCTTCGGAACGACCTTCGGAGGCGTACCTTTTGTCGTTGCGTCACCTACAATTAACGGGGTGAACTACGACGAGCTTCCCAAGTTACAGATCCTAGGTATCGGTACATCGGGAACAACGGTGCGACTACGGCGCACCAACGGTGCCTATCACCCCTCGACCGCGTATAATGTGGACTGGATAGCCATCGGCCCCGCGCCGTAACAGTCTCCAGCGGCGGGTCTCGCCAAATTTGGTTACGACACGTAGAATGCATGACGATACACCGGCGGGGAGGTCGACATGGGATTTGTGCGCGTATTCGTATTTCTCTGGTTGTTCGCAGGAACCATAGCCTTCGCAAACGTACCGGAACGGCTCGAATACCAGGGCTATCTGACCGATGCAGTCGGCACGCCCATCAACTGCGACAGCTGCGCCACGCCCTATACCTTTCTGTTTTCCATCTACGACCAACAGGTGGGAGGCGCCCTCCTCTGGTCCGAAGTGCATGTGGATACCGACGTGATCGGGGGGGTGTTCCGGGTAGAACTTGGAGCGCAGGAGACCATCGACGCAGCACTTCTTGAGGGAAATAGTTGGCTGGAGATCCAGATCAACACACAGGATCCTCTGATGCCACGACAGCGCATTGTGTCCGTCCCCTACGCCTTGCGGGCCAACGTAGCAGAACACGCCATCGAGTCGGAGAATGCCGTCACCCTCGGCGGCCAGGGTGTCGAGAATTTTGTCACCGTCACAGATACAGATGTCTTCATCACCGAAACCGAGCTGGGGGACATTCTTCAGACACTGGGCTTTGTACCCGGCGACAATGACAGCCTCGGAGATCTCAGCAGCTGTGCCGTCGACGAGATCCTGAAATGGGATGGTGGCGCCTGGGTCTGCGCCGTAAATGCGGACACAGATCTCTTATCGACTCTCCTATGCGCAGCCGGTGAGATCGTCCAATGGGATGGAACGGCCTGGCTCTGCTCCGGGGCCCTGGACAGCTTGCAGGCCAGTGTAGACCAGGTACAGGCCAATGTGGACGCCCTGGACGCCAGCCTGGATCCTATAGCCAAAGACGGACTCCCGGCGGATCTCCTCGACGGCGACGACGACACCCTGTTGACGGAGGCTGAGGTCCTGGCCATGGTCGCTGGGGCTGGCTATGTCATGGGGGACCACTTCTCTGGCAGCTGGGACGACCTCGGTAATATCCCGGCCGACCTGCTCGATGGCGATACGGACACCATATTGACGGTGGCCGAGGTCCTCGCGATGGTGGCTGGGGCCGGTTACATCACAGGGGATCACTTCTCTGGTAGCTGGGACGACCTCAGTAATATCCCGGCCGACCTGGCCGATGGAGACGACAAAGCAACAGACGCAGAGATCCTGGCAGCGGTAGCCGCCGGAGGCCACGTCACCGGTGCTCACTTCTCTGGAGACTGGTCCGATCTGACGGGCGCCCCGGCCGCGTTTGAACGACAGTCCTTCCATGTACATAAAGGGGCCGTGGACCAGGGCGATGTATCTTCGGGTGGCCTAACTCGCGTGAGCTGGCCCAGCACCGACTTCGACACGGGCAGTGCGTTCGCGGCGGACCGGTTCACCTGCGTGGTGGCGGGTAAATACTCCTTTTATGCGGCGGTCAAACTGAATGGGCTTGGTCTATATGATCTTGAAATCCGTCTGAGTAAGAACGGAAATACAGCGGCATATACCAACTACTTCATCGCCTACGATGGCGGTGCAAATACCGGGAGCCCGACCATGACTGTTGCATCGGTTCTCGATCTAGCCGTGGGAGACTATGTGGAAGTCCATGTCCACCAGGAGTCTGGAGGAACCAGAATCATCGCAGGTTCCCCCGCCGCCACCTACTTCACGGGCTACCGGGTAGATAACTGAGAACGGCCAGCCCCCCCCTCTCGCCAACTGCCACGTGGAAGCGTAGAATACTCTTCTATTACGCCGCTTTGGAGGTTGGTATGCGGACGTCATTTCTGGTTGTGCTTTTTGTAATACTGATAGGTACAACGGCCCACGCGGATGTTCCCCAGAAGATCCACTACCAGGGCTATCTGACCGACAGTGTGGGGACCCCTTTTCAGTGCGATCTTGCGTCCTGTGATTCACCGGTTGATCTTACCTTTCGTCTCTATGAGTCGGTGGTGAGTGGGGAGCCGCTATGGGGAGAGGTGCATCAGGGGGTGGTCGTCAACCAGGGCCTGTTCAACATCATTCTTGGTGATACGGTGTCGCTCCCCCTTGCGGTCTTAACAGGAGACCGGTGGCTCGGAATCGAGGTAAACCAACAAGGCGAGATGTTTCCACGTCAACGGATTGTGGCAGCTCCCTACGCTCTGCGTTCCGCCACCACGGACCAGGCCGAAAACGCCCAGACACTCGGCGGTCTGGCCGTAGACAACTTCGTGCAGATCGCCGACACGGATGGCTTTATCGATCAATCCGAACTGGGTGGACTCTTACAGGATCTCGGCTATCTGCCCGGTGATAACGACACCCTGGGGAGCCTGACCGACTGCGCCTTAAGCGAGACCCTCGCCTGGGACGGCAACGCCTGGATCTGTGCCGCCAATACAGATGAAGACACTCTTTCCACCCTCCTTTGTGCCGGATCCGAAATTGTCCGTTGGGATGGCATCAGCTGGATCTGCGATACCGACCAGGTTCGATCCGATGCGGAGATCGTCCAGGTGGTAGGCGACGCCGAATTTGCACTACAGTCCCAACTCTTCAGCGGGGACTATACGGACCTTTCCAATATCCCTGTAGACCAGGTTCGATCCGATGCGGAGATCGTCCAGGTGGTAGGCGACGCGGAGTTTGCGCTGCAGTCCCAACTCTTCAGCGGCGACTTTGGAGATCTGACAAATCCCCCCACAGATCAGGATAGCCTCGCCGCCCTGAGCTGCGCAGAAAACCAGATCGCCAAATGGGATGGTGCCGCCTGGGCCTGCGGAGAGGATGTAGACACCGATACAACCATCGCTGATACCACCCTCACCGAAACCGAGGTAGACGCATTTGTCGAAAACAACGGCTACGCGATCCAAGCGGATCTGGCGTCCCTGGAAGCGACCGTCGACACTTTAAGTACGGCGTGGACCGATACGGCCACAGAAGTAAGCACCGATTCCAACGTAGAGGTCCTTGGCAACCTCGAGGTGGGAGATGGGACAAGCGCCTCGGTTATCGACATAGCAGGATCCGATGGTTGCGGCGAAGCCGGTAGCCTGACGAATGGCTTCGTCGACGATCTTCCCGGCCCGATTATATGGACCCATACGTACACGGCCTTCACGGGTAGCATCAGTTCCGCAACCCTCACCATCGATATTGGCGATGCCGATAGCGGAACTCTTGATGTGGTGAGCAGTGAAGGAGTCCTTATTGGTACCATTTCAGGCGCCGACCACGGCGGCCCAGGACCATGGCAATGCCCGGCTGCCTGGAGTGAAAACGTCCTGACCGTTCCCGCGGCGGCCTTCGACGATATGAAGGACGGCTCCTTCACCCTTCAATTTCAGAATAACACCGGCGTGGGGACCTGGGGCACAAACCGGGCGATACTTGATATCAGTGGTGGAGCCAGTCTAACCGTGAACGGATCGGTTTCGGCCACCAACTATATAACCACCTCAGACCGACGCCTGAAAGAAGACATCCGAACGATTGATAACGCCCTCGAAAAGCTGCTGCAACTCCGTGGTGTGCAATACCACTTCAAAGACCATAGGGCAGGTGGAACGGACCAGGTGGGGGTTATCGCCCAGGATGTAGAACAACTCTTTCCCGGTCTGGTCCAGACCACCGGCGCTGGTTTCAAGGGTGTGGCCTACGGCAATCTGGTGGGCGTGTTGATCGAGGCGCTGCGCGAACAACAACACGAGCTTGAAACGTTACGGCAACGCATAACCGACCTGGAAAACGAAACGAGCGTCCACCGGCCGCACCGCTAGGGTCACCATCTCGACAAGCACCGCCAACTGCTGGAGTGGGAGCGGGCGGAACCGACCAGAGCTATGTGCATTTCGCTTCAGAGTCTGGCACTCTACTGGTGACGAAGAAAGTTCAGCGACGGTCTAGTCGCCCTGGGAGGCACGGTACTATGACGATCAAGAGCCCCGACCATAGAATCGGTGGATGGATTGTCGCCATTCTGATCGTGGGCCTTATCGGCTGTGCCGAGGGTGGCTCCGCCGAGGGCGTATGCCAGGAAGGAGAGCAGATGCCAGCTGGTGATGGCTGCAATATCTGCAACTGCATCTATACGGGCGTATGGTCATGGGCCTGTTCGCAAAACCCCTGCTCTCAGAACTGCACAGCGGGAGCTACCCAACCCGCCGGCGACGGCTGCAACACCTGCACCTGCATGAACGACGGCAGCTGGGCCTGCACCGATATGGCCTGCTCGGAGAACTGCATCGCGGGTTCTACCCAACCCGCTGGTGACGGCTGCAACACCTGCACCTGCCTGAGCGATGGTAGCTGGGCCTGTACCGATATGGCCTGCTCCGAAAACTGCATCCCGGGTTCTACCCAACCCGCAGATGATGGTTGCAACACCTGCACCTGTCTAAACGATGGTAGTTGGTCGTGCACAAATATGACCTGTTCGACCGATTGTACACCGGGCGACACCAAGGACGCAGATGACGGCTGTAATATCTGCGCCTGTAGCACCGAGGGCTTCTGGGTATGTGGCACCATGCCTTGTCAGGAGGCGTCTTGTCCTCTTCCGATCAACGATGAATTCGGATGCCCCTCCAGCGCCCACTGGTGGGCCAAGGATCCCCACACCGGCAAATGCTGTAAATACCAGCATCTTTGTGCGCACCCCCCGACCTGGGAAACCTTTAACAGTGAAGAAGCCTGTCTGAACTCCGGCTGATCCCCGGTTGAAGCCGACCTCGGATTCGGCAGATAGGAGATCCGAGCTAGTCGGATTCGATCGTATATCGCTCGATCAGGACCTGGGGGGCCGGCCCACCAGCGGGATCCTTACGGCTCCAGGCATAGTAGAGCGTATCTCCTATTGCGGCCACGGTCGGATGCACATGGCCGGCTCCCGCCTCGGTGCTGATCTTCGTATCCAGAAGCAGGTTCCAGTCCCCATCGAAGGCCGCCAGGCGTGGTTCATAGGGATCGATCTGGATATCCGGAGACGAGCCAATCGCGTGGGCAGAATAGGCTATATACGTAACGTCGCCGTGTATAAGGGTTCCAGTCGGAAAGATCGCGTCCTCTCCGTCTGGATAGTGTGTACCCAGAATGTTCAGGCCGAAGGTGCTCGACAGTTCACCAAAGATGAGTGGTATCGAGTCGACGCCCGGCCCCATCAGTCTCCCGGAGGCGATGTGAAGAACGCCCTCTTTCCAGAACAGACTATTTCCAATATTCGCGCCAATGCTGTCCGGTCCTATAGCAATGGAATGGGTGCTTGCTATATTTCCCTCCCGATCGATGACCCGGATCTTTGCGCTATCCTTGGAGCCGGTGCTTACGATCAGCGACGATCCATCCCAGGCCATGCAATGATCGGGGAAGTTGTCTTCTTCAAAGTCCGTGATGTTGTCCACGATCGGCCCCCGGAAGATCTCGGTACCATCGTGGTTAAAGCGCGCCAGCATCAAGGACTGGCTGATGGCGTTGTTTTCTGCCGGACCTCCACCTCCAGGTGTCGCGTCTAGATCCAGGACGATCGCCTGGTACACAACAACAATCTCGTCGTCGACAAGTAGAACGCGATGGTCCGCTGGATCACCATAGTCTCCAGTGTAGGTGGTCAGCGCAAAGCCCTCACCCTGGATCTCCAGTTCCGCGTTCAAATGATAGGCCTTATGCTTGATGCTACCTTCGGTCATTGAAGGGCCATCGGGGTGTACCACCGCTAGAATGAGGCCGCCCTCGACGGTGGCGAATATCTCCGGCCGATGGGTGCCTTGCACCATCTCGGTCGTACCCAGATGGGTAAGACTGACCGAGGTTGGCGTGACGATATCCTGCGATATAGCGTTGTCCTGGCTTGTATCGGTACCATTCGGAACGTCGTTCGAGCTGGTCTGATCCTCGACGGTTTTTCCCCCATCCCCGCCACAGGCCAGGCCAAGTCCAAGTACGAATACAGTCAGTCCGATCATTCGTTTCATATGCAACCGCTCCGAAATAAGTCTGGATTTTATTTTGTATCAACTCCTATCGAGCTTGGCGACCAGCGATACGATTATCGGACCGGGAGAATCGGCGCGACAACGGTGTCGAAATACCATAAGGTCCGACCCGAACAGTGGTCGTGCACACCCAATCTGGAACGATCCGCCATAATGAATGACGACGAACGAAAGGCTTGCGAGGAAAAGATCAGCACCGCGCTCGAAGAGTTGGCCATCGATTTCGAGATCCAACACCATGCGGCCGTCTTTACGGTGGAGGAAGCGAAGGCTGCACGTGGTGAATGGGCCGGTGCGCATATCAAGAATCTCTTTTTGTGCGACCGAAAGAAGGAGCGGTTCTGGCTTGTGATCGCCCTTGAGTATAAGGTCGTGCGGTTGCGGGAACTCGGCAACGCTGTGGGGGAGCTCCGCGGCCTACGATTCGCAGATGTAGACCATCTTCAGGAGATTCTGGGTGTGGAGACCGGGGGTGTCACCCCATTCGCTGTCATGAATGAATCGGCGCAGGACGTTAACGTTCTGTTGGACCTCGACATTCTCGAATACGATCAGGTCAACGTCCATCCCCTCCACAATATGGCGACGCTCCGACTGACCTCGAACGATCTGCTCCGCTTCCTGGAGGCACAGGGGGCCCTGGTGACCCAGCTACATTTCGGAGACCCGGCCCACGATTAGGCATCATCGGTCAGACAAAGGTCTCCCAGCCAGGAATATCGCCCAACAAAGGCAGGGGGAAGTCGCCCGATCGCTGGACGGCATAGTACTCCGACAGATCCTCGTTCTTGATGTCGGCAAGGCATCGTAGAATATGGTGAATATGCACCGGCCGTATCAAGGTGGTTTCGCCTTCCACCTCATCGTCCGGAGCAACCACAACCACATCCGTACCCTCGGCGCGGACCTGGTAGGCTTCCACCCCCCCTACATAGCCG
>CAUZEG010000189.1:0-7700 GCA_963578775.1 Myxococcales bacterium
ACGATCTTTACGACAACTTCTTTCGCGGGGGCGTTGGACCAATGTCCGGTAACCCATACTTTTACGCGATGATTGCCCATCTTCTTCCACTCGTAATGTCCCGGAATCCAGGTCCTGGAGACACGAATGCGTTCCCAATGCCCACGAACCCAGACGTATTTCCCGGCCCGTGATTTCCACTCGTGGTGTCCTTTGACCCAGACATGTTTGCCGGTTCTGGGACGTCGAGGCCGGGTATGCGTTGGAGCCACCGGTAATCTTCGATCGACGACTCTTACGACGACTCCTTTTCCACGCGTGTTCGACCAATGTCCACGGACCCACACTTTGACCCGCCGCCGAGCGCGTCGTTTCCATTCATAATGACCCGGAATCCACGTTTTTGCGACTTGAACGCGCTCCCAGTGTCCACGAACCCAGACATATTTGCCTGCCCGCCGTTTCCATTCATGGTGTCCCTTGACCCAGACATGATCTCCGGCCGGGCGCGCAGGTCGCACAGCCGTTGGATGGGCCGGAACCTCAACGTCTTCATATTCATCGTACTCATAATTCTCACTTACGATCACGTGGCCGGCACAGCCTGTGTAAAGGAATCCAGTAGCAACCAGTATTAGCAGGCAAAAACGCTTCATGAGGCCTCCAGACCAAGTCTGATTTTCGAATTCAGATCCGACATAATGGATCTAATGGGATGATTCGTCAAAATGGGTTTTTTCATGTCCTGTCATGAGACGATGACTCGAGGTCTTTATCTTGAGGATCATGGACTTCAGATAGATTCTCTACATCCGATGTGCCGATACTGGTCTTCTGGATCACATGTTTCAGCCACAACCCGAGAATAATCAGGGCGATGAGCCCTGCAATAAGCAGAACGAGGCGCAAACCGGAAAATGGTGACCGCATGATTTCTTCTCTTAGTTGGGAGAAATCTGTGATCAGATGACCGAGATACAACGCCGTGATCAAAGCGGGTTGGACCCCGAGCAGGGTTCCGGTAAGGACATCGCGGGGCCGTACGCCGAGCGCGCCGCAGACGTAGTTCTGGACGCTGAACGGGAGGACCGGCACCAGTCGTACCAGCACCACAAAGCGTATACCCTGTTGGGCGAAGGCCGTGTCGAGTCGTTCGCCCTGGTGATGGCGGCGCATCCAACGGCGAGTGGGTGTACGAAGCCAGGTATTTCCCAACCAACCGGCGATATAGGCTCCCACCAGCACCCCCGGCAACATCACGATGTAGCCGGTCCCGATGCCAAATATCATCCCCGCGACCACCCCGAGCGGAAAGATCGGTAGAAAGAAAAGAGCTGCCACAAGTACGACCAATCCATAGAGCTCCGGTGATGATCTTCCCAGCATCCAAAGGTCGCGGATCCAGGATGAATCCGCTGCGTTCAGCAGGAAGAAGACTCCAGAGGCCAGAGCAATTATAATAAGCCCCATGGTCAGC
Organism: Myxococcales bacterium; assembly: GCA_963578775.1. Lineage (GTDB taxonomy): Bacteria > Myxococcota_A > UBA9042 > UBA3505 > UBA3505 > UBA3505. Next base: position 1,457 of record CAUZEG010000189.1, read on the forward strand.
CATGTTCGTCGGCGCGTCATATGAATGGCATTCGTACCCATAAAAACCAATCGGGACAAGGTCATTCGGTTCCAAGGGTAAACGCCCCCGTTGCAAAATTGTTCCCAACTCGCCGCGTTCCCTGCAACGTAACCGCCCTTGCGTAACTTCATTCGGGCCTGCATCATATCGTGATAGGAGAGCGTTCTGACGGCCGTCGCGGGCGGCGGACTATTCACTATAAGGCGCAGGTACAAACACAGATGTCCGAAAGAGATAACATTCTTCAGACGAATGCGTCGTTTTATGAGGCCTTTGCGGCTTGTGATGCGGCTTCGATGGACGAGGTCTGGGCTATGCACGTCCCAGTGATGTGTATTCATCCCGGCTGGAGTGAACTTGTGGGTCGGGATGCAGTGATGACAAGCTGGTTCTCGATTCTGGGACAATCCGAGCGATTGGACGTGGTATTTGAGGACGCACGCGCCTTTGTTTTCGGAGATATGGCTCTGGTAATCTGTACCGAGATTGTCGGTCAGGCCTTCCTGGTAGCAACCAATACTTTCGTGCAGGAGCACGGCGAATGGAAGATGGTCCACCACCAGGCCGGACCTCTTCCCAGTCGCGCGGCGAACCGACCACCGGATGTGGACGATGGTGATGACCCATTATTGCATTGATAAGCGCACGGTCCTCTCTTGTTTCGTATTGATCCTGGTCACCATATGGTCGTGCGGATCAAAGAAAGCACCGCCTCAGCCGGTGGGAGATGACTCCAATCCAACGATTCAAGCAAACCCCTTGCCGACTCCGTTACCCAAGGTCAATGGAGAGCGCACAGACCTGATCTTTCGCTATCTGGATCCAACCGCACGTCGGCTGCTGACGGCGACGACGATCGACGAGATCCCCGAGTCCGCCCGTGATCAGGTGGTGGTGGTGGATTCCGCCTTGCGCGAACCGAAAGGCGGGGTTTTCGTAGTCGATCTACGGCGGGCTGACGACAATAAGCTATATCCCGTACGCATTGTGACCGCCCACGAAATGGACCAGTGGATTCGTGAAAAACGGCCCCAGTCCGACCGTGTGGTTCGCTTCTATTCGGCTAGCTGGTGTGGTGCCTGTACCAAAGCCCGGGCGTTCTTGAAGAAGAAGGGCATTCCCTATGTGGAGAAGGATATTGAAAAGGATTCCGGGGCCCGCAAAGAGCTGGCCGAGGCCGCCAGCAAGGCGGGTGTTTCTTCGGAAAAACTTTCGGGCGTTCCGATCTTCATTATACGAGAAAGGATGCTGTTCGGGTTCGACCCAAAGAAACTCTCGGCTCTTGCGGCACAGTAAAGCCCTCATGCGGCGACCGGCTCAAAGCGTTGATCCGCCCATCGATTGTTGACAAAACCAGTCAAGTTTTCTAACCACTGAGTGGAGGCGCAGCACGTCTTTTTTATGAATCGTGGGGATCGTGGATGATGATCGAGCAGACCTGGAAAAATAGGCTGGATGGAAAGATCTCGGGTGATCTTGCTCGAGAGATCGAAGTCTTTGAGAGCCAGATGGCTCATCGCCAAACGGGTCAGCTGGACGAAAAGGTCTTCGCAGAGACCCGTCTGCGCCGGGGGGCCTATGGCCAGCGTTACGACAACGGCCAGCGACACGATGGTATTACCAAGCGCGAACTTGGTTATTCCTCGTCGAAACAGACCAAGGGACCCGATACAGTATGGGATGCGCCGGGCATGATGCGTATCAAGATCCCCTGGGGCGGATTAACAGCCGAGCAGCTGGAGCTCATTGGGGAAATAGCCGAGGAGTATTCCGACCGGATCGCCCATGTGACCACGCGCCAGGATTTTCAGCTTCATTTCATACATATCGACGACACACCAGACATCATGCGACGTCTGGCTGCGGTGGGGATCACCACCCGGGAGGCCTGCGGAAACAGCATTCGAAATGTGACGGCCTGCCCGATTTCCGGTGTCTGTCACGATGAAAGTTTCGATGTTACGCCCTATGCGGAAGCCTTTAAGGCCTACTTTCTTGGGCATCCCGACGTGCAGAACTTTGGCCGGAAGTTCAAGGCGGCGTTCTCCGGTTGTGAACAACATGCCTGTGGGCTGGCCATCATGCACGATATGGCTTTCGTTGCCGCCAGTCAGACCATCGATGGTGTGAAACAACGTGGATTCAAGGTCTACGTTGGTGGCGGGTTGGGAGCGGTACCACATCCGGCACAACTCTATGAAGACTTTGTACCAGAGTATGAGATTCTGCCCCTGGGCCAGGCCATGTGTCGGGTATTTGCGCGGCTCGGAGAAAAACGCAATCGCGCCCGGGCCCGGCTCAAATTCCTGGTTGCCAAGATCGGTCTGGACGAATTCAAGAAGCTCGTTATTGAAGAGCGCGCGGAGCTCCCAGAGGACCCCCGGTGGACAGCGTATCTATCCGATTTAGAGGGCTTCTCAGAAACTCCGATGCGTGATCCCGGTTCCCTTTCGGATGACCCCGGTTCGCTGGACTACAGGCAGTGGTTCGAGAGCAATGTTCAGATGCAGCGACAGGAAGGCTACGCGGTGGTTACCATTGCGCTTCCACTTGGTGATCTGACCGCCGACCAGTTGCGTGGTCTAGCGGATGTCGCTCGGGTGTATACGGGAGATCATATTCGGGCAACCGTGGAGCAGAATATTGTACTGCGCTGGGTTTCTTTGTCGGATCTACCGGCCCTGCACGGGGATTTGGCGAGTCACGATCTGGCCCTGCCTGGTGCGGGAACGATTGTGGATATTACGGCCTGTCCCGGAACGGACACCTGCAAGCTTGGGATCTCGGCGTCCCGGGGGCTGGCGGCTGAGCTACGGACCCAACTGGGTGCAAAGGCCGCGTCCATGGATACGGCGATTCGAGATCTACGGGTCAAAATCAGCGGATGTTTCAACGCATGCGGTCAACACCATATCTCCGACATTGGCTTCTATGGCGTCAGCCGTAAGAAGGGCGGACATAATGTGCCCCACTTTCAGGTGGTCCTGGGAGGTCAATGGTCAGAGAACGCCAAGACCTTTGGGTTGGCCATGGGAGCGGTTCCCTCGAAGAATATCCCGGATGCTCTTTCGGTGATCACCGAACGCTATTTGAAAGATCGCCAGGGCGATGAGTCCTTTCAAGGCTTTGTATCACGTGTTGGTAAGGTCGAGATCAAGACGATGCTGAAAGATCTCTGCCAGGTTCCAGGCTATGAGGTGGACCCGTCCTACTACTCGGATTGGGCCGATCCGCGCGAATATTCCCTGGGCGATATGGGAGTCGGCGAATGTGCCGGCGCGGTTGTGGCGCAGGCGGAGATGGGACTGGCTCGTAGTGAAAGCGAGGTCTTTGAAGCACAGGTCTGCCTGGACAAGAACGATCCAGATCGAGCCGCTGCCCTGGCCTATCAGTCCATGCTGCTTGCGGCCCAGGCCCTCATTCGAGAACAGAATCTAAATATCACAGATGAACCCAACCACATCGTTACGGAGTTCCGAACGAGGTTCTTCGATACGCGCCTATTCCATGATCCCTTCGCGGGAGGCAAGTTTGCAAACTACTTCTTTCGGATTCATGACGAAGGAGTCGCTGGGCTGAGCCCCGACCAGGCGCACCAGCGTGTCGAAGAAGCACAGTTGTTCATTGAAGCCGCCCATTCTTGTTATGCCCGCATGAGCACGGTTGCGACATGACCGTTGAAGCCAAGACCGCGAATCGACTGTTCTGCAAATGCTTTGTGGCGGGCGATGTATATCCTGACGATGCCCTGTACATCCCGATTTTTCATCGTTGGATTCAGGAACAAACGGTGCCCGGCTTATTGGTCGATGTGGCAGATTATCAACATGTGCCACGGGGGCCGAATGTAATGCTGATTGCCCACGAAGGTCATTACGCGATGGATCGAACGGCTGGAAGACTGGGTATGGCCTATTACCAGAAGCGTGGTGGTGGAGATAGCTTCGAGGCAAATCTCCAGGCTGTGGTTTCCAACGCTCTGTTGGCTGCCGAGCAGATGGCCGGAGACAAGGTCTTTGGCGGCTCTTTGGCCTTTCGAACGGATGAGTTTGTGGTGGGCGTTGACGATCGATTGGTGGCCCCGAATAGTCCCGAGACTTTGGACCAACTGGGTCCACAGATTCAGGCGTTCTTTTCGGGCCTGCTTGGAGGGACGGCACTTGAGCTTCAGGTCGCCGATGATCCACGCATGCCGTTTCAGGTGCATCTTCGCGCAGAGATCAGCCCGGCTCTTGAGGACTTGCGGGAGCGCCTTTGCGCGCTCTGATTTTCCTTGCAGCACAACGATCTCCGTGCTTTAGTCCCAGCCTTGATACACATCAGGGGAGGCGTTATGAAACGCAATATCTTGTTTTTGCTTTGTGGGTTGTTGATTTCTCTCGGCTGCGGCGGTGGTGGAACCACGGATAAGGATGCCGGATCTACGGATGTGCCGGAAGACATTCAGGACAACGATCAGACCAATACAGATGTTGGTGAGGACGTAGTCGAAGACGCCGGAACGGACCAGGGGTCCGACTCGGGTGGCACCGACACGATTGTACCGCCCGGTCCGGACGGAAAAGTCGGCTCCCCCTGTGCCGAAGATCTGGATTGTTTCCAGGAGCCAGGACTTGGCCCCGATGATGATCCCACAAGTATTTGTTTCATGGGCTTCTGTACTCGCTTCTGCCGAAGATTCGATGAGGAACTGGGCGAGGCCGTTCCCATCGAGGGCGCCTGTGACGACGTGAGTGCCGCTAGCTATCTCGGACCCGAATGGCAATGTCCGGGCGACTATGGAATCTGCCTCCCCGGTCAGGTTGGTGGCATTAGCATTGGCTGTACCAAGGACGCGGAGTGTGACGATCTAGCCGGTGGCGATTACGTCTGTGCCGGGGTTGTCTGGGATGGTTCTACGGGAGTCGACGGTGTTTGTATGCCCGCCCTCGACCGTCAAGATCACTCCACGGAATGTACCGAAGATACGAACTGCCTGTCTCTTTTCTGTATCGGGAATGATCCGACGACCGGGGACACCGGCGTTTGTGTGGCGCACTGTGCCACCGGATCGGACTGTCCCGGCGGTGAAGGCCATATCTGTCAGGCCTTTGGCTTTTTGCTCCCAGGTGAAGATGGGGAGTCGTCGGAGGATCCGGGTGCCTGGGCTGGACTTTGTTTCCCATCCACGGGGTCGTTGGATAACTGCAAGTATTCCGACTGTCCCGATGGAGAGGCCTGTCTTGTAACAACACAGCCCTCCACGCTTATCGGGCAGTACAACTGTGTGACCGGTAACGACGGAGGCCTGGCTGTGGCGGAGATCTGTTCCGCCAATGCCGACTGCTTTAGCGGCAATTGCATGTTTGATGGCCTCGGACTGGAAGAAGTGACCGGCTATTGCAGCAATGTCTGCCCAATTGGAGTCGACCAATGTGGTGAGGCTATGGTCTGCACCGAAATCGTAATGAACGACAAGGGGACGCCGGATAAGGATTGGGACGACCCGGTCTATGATCTTTGTGTCTTTGATTCGGAGACCTACCCCTGCTTTGTGGACGATTCCTGGTGTGCAGAGTCGCTCGATTGTACAGCAGTCGATGGATGGCCAGAGGAAGTAGAAGGCCTGGGCCTTTGTGTAGCCGGGGTGCCCGCCTGTGAGGCCTATTGTGGGCTTGTAGAAGCGAATTGTACCGATGACAACGCCATCACCTTCGCCACAGATTGTCTTACGGATTGCGCTAGCTGGCCCGAAGGTCCGGAGGGTGCCACCAGTGGTAATTCGGTCCAATGTCGTATCTACCATCTGGGCGTGGCCGGCGATGATCCGGCAACCCATTGCCCCCACGGAAGCCCCGAAGGTGGCAATTTCGATGTGGGTTTCCCCTGTACCGATCCCGATCCGGTGGATCTATGTGAGCCCAACCCCTGTCAGAATGGTGGTTTGTGTTCGGTCCTCGACGACGCCGCCAGTTGCGATTGCACGGGCTCGGGGTACGAGGGCGACACCTGTGAAACCGATGTAGACGAGTGTGCTGCGGGTACGGCCGGATGTGACACCAACGCGGCCTGCACCAACACCGAGGGTGGCTACGATTGCGCCTGTAATGGAGGCTACGGCGGTGACGGAACCACCTGCACCGATGATGACGAATGTACGGCTGGTACCGATAACTGTGATGCCAATGCGGCCTGTACCAATACGGACGGCAGCTTCTCCTGCGCCTGCAATGCAGGGTTCAAT
>CAUZEG010000190.1:0-7631 GCA_963578775.1 Myxococcales bacterium
TTGGAGCTTCTCCAACGCCTGTTTGATTTGCGGCAACCCCTGATCTTCCAGCAGGGCATTATTCCTATCTCGTTGGATATTACGCCATAGGGCTTCCACCTGTGGATGATGATAGTTCGACGCCGAGTTGTCCGGGTTTTTGTAATTGGGCGACGCGAGAAATTTCAACGGATTGGTCTGGGAGATCCGCGTACTTGGTACCAGGCGATTGGTTCGATCGTAGCCGCCGGTGCTCATAAATGCGGCGGGCAGATCGTTCGGGTTCGTCTTGCTACGAATGGCAGCAATTAAAGCACCGAGGGCCGGAAATCCCTCGGCCATTCTCCCGCTCCAGATATATCGGGAACCGACATTATGATTGTTGGTCTGCGCGTCGACACCGTTAACGACGAGTAGATCATTGGCGTATTTGTGAAAGAAGGCCTGCCCGCCGGCCAGATCCATATAGGCCAGACCGGGCTCAAATGGAGCAAACGCGACGCCAGCCGAATTGGTTTCGATATCGGCAGCCGTAAACACGTCCGGTGTAACAAAGCCCTCCACCGGCTGCGGATCACAGAAAAAGGTCGGATCCCAGCCTCCGTTCGCATCCACAAACACCCAGAGCAGATCATTGGGATCGGACGAGGCCGCATAGGCCAAACGGCGCGGAGCCATCAGGAAAAGAGAGGCGCAGGCTGTCGTGGTTAAGAATTGCCGTCGATCCATGGCGGCCTCCTATTCAAACAAGAACGTCGCATCCGACAGGAGATAGCTGAATACAGCCATCCAACTGCGGATCACGTAGTTGGGGTCGTTGATTACAGCACTTCGATTGGGTTGTGAGGACAGGAAGAAATAGACCTGTTCCACGTAGTCCTTCTCGGCTTTGCACGCCCCCTTCAACGCCGTTCCTTCATTCCCATCGTCCAGTAGGGCATTGCCCAGTTGCCACACCGATGTAAACAGATTGTAGGTCCGAACGATCTCTGGATGATCAAGCGGATAGTCCTCATCAAGAATCGATTTATGAAGACCGGCTATCGTGGCCTTGATCTCGTATTCATTGATGGGTTGCCCAGTCGCGCCAGTCGCGTCCAAGGGGTTCATATCTACGGTCATAAGAGAAAAGAAACGCCGATCGCTCAGCTCGTTCCAGGCAAAGTCCTGGGGTACCGTAAGGCACGACATCTGGTTGGCCATACGTCGTGAAATCGCCGTGGCCACCGGGAACGGATCGCGGGAACGATTCACGATGGTGTCGCTGTCAATTCCACCATACAACAGCATGTAGCCATTCTTGACATTGAGGAGTGACTCGCCCCGCCCGAGACCGGGATCCTGCCAGATAAAACCGGTCCGGTCCGCGATTTTTCGGGTCAACACCTCCGGAGTAAGAAGGCGACCACCACCGATCTGACCAATCGTCTTCGCCACCAGGTCGTCGGAAGAGATCGTCCCATTGGCGGCGCGGAAATACGGGCTCAATACAATTTCCACGACGGCAGACTTTAGATTCAAATTGGCGTTTTCAAATACTGCGGTAATGCGCGCCAACTCTTCTTCCTGCGCCAGAAAAGCCGTCATATGCGCCGGGTAATCTAGGTCGGTGATCTGGGACGGAACTGTCAGCACATCCTGACTTGTAAGGAGACCGAAGAGATTCTTGACGGTGGCATAGGGAAAGCGCGGATCGTTGGACATTTTTTCTGTGATCCAACGGAGAGGAGCGTTGCTATCGGAGGCTGGCAGAGCTTCCCCACGGAACCCTACGGGCCGAGTGCATAAGGTATGATCGTAGAGGCTACCATTGGCCACACATTTTCCGCCGCCGCAGATCTGGCCGGCCTCACAATCACTCTCTGTCGTGCAATCGGGCAGGCTGTTGTCACAGACAAACCATTCATAGCCTTTGCGGACCTGGCCATTGGGAGCCCATTTATGAAAGCCGCCAGCCATCGGGTCCATAGTCGCATGGCAGACTCGGCAGGTCTTGCCCTCCAGGGTCGGATTGTCCGGCATCCACTCACTCTGGCCCACGGTGAACTGCACCAATTTTTCAATGTCGATATCGAGAAAGAGGCGGTAGGCCAACTTGGCACGCAATCGATTCAGATTCGTGCTGGTGGTCATATACCGATTGAGAAAGGTGTGGGTGGACAAGACTCCCGCATGGGGAACCTCGGCCGACGGATAGGTGTTGTTCTGGCTTACCCCCTGCCCATTATGCATTTGCAACTGAATCGGTTTGTAGTCGTAGAGATCACAGGGATCGTCGAAGGTGATGGAATTGGTGCTTGTCCAATAGGCGGTGAGATTATCTCCAAGGAACTCGTCACACCCCGGAGGTAACGGCCCTTCCCAACTCTCCGCCGTCTGGATTTCATACATCTGCGCCGTTAAGGAATTCACCATCGTATAGTCGGCGGTCAGAACCTCCTCGAAGGAGAGATCGTTCTTCACCACATGGCTGATCAACGCCATCGCTTCTCGGCGCAGGCTTTGCACACCGTTGATATCCCCGAACGCACAAAAATCATACGGCAGGCCGTCGATCGTACAGCTGGCATCCGGGTAGGGGTTATTGCCCGCAGGGTGGGAACAACAGCTGCCGCCCCTACATTGCCATTCCGGATAGTCGCAGGTGTAGACTATATTATTATGGTGGACGACATTCTCTCCGTAATCCCGGAAGAAATAACGATTCGGATAATCGCCCTTGGAGAGATGGTTGATGAGCTTGAAATTCCCCATTACGCGATCCGTAAGAAACAGGTCGTTATAGAGTTCCTGTAGCCGTTCGTAGAAGGCCGGATCGTCGAATATCAAATTGATAGCCGAGACCAGGCCGCCCGGGTTATCCAGCTCGGCTACCTCGGCATCGGTCGGAACTCGCCCCGCCAGTTTCACAGCCGCTTTGGTAAGGGTCTGCCTATCACTGTCAAAGCTGATGTTCGCAAAGAAATCACCACTCTCCGGTATACATGGATCCTCGGCTAGTTGGAGACGAGCCGCAAAATTCTCCAGATGGGCCACTTCCACAGAGCCCGGTTGAAGAATCATCCCGCCTTCGTGGTAGGGGGAGCCAGTCGGGTTGTTTTCATCGTATTGTGGTTTACTCACGAGAAGGGGAGGATTCTCTCCATTAGGGGAGGCATACGGTATAAGGGTCGCCAGGGTCTGTTGCACCGTGGCGTCATCCAGGCGGGTATCGATCTGCCATGCCCACCACTCAAGGTGCGCAAACCCATACGGACTATGGCAGCCGTTGCAAGTCGTGAAGACGGGACCCACAAGGCTTCGCCGGTAATAGTCTGCAGTCGTGGTGCAACCCTCGAACGACAGACTGATAACATCGCCGATCTCGATGCCTACCCCGTCGATAATTACCGTGGCGCTCAGATCCACCGAATTCGGATTGATGGAGATAAGGTTTCCATATACACGTCCGTCCGCATCGCTTAGCAGGCTGTCCTGGCGGAAGATAACACCCGTCTCCTGACTATCCGTAATTTCGACCCCCAGACCGGGCATGGCCGCTCCGTTGGTGTCCACCAGCTCGGCGACCACCCAGACAGGCGTCATTCCATCGGCGGCATAGGGAGCCTCATTGGCTACAAAGAAGGTGGAAGCGTTCAGATCCAGCTCCGCTTCGCCTGGCCCGGTATCCTCACCCCCCACATCATCACCAATATCAGAGGTATCCGAGCCTATATCCTCGCCGCCTGCATCCGACACATCCGGACCCGCGTCCTCGCCGCCTGCATCCGACACATCCGGACCCGCGTCCTCGCCGCCTGCATCGGACACATCGGGCTCGGCGTCCTCTCCGCCCACGTCGGACACGTCTGGCTCGGCGTCCTCTCCGCCTTTATCCGACACATCGGGCTCCGCGTCCTCTCCGCCTGCATCCGAGACATCGGGCCCCGCATCTTCGCCGATATCGTTCGGAGGGGTATCCGCACTGTCAGTCACATCGAGGACATCGCCCGGACCTACATCGAGCTTTGGTACCGGACTAAGGCCACAGGCATACGAAACTAGAAGAAGAAGTCCGATCAGACCAATGCTTCGCTTGTGCATAATTACTTCCGAATAACGATATGCTGAAGTTCCCAGATGATTCGCGTCAACACGATGATCATATTCAGCACCAGGTGGGTACAACCCTCCGAAAATAACATATTCGTAATGACTAGAAAACTCGCGACCGGTCGCACCAACAGGTTCGGCCGATAGATCTTTATTCGACCGTTTGACGGGGGTGCTTTAGCCCATTTTATCCACCCGTAGCCGGTCTACTCCCGCAAAGGTATTTGGGGATCTTGACGGACGGACCACGGCCACACAGTATAGCCCGTTGCGCAACTCAACCATCGTATAGGAATCCCGGTGCCGGAGTTTCAGAATCTTACCGTGTTGGCCATGGGGGGGCATTCCCTTCTCGACGCCTCACGACCACCAACGGTCGCCAACCAATTTGAGGTGACGGCGCAGGCCTTGAATCCAGTGGTCGACCTGATCGAACAGGGCGAGAATATTGTCCTGGTCCATGGAAACGGCCCCCAGGTGGGCTTTCTGCAACTGCGCTCCGAGCTCACCCGTGACATTATTCATGAGGTGCCCCTCGATTCCCTGGTCGCCGACACCCAGGGCTCTATTGGATATATGATTCAACGAGCCTTGCGAGAAGAGCTTCGTCGACGCGGCCTGACAAAGAAGGTCGCCACTGTCATAACCGAGGTGGAGGTCAACGCCGAGGACCACGCCTTCGAAGAGCCGACCAAACCCATCGGACGGTTCTACACAAAAGATCAGGTAAAACAATTAGAACGCGAGCGCGGTTGGCAGATGATCAACGACTCCAATCGTGGATATCGACGGGTCGTTCCCTCCCCCTCTCCCAAGCGAATCGTCCAGATCGACATCGTCGAATCCCTGATTGAAGAGGGTGTAATCGTTATCTGCTGCGGCGGTGGCGGCATCCCGATAGTACGCCATCCCGACGGCAATATCGACGGTATCGAGGCCGTCATCGACAAGGATCGAACCAGCACCCTGCTGGCGGTCGAACTCAATGCCAAACGTTTCGTGATCACCACAGGGGTCGACGCAGTCTACAAGGATTTCCTGACGGACCAGCCAGTGCGAATTGCAGAGATGGACGTGGAAGAAGTACGTGCCCTGGCGCGGGACGGTCAGTTCCCAGCGGGTAGCATGCGTCCGAAAATGGAAGCCGCCATCTATTTCTGTAATCGAAATCCCGGTGAGGTTATTATCTGCAAACCGAAAGATCTCGTGGGAGCCCTTCAGCGAACGACAGGTACACGAATACGAAAGGAACGATCATGAGCACGGTGCCACAGCTCGATTCTCTACATACCACCGCCGTGGAGGCCCTATATGGGCGCAGCCTGGTCTGCACCCAGGACTGGAGCACCGCCGATCTGGACGCCCTCACCTCGGTGGCGGCGGCATTTCAGGCCCTGGATCGGCTGGGTATCAAAACACCGTTCTGTCCACACGAATTGGCCTATGCCGTCTTTTTCGACAATTCCACACGCACCAAGAGTGCCTGGGCCGGGGCCGCTGCACGCCTGGGTATGCAGCCGGTAATCGTCGATGGGTCTTCCACCCAGGTGGCCCATGGAGAGACGGCCGCTGAGACTGGGGCCATGTTGGGGATGAACGCCCACGCGATGGGTATTCGGCACGACCTCATCCTGGGAGAAGGAAGCATCTTCATCCGTGATCTGAAAGGGGGCATCGACCATTATCTGCAGGCGACCAATGACTCCCGTCAGGTCCCCATTGTGAATCTCCAATGCGATGTGGATCACCCGACTCAGAGTCTGGCGGATCTTTTATGGTTGAAGGAGTATTTTCCCGAGGGGATCCGAGGCAAGAAGATCGCCGTCAGCTGGGCCTATTCCCCCTCCTACGCCAAACCCCTATCGGTCCCCCAGGGCCTCATTATGCTATTGTCACGCTATGGGGCAGACCTTCGTCTGGCGCATCCTCCCGGCTATCGACTGATGGACGACTGCATGGACGCCGCCGAGACCAATTCGGCCGCCTCCGGAGGGAGCTTCACAGTCGTGGACAGTATGGATGCCGCCTTTGAAGACGCCGATGTCGTCTACCCAAAGAGCTGGGGCCCCTACGATCTGATGCTTGAGCGGGTAGATGCCAACCGGGCTGGAGATCAAGGAGCCATGGCCAATATCGAGGGACGTTGCCTGTCGCGCAACGCCCAGTTTACCGACTGGATCTGCGACGAGGAGAAGATGGCCCGAACCCGGGGCGGCGATGCCTTATATATGCACTGTCTCCCGGCGGATATCGGTGACGAGGTAAGCCCCGCCATCATGGAAAAACACCGTGTTAATGTAGCACGAGAAGCCAACTGGAAGGTCTATGTGATCATGTCCATGCTGGCCTGTGCGAAAGTACCCAACCTGAGTCAGACGCTTCGGGGCCTATGCCCTTGAAACGACGGAGTTGAATATGAGCCTACTCGACGAACGCGTCGCAGAATTAAGCGAACGCTACCTACCACTCGCACGCCAGATCCTGAGTGAAGCCATCCGAATTCCGGCCGACTATGTGGATCGCTCCGAGGAAGCCGGCGGCGATCCCAGCTGTGGCTTGAGCAATCATGAAGGGCCGCGCCTTGAGTATATGAAGAGCTGCATCATTGAATACGATGCGGTTCGGTCCGCCGACGACGTGGGATTCGACGAGTACGGCAACCTGGTCTGGAGTGTGCAGGATCCCAGCGATGGGATCCCCGAGAGCGAAAAACGCGTCATCTATATGGATGGACATACAGACACGGTCAAAGCCCTTCGCAGCCAATGGACAGAGAAGATAGGGGGTGGCATAGACGCCTATAATGGGCTGGTGGATCCGGAGAAGGTCGACCGGGACTTCCTACGCCGGGAACTGGGGCACCTCCCCCCGGAAGACGAATGGGGAAATCTGATCTTTGGCCGCGGGGCTGCCGACCAGTTGAGCGGCGTGATCGCGGAGATCATCGCCACCAAGATCGCCCTGGAGCTGGTACCGGAAGGTGCACTCAAAGGTGTGATTATTCGAGCCTATGCCACGACCGCCGAAGAGGATAACGATGGCGCGGGTCCAATGTATCTGATGCGGAAGGTCCTGCCGGGGGCCGGCGCCGAGCTGATCCCCGATGTAGTGATTCTCACGGAAGGAACTGGTGACGCACAGAAGGGTGCCCTCGGTATCTACCGTGGCCAGCGGGGCCGCATGCAGATCGAATTAATCGTCACTGGACGGTCCTGTCATGGATCCATGCCATGGGAGGGGCTCAATCCACTGGAATTTGGCTCTGCCATCGTCCTCGAGGCCGCCAAGCGCTACGATGCCCGTGACGGTTTTCTGGATGATCCCTTCCTGGGACATGGCACCCGTACCGCCTCCTGGTCCCAGTTGGAAACGCCAAGCGATTGCGCCGTACCTGATAAGTTTACGGTTCGCTTTGATCGCCGACTGACCGTAGGGGAAACACCGGAACAGGCCGTTGCCGATATGGAAGCCCTCGATGCGGTGTCTGCAGCCCGCGAAGCCGGTCTGGATGTGCAGCTCTCTGTACCGGTATATGAACAACCCACCTGGCGTGGGTATCT
>CAUZEG010000191.1:0-7596 GCA_963578775.1 Myxococcales bacterium
GTCAGGTCCGCATGTCCCAGGACCGCATTGGTCAGGTTCGCGTCGGTCAGGTTCGCGCCTTCCAGGTTCGCGCCGGACAAGTTCCCGTCTTCCAGGTTCGCGCCGATCAGGTTACATTGGAACAGGATCGCGTCGGACAGGTCCGCGCCGGTCAGGTCCGCGCCGGTCAGGTCCGCGCCTGTCAGGTTCGCGCCTGTCAGGTTCGCGCCTGTCAGGTTCGCGCCAGCCAGCTCTTTACAGCCACCGAGGGCCTTTTCAAGGTCGGTCTCCAACTCGCAGGGATCGGGGCCTGAGTCACAACCCGCGGCAGGGACAGCATCATTGAGATGACCGCAACAGGAGTTGTCGGCGTTACCGTCGGAATTTGTCGCGTCTGGGCAGGTTGTATTCTCCCAGATTATAGCCGTCATGTCCGCGCCTTCCAGATCCGCGCCTGTCAGGTCCGCCCACCTCAGGTCCGCGCCGATCAGGTTCGCGTCCGTCAGGTCCGCACCAATCAGGTCCGCGTTAACCAGGTAAGCGTTGAATAGGGTCGCGCCGTCCAGCTTCGCCTCGAACAGGATCGCGGAGCCCAGGATTGCGTTTGTCAGGTTCGCGTTTGTCAGGTTCGCGTTTGTCAGGTTCGCGTTATTCAGGTTGGAGTTGGTCAGGTCTGCGCCTTCCAGGTTCGTGTTTACCATGAGCGTGTCGTACAAGATCGCGTTGATCAGGATCGCGCCTTCCAGGTTAACGCCGCTGAGATCCGCGCCGCCCAGGTCCGCGTCTTGCAACTCTTTACAGCCCGCAAGGGCCTTTTCATAGTCCGTGGGTTCCCCGCAAGGATCAAAACAGGTCGTACTATCTACCCACTGGCCGTCGGTGCAGTCTTGGATAAAGACGCCCGCGTCATTCGGACCGCAGACAGTGGTGCCTTCCTGGATTCCACCATTCAAGCATACATCCGGGTCGTTGCAGATCGCATTATCCACCCACTGGCCGTCGGTGCAATCCTGCATGAGACCGCCTCCGCCGTTCAAACCACAGGCAGTCGCCCCTCCCTGTGTTGAACCGTTTACACATACATCCGGGTCGTTGCAGTTGGCCAGATCAGAGGTTCCACCTCCGCAGACACAACAAACCATGCTGGCGTCTACACCATCCACTGCATAGATTTCCGCATCGTCACACCATTGGGGAGACGAGACGTAAGCCACACAATCATCGCCATAGAGATCAACCCATAATGGGTCGTCATCGAGGCATTGAAATGCTTGATCAAGCCAGGCTCCGTCGATGCAGTCCTGCGTAACAACGCCCTGGTGATTCAAGCCACAGGCGGTGGTCCCGTCCTGGGTTTCACCATTTAGGCACACATCGCTGCTGGTGCAGTTCTCGTTGTCGACCCAGGCCCCGTCAGTACAATCCTGCTTGAGGACGCCTTCGCCGTTTAGACCACAGGCGGTGGTCCCGTCCTGGGTGTAGCCGTTTACGCACACATCGGTGCCGGTGCAGGTTTCGTTGTAGAGCCAGGAGCCGTCCGTGCAATCCTGCCTGAGGACGCCTTCGCTGTTCAGACCACAGGTGATGGTGCCGTCCTGGGTCTCACCGTTTACACATACATCGGCGCCGGTGCAGGTGTCGTTGTCGACCCAGGCGCCATCGGTACAATCCTGGTTGAAGATGCCTTCGTTGTTCAGCCCACAGACGGTGGTTCCTTCCTGGGTCTCACCGTTTAGGCACACATCGGTGCCTGTGCAGGTCTCGTTGTCGACCCATTGCCCGTCTGTACAATCCTGTCCCAGTACACCCTCGTCGTTCAAACCACATACTGTTTCGCCATTTCGAGCTTCGCCATTCACACATACATTGGCGCCGGTGCAGGTGTCGTTGTCGACCCAGGCGCCGACGGTGCAATCTTGCATGAGGACGCCTTCGCTGTTCAGACCACAGATGGTGGCTCCCTCTTGCATTGTATTATTTACGCACTCATCGGTGCCGGTGCAGGTGTTGGTTACTTCAAATTGGCCGCTCTCGGAGCATGCTTCCACCAAGAGCCCCTCGCTATTTAGTCCGCAGGCAATTGCCGAATCGCGAGTTTCGCCTTCTTCACACTCCGGTTCGACTCCACCTCCCCCACCCCCACAGGCACTCAGCCCGCCAATGGCGAAGAGAAGAAGAGCAGAAAGCAGCAAAGAATAGATACGACGCATGATGGTTCCCCCGAATGTTCGGGCGGAGAATACTACCGGGGAACACGTAGGGCAATGGGGGCTAGTCCATAAGCTCTATGTCCCAGACACCTTTCGAGTACCGCTCCAACACCCTGGCAAAGTCTTTTACCGCAAAGGTCTTTACCTCGTCGGGCTTTGACTCATCCACCCTCCAGCTCTCTTTGTAGAGCGTTGGTTTCTCGCCCTTGAAGCGAATCTTCAGCCTATCAAAGAGACGGTCCTCACAGGCTATATAGAATTGCAATGTCAGCGGCTTTTTCTTTGCGATGCGCTCGAGCCCAATCTTCTTCACCAGAGCGAAGGCTGCCTTTCGTCCCTTGGTATCAAAGACCTCGTTTACCTTCTCTTTGTCGGACTTCTCGGCAGGCTTTTTCGGTGGTGCTGTATAGGCCACCGAAGACATAGCCATCATCGAACATACGGCAACGAGGGATAGAAATTTCATGGCTGCTCTTCGGATGCTCAACAACGCACCGCCTCTGTGGTCTTGCGGCTAGTATAGCGGTCTATCTCGCGTTTCACGAGCACAGCGGCTCTGGCCGCTTCACCAGAAGCGTAACGGTGGCTGGGGTGACATCGCGGAGGTGCGGCAGCAGGTGTTGCGGGCAGAATTGTCGGTTTCCGCTAATTCGGTTACCGTAGCTCCGCTTACATCACTTTGAAGGAGTATTTATGATGCTGAACAAGGCTGGAATCGTATTCGTGGGATTGGGACTTATGTTCTTGGTTGTTGGTGGATCGGCCTGCAGCAAGGATAGTAAGTCCTCAGATGACAACTCTTCACGGAACCTCGCAAACCTTTGTTCCGAATCCGTAACGCAGTTTCAGTCGGCAGATCCCGGTAAGGATTTTGAGACCTTCAAATTGACGATGCAAAATGTGATCAAAGCATGTGGAGGAGCCTGCGATCAAAAAGATCAGGCTTCCTGCGTGCAACTCGAAAAGATGTTCAGTGTGCTGTGTAAAGCCACCCCCGACGTTTGCAAGGCTATCTGTAGCTCCGTTAAAAGCCCTTCTACGAAGAAATACGCCTGTCAGAACTAAACGAATCGACCTGACACAATGCGGGGCGATGGATAGTAAAACTAAAACGATCGTAGTGAGTCGATGAACGAGGACGCCGTGGAAATGGGCCGGGGGTTCGGGTTTTATGGCCAAGCAGCCTGGATCGGTTTGTTCCAGCTGGTCTTTTGGATGATCGTTCTCATGTTTCCATTGATCATGTTCTGGACGTGGGATTTTAGTCAGCAATTCCAGAAGAGGTCGGTGGCGACGACGGGAACGATCGTGAAATTGCACGTAGAAACATTTTCTTCGGGTCAGCGACGGTCGCAACAAATCCATCACGAGGTTCGATTCAAGACGGAGGATGGGACTGAGGTCACTTTCATCGATAAAACGATAGGAAACATTTCCGCCCAAGAGGGCCAAACGGTGCCCATCCGGTACGACCCGGGCGACCCCGAATGGGCGAAGATCACGATCGACGGAGTGCAAAATAGACACTACAAAATCGTCTATGCAGTGCTGATTATCTTCTGGCTGCTCTCAGTGCCATTAGCCCATCTGATGAATCGGGCCCAACGCAGACATTTCCGCCGCTACCCCGTAAAACCCGAAGTGATTGAAGGAACATCATGACCCGTATCTATTCTTTGCTGCTTTCCGCTCTTCTTCTCTTCACCATTGGTGGGCTGAGTGCCTACGCCGCCGACTGTCCAGCTGGCACGAAGAAGGAGACAGTGACGAAAAAGGGAGGCTCTCGCATCGTAAGCTGCATCGATGGTGCGGGCTTAAAACAGGGACCCGAAACGCATTGGCTCGCCAATGGAAAGAAGATGTCGGAAGGTGAATGGCGTGACGGTAAAGAACACGGCGCTTGGATTCTTTATTGGCGGAACGAGAAGAAGAGAGAAAAAGCCCAATATCGGAAGGGCAGGAAACATGGCCCTGAGACCCTATGGCATCAGAACGGGAAAATAGCTGGTGAAGTGAAATATTTTGATGGAAAGAAACACGGGAAAAGTGTCGAATTCTGGGGAGGCGGAAAAAAAAGGTCTGACGGGAGTTATTATGACGGCAAGAAGATCGGTACTTGGTATGAATGGGACTGGCAGGGGAAATTAATCAAAATGGAGACGTGTACTGCGGGTTATTGCAGAACGACTAAGTAGCCCCCACCCATTGCTCTGCCACTCCGGTGTCGCTATCCTGTAACCGAACAGTCCGGAGAGTATGATGACCCGTCCGCTCACCTATCTAGTGGTCGCCCTGGTCTCCCTTGGGGGATTGACCGGCTGCCCAACGGATAGCGCCCGCAGCGAAGATGGTTGTAGGCTCCTGAAGAAGGATTTCGACCAATCGGCGGATGGGACGGTGGATTCTCGGCGGATCTACTCCTACGACGAAACCGGAAATATGATCACCGTAGAAGATGACGAGGGGGCCGACGGCACGGTAGAGGCTCGCTTTCACTTCACCTACGACGAGTACGGAAACCGTCTCAGCGCAGAGCAAGATGAAGGCGCCGATGGCACGGTGGAATCCCGCTATACCTACGTCTATAATGAAAATGGAGACCGGATAAGCGCTGCGTCTGACAAGGACGCCGACGGCATCGTCGATAGTCGTAGCACCTATACCTACGATTCCAACGGCAACATCGGTAGCGAAGAGATCGATGATGGAGATGACGGTACCGTGGACTCTCGCTTTACCTACGTCTGGGATGGGCGCGGAAAGTTATGGAGCCTGGAATATGACGAGGGCGCCGACGGAACGGTGGACACACGTCGGATCTACATCTACGACGCCGATGGCAACAAGCTCCGCGAAGATTTCGACGTGGGTGCCGATGGAACGTTGGACTTACGCGTTTCCTACATCTACGACTCCAACGGAAAAAGACTCAGCGAAGAGACCGACGAGGGGGCCGATGGTACCGTGGATTTCCGTCGAACCTTCACCTACGACGTCGAGGAGAATGTACACAGCGAAGAGCTCGACTACGATCCCGACGGAACGATCGATGCTCTCTATCTGTACTTCTGGCAGTGCGACGGCTCCTGAACACCCAACCCCTCCTCGCCACGGGATCCCTCATGGGGTAGTATCCTCCAGTCAAACATTCGGGAGACAATGATGACGCGTTCGATTTCCAGCCTTCTTGCGGCCCTGATGATTCTTATGGGGGCCAGTAGTATTTCCTGCGTCGTAAAAAAACCGATGTCCAAGGGACAGGTTGTGGAGGCTGCTTGTGGTCAGTGCCAATTTCATATGACCGAAAAGACCGGCTGCGATCTAGCGGTTCGATTCGACGAGGCGTCCTATTTCGTGGATGGAACATCGATCGAGAAACATGGTGATCCCCACGCAAAGGATGGCTTTTGCAATGCCATCCGCCGGGCCGAGGTTAGCGGCGAGGTCAAGGACGGCCGGTTCAAAGCGAAATCGTTTGAGCTGATCGAATAACGGCCCGAGGTCAGATGTCATGACTCGTCTGTTGTTCTGGTCTGGGCCTGCTCTACTCCTGGCCGCCCTTGCGGGGATGGCCGCCTGTGATGGTCCGAAGGCTCCCTACAACTGCCCGGCTGGTACCACCCAGACGTCCGGGATCGATCGAGGGATCCGCTATATATTTTGCCTCAATAGTGCGCGTAGGCAACAAGGCCAATGGACCGAGTGGTTCGAGAATGGGCAGAAGAAGTGGGTCGGCGATTACCATGATGGCAAGCAACACGGGCTCGCGATCGCGTGGTATCGGAACGGAACGAAGTGGTATGAAGGCGAATACCATGACGGGCTGAAGAAAGGCCGATGGCACAGCTGGCACGATAACGGGAAAAAGAAATCGGACGGCGAATACCAAAAGGGGAATCGATCGGGACGCTGGACCTACTGGCATTCGAGTGGCCAGAAGAAGAGAGAAGGCGAATATAAGGCAGATAAGAAATCCGGCCGCTGGGTCCGATGGAATGACCAGGGCAAAGTAATAAAAGAACAAGAGTGCAATATAGGTGTGTGCACTCTCGTTGAATAAGCTCCCATTGCTCTCCAAACCCGGTGTCGGTATTCTTTGTACGAATCGATGGAGAATCCTTTGCCCCGTTTCCTTTCCTGCCTCCTTCCAACTCTACTCCTGCTGATCTCTGGGAGTGCGTATGCTGGTGACTGTCCGAGTGGCACAACCCAGCAGGTGGATAATAAGGACGGGAAAAAAACCGTCTCCTGCTTAGACCCTGAGGGAAAAAAACAGGGTAATGAAACCTGGTGGTACGCGAACGGGCAGAAGGCCTGGGAAGGTGAATACCGCGATGGCGAGCTCAACGGCCCATGGGCCGAATGGTACGAGAATAGCCAAAAGGGGGCCAAAGGCACATACCGGGCCGGTAGAAAACACGGCAAAGAGACCAGCTGGCACGAGAACGGCCAGAAGAGTTCCGAAAGCGAATGGACTGAGGGCCGAGAAAACGGGAAAAGGATCTGGTGGCATGAGACCGGGCAGAAAATGTCAGACGGTGAATACCGCGACGATAAAGAGCATGGTCCGTGGACCTATTGGCATGTGAATGGGAATACCGAGCGGGTAGGTGAGTACCGCGATGACAAAGAACACGGCCATTGGACCTACTGGCATGAGAATGGCCAGAAGGCGTCCGAAGGTGCGTTCCTTAAAGGCAAAGGCCACGGCCTGTGGATTACCTGGTACGAGAACGGGAAGAAACAGAAGGAAGGCGTTCTACAGCAGGACCTGCAACAGGGTGTCTGGACCCATTGGCACGAGAATGGGAACAAGCGAAAGCAAGAGGAATACGTGGATGGAAAGCTCCACGGCCCATGGACGCGATGGTATGAGGACGGCAAGAAGGAAGTGGAATACGTCTACCGTGATGGGAAAGAACACGGCAAGATGGTCTGGTGGCATGTGAACGGGCAGATGTCGAGACAAGGGACGTATCGTCAAGGCCGATTGCACGGCAAGCGGACCGAGTGGGATTGGCGGGGCGACCTCGTGAGCGTTGAAGAGTGCAATATGGGGCGTTGTAAACCCAGTCAGTGATCATCCGGTGAAACAGAGGAAATATCTATGGCTCGTCTGGTTTCGTATCTCCTTATGGTGCTTTTTCTTACCGCTGCGAGCATAGCCTTCGCGGCCCCCTGCGATGCCCCCACCTGGGAAGAAAAAGCGAAGGAGGGCTGCAAAAGGCTACGAGGTGCCAAGCTGTATAAGGCTAAGCTGCGGCGTGCGAAACTACGCGGAGCCAATCTGCGAAGCGCCGACCTCCGAAAAGCGAATCTGAACGGCGCGGACCTGGTTCGGGCCAATCTGAATGGGGCGAATCTGCAATCTGCAAAGTTACGACGTGCCAAGCTGCGAGGTGCCAAT
>CAUZEG010000192.1:0-7433 GCA_963578775.1 Myxococcales bacterium
ACGCAGCAGGGGTAGACGATGGTGTGCGAGTTCCGCCATCCGTTGGGTTGGATTGGCGAGTCGGTAGACTGGACCCTCGTTTTTGATACCGCGCAAGGCGGGGGTAATATCCCAGTGGATACTGGCTTCATCGGTCTCTTCGTCCGTGTAGAGTCCCACCAGGGCAAGCCGAACCCCGTGAAGGGTCTCATCTTCATATCGATAGTGGGGATCGCTTCCCACGACGTCTTCGGGGAGGACCTCCATCATCTGTTCGAGAGGAAGAAACATCCCGGCCTGGTTCTGGCTCAGAGGAAACGGGCGGTCGAAGGCGTCAGGTTCCTCAAGGATACGACCGATAATACTGTCTACCAGTTCACGAAGTTCCTTCTCATGTTCGCAGGGTACGTCGAAAATTTCGATGTCTGGCATGCCGAACCGAAATAGACCGTGGGTATGAGCCCAATAGCGCCCAGGCGCCATCTCTTCCCCCGCTGTTTGACGGAAGCCCGCGTGGGCCGGAACATCTGTTGCACCCACGACATGGAGTGAATACAGGTCATAGAGGGCTGGTCTTCGTGGTGTGGCGAGGAACTCTCGCAACATCTCGGGATGCCAGACTTTCAGGGCATTGGCATCGACGATCTGGCGTACCACCTCATTCGTCAGTGCCTCGAGAAGACGCAGCTGTTTCCGTAGATCGTCAAAAGGGTCGGGTCCGTCTAAATGGGCTTCGATATGCAGAGTCCAATCGGATGCAATCGCCTGCTTTGCCTCGGAGCTGGTCAGGGAGGGGTCAAGGGCACATACCCGTTCCAGCCAGTCCCCGACATCGGTGGTGATAATCGACATCCACACACCCTCGAAGCATAGATCAAGCGGATCGTTGATGGTGGGATGCTGTGGCAGCTCGGAGTTCTTGAGCTCAATGTCTTCGGCGTGGAATGCGTGCCGGAGCTGATGAAGGATATCCATCGTCTCGGGGGCAGGCCCCACCCCCAGCAACGCAAAATGGGATGCACTACGTTCCGCTTCTTCAATATGTTCTTCATGACGGTCGACCATACGACCCCCTTGACCCAAGCCTACGAGCTTCCGTTTGAAAGAAACCCTTCTTCTGACCGTTGTACCATGTTCCCTAGATTGATCCACCCCTAGCTGGAATAAGGCAGCTTCTGCATGCATTTTTCCATGAGAGTCCTTGTTGCGTATAGGGACGTTGAGTGTTTACCCTGAACTGGCAAGGGGAATACCTACGAACTTCTGGTGGTGTCTGGTTTGTATCGACAGCAATTCAAATGTAGGGCTCGCGGATTCGTTGGACGATGGGGGGTGGCCCTGTTGGCTTTCGGTCTGGTTTTTCAGACCGTTGGGGTTAAGGCCGCACCCCAGGCGGCGAAGGTCTTTGTTCCGGCGACCCATGAGCAAGGGAAGCTCGTGGAGGTGTCTGGAGTTCCCGTTCTTCACCTCTCGGGCAGCCCCTTTGCGATGGGCCTGCAGCACGGAGTATTGCTGCGGGAACAAATACATCAGTTGTACAAAGCGTATCTGGTCCCGTTCATGGGCGGGCCGGATATCGCCAATGGTGCGGCCTATATGGCGCGTGCATCCATGTGGTCCTATGTGCCAAAATCCTATCGCGGCGAGATGGAAGGACTGGCGAAAGGGACCGGCCTGACATTGGACCAGGTCTTTCTGATGCAGAGCTTTCTCGATCTGAAGAAAATGGTCGCATGTAGCACCTTCGGCGTGCTACCGGCGCGCTCGGTTAGCGGAGAGCCGATGTTGGCTCGAAATCTGGATTTTCCGTCCCTCGGAATGGCCCAGAAATACAGCCTTGTGATTGTGCGCCATCCGACGAAGGGCGTAGGGACAGCTACCATCGGTTGGCCGGGATTACTCGGTACTTTGTCGGGTTTGAGTGAAAAGGGCGTTGCCATGGCGATGATGGAGGTGGAGACAAAGCGATCCTCCCTGAGAGGTATGCCGTATCAGCTCTTATACCGTTGGGCGCTTGAGAACGCGTCGGATGTCGACGGCTATATTGCGAATATAAAGAAGGCAAAGCGCACCGCCAGTAATAATATTATGGTGATGGATGCGGATGGAGGGGCCGCAGTTTTGGAGGTTACCGCCGCAAAAGTCGCGGTTCGTCGGGCTGTAAAGGACACGATTCATGCGACGAATCACTTCGTGAGCCCGTCCTTGAAACAGAAGGTTGGTTGTTCGCGCTTTCGAACCCTTTCTCGCGAAGCCAAGAGTCATACGGGAGCCTGGTCGTCGACGCAGCTGGAACGCCTACTCGATCAGGTCGACCTGGAGACGATGAATCTTCAAGCGATGATATTCTATCCCCGCACGCGCTCCCTCCGCCTATCGATCGGTCGAATTCCAGCGGCGTCGGGCCCGTATCAACATCTGGGCCAGGCGGACCTGTTTCCCTGAATCGGCGTGTGTAGTCGAGTACCGGGTTTTCAGCTCGGTAGCATGTAGGAGGCCTTCCACGCGTCGCTGGCTGGTAGACCGTGCTCCTCAAGACCGGGAATGATCACTTGTTCGACCGTATCGAAGAAGAGGGCACGTGCGTCGTTTCCATCACAGACTCCGACTTTGGTGGCTTCGTCACTGGGGCTGTGTTCGTTGGGCAGTGCGGCCAACTCATGATCTCGTAGATGCTTAAAAGCACCGACCAGATAATCGCCCAGCCGTTCCTTCATATCCGGGGGAATCATGTCCGATGTTTCGCGCATCACCATCCAACCGAAACGCGCATGTTGTACTTCTTCCGCGAGGATCTTTCCGAGTGTTTCCCGCATCTCCGGGGGACCCACGTCTTCGTGTTCCGCACCAATGAGTGAGACAGCCACAGTCTCGCTCAAGCACGAGACGCTGATGATATTACGGAGTAGACCCTCCATTGGAGAGCAGTCGGGGTGTTCCGGGACGGCTGCAAGTTCGGGGAGCTCCGCAATCGCTTCGCCACCGAGAGCATGCACCATGGCCGCACATTGCCGGCCGTGCTGTAGCTCCTGCTGGATCATCCCCGCGATCTCCTCCTGCCACTTTGAGGGTAGTCCCGACTTCATCATTTGTGGCACCAGGGCGGCAAAGACGCGGGCCGAGATATGCTCGTTCACCATGCGCCCTTTCCAGGTCTTAATCGCGGATAAGCGGTCAAAATCGCTCAGATTGTCCAGTTCGCTGAGTTGGATGTCTTCCTCCGCAGCGTCACGTCGCAGGTCGAGCATGGCCATCAGGCAACCTCAGCTTGCAGCAGATCCCGTAATCGGATTCCGTTATAGGACGGCGGTGCGGGCGGGCCCCAGGGATAACATCCCATGGGAATCCCGACGTTGCATCCGGACAGGGCATAAAAGGCAAAGCAGCAAGTGTCTGCATGTGCAGCCATGGGATGGTTGGAGAGTTGGCCCGCATGACAGATGTTGTCGACGCATTGCAGGCTGGCGAATTCGCCCTCGCAACCGATTTCCTCGTCGCAGGGGATCTCTGTCGGTTGAAGGCAGCCGTTGCCAGGGATGGCTTCATCGCAGCATTGGGCTGCAAGCACGCCTGCTTCACTGGGATCAAAGCATTGGTTGCTCATGCACAATCCCTCTTCACCACATTGGTCGGGACCGGCGCATTCTTGGCCGTTAGGGGCATAGGAACCCGCTCCAGCCATACATTCTGCTTCCACACATTCAGCCCCGGTAACATCACAATCCATGAAGTCTTCACAGGATTTGCCGGTAGGTTGCAGGCAGGTGTCGGGGAGGGTGTTCACCCAGCCTGCGTCTGCAGTCGAGCCTTCATCGACAGGTGTCGAGCCTTCATCTACAGGCGTAGACCCTTCATCGACTGGCGTCGATCCCTCATCGACAGGCGTTGAGCCTTCGTCCGCGGACACCACCTCTGGTTCGGGTGTTCCTTCGTCCGGCAATATCGGGTTGTCGGCTGATAAGATATCGCTGATGTCGCTGAGTACTTGTTCGATATCTTCATTTGAGCCATCGACGAGGGCGATAACATCTGGGCTCGTATCCGAGGGCGTGGAGCTATCAGAGGCCGGACATGCGGGAAGAAAAGCCACCAGCGCTAGACCTGCTAATGCTGTGCTTGTTTTCTGCTTACGCCCAGCCACGACGCTTTTCGCGGCTCGTAGTGCTCTTCTATATGCTTTTTTGCTTGCCATGATGTCTCCAGAATTCGAATCGGAACATAGGCTAAGAATCCCCTTCGCCGGATACAATCTATATTATTTTCAGAATATTGTGTAGCTCTAGCTTCATAATCCGAACGCGTCTTATTTGGGCTTCGCATGATCCCTTCCAGTAGTTGGAACGGACAGGGTATAGCCGTTCAATTCGGAAGTGGAGCCACCGTTTGCCAGTTACTCTGGATAATGACAAAATCTGTGTCGCAAGTCGTTTGAATACACGGCCAGGAATTTTCCGATGGGGTATTAACGAACATCGGATTGGCGGCATATGTACAATGTGTCCCCGCTTGATGGGCAGGGCTCAAATCACGTTGGAGTTGTGGGTATGAAATCAAGAGCGTGCTTTCTTGTTCTGGGAATCTGGATTGGCGCGTGTACATCAGGCACGGATGGTCTGGAGGTAACTACAGTGCCGGGAGCGCTGAACTTCGACGAGGTTCCCGGGAGTGTCAGCTACAATGTAGGGGCAGAGATCACGGTCCTCGACAAAGACAACGGTATCATCGTGGTCGGTACACCCGATGGATTGTTGGGGCTGTTTGGTCTGGAGCTCGTGGAATTAGCAGTCTACCCCGACCCCGGTGAACCGTTGACGACCGGAGCCATCAAGGCGATCACCGTACGCGATAACGGAATACTGGTGGCGGCGGAGCAAGGCCTATTTCATACCTTCGAGTCGGCATTATTATATTCGCCCCTGAGTGCTGCCGTAGACGGACTGGACATCGTGGCCATGAGCAGTACGGGCAGTGGGGAGTCGGAAGAGATCTGGCTGGCCACGGATGACGGCCTGGCCCGGGTCCACGATGGGCTCCTCGAGATGATCGACTTTCCCGGGGAGAGCCTGTCCCCCACGGCTGTTGCTGCGACAGCGGATCGGGTGTTGGTGGCCTTTGAAACCAATCTATACGAGCTCGAGATCGAGGAACTGACCTATCAAATCCTAGCTGGAGATTTCGGTTCAATTACCGGAATTCAGGCCGCTGGGCAGGAGTTTATAGTTGCCTGTGAACGGGGCCTTCTGGTTCGCCAGGCGGATGGTACATATCATCATTATACCCTCCGAGATGAGGGCGCCGGAGCGGCCGTGGATGCCGTGAGTTATGATAGCAATTCGCAGGGGGTTGGGCTTTACGAAGACGGCCTACTTTCTCTTGCCTCAGGCAGTCCGGAGGGCCTGGTGACCCTGGATCCGCCGACGGCCGGGCGCACGCTTGCTGTGGACGACTATGGCAATGCCTGGGTGGGTACTTCAACAGAACTGGTGGGCTGGATGGTTGGAGATGTGGTCGGTTTCGAGTCCGAAGTGAGCCCGATCCTGGACCAGAACTGTGGCTATTGCCATACGGCAGGGGTATCGGGAGCGCCGAAACAGGACTTCACCAATTATGGTGTCGCAGTGGCCATGGCCGACAGTATTGTAAATCGTGTCAGTACCGGCCTGATGCCGCCCGGAGCCCCTTTGTTTACCAGTAGTCCAGACGACTACGAGACTCTTATCCGGTGGTATACCACGGGCATGAATCCTTGAGGAGATCGGCGATGAACCGAACCATCATTCTTCTTTTTACGTCCCTCCTGTTTTTTTGGGGAAGTCTTGGATTGCAGGCGCAGGAGCCTGACTGCAGCGCTCCCCAGGAGTTGGATAAATATCATCTATTGCGTCGCCTCTCGCTGGATCTTCGACATCAAATGCCCTCTTACGAAGAGTACCTGGCCCTCGATGCCGAGGACGGGGTGCCCGAGGCATGGATCGATTCCTGGTTGATCGGTGACGAGTATAAAACCATGGCCCGTCGTTTTCATGAGAGTCTGTTGTGGACCAATCTGAATAAGGTGGCGATTACAACCGCCCAGAATGTGATCAGCTCGACGGGGCAGGGGCCAGCCAGACGCTATCATTTTTTCGGAGCGGGACGGAAAAACACCTTTCGTGGTGGAAGCGCCGTCTGTGTCGACGAGCCGCAGGTGGAGTACCTGGAAGGTGAGACGACCACGGGGGATGGTACGGTGATCCCGTGGCGTATACCCAAGCCCATCGAGGAAGAGGTCGATCCCGGGTCCGGGAAGACGATCGTACGTGAGGGTTATGTGATGGTTACGCCCTATTGGGCGCCGGGAACGCAAATCAAGGTCTGCGCCTTTGATGCGCAGGATGCAGATCTGGTCCCGTCCCTCAGAAGAGCACAGAACGGTGATCTGG
Source organism: Myxococcales bacterium (assembly GCA_963578775.1). Taxonomy (GTDB): domain Bacteria; phylum Myxococcota_A; class UBA9042; order UBA3505; family UBA3505; genus UBA3505. The sequence continues at coordinate 6,402 of CAUZEG010000192.1, forward strand.
TCCCGATTCTGACTTCTGGCGGGCCGGCATATGGACACTGCTCCGACGGGTATACCATAGCTACCCAACTAAGCTGTGGTGCGGGGCCGAATCTTCGCTGGGGCATGGGTCCCGGAGTAACCGAAAAGATATGGGCGGATCTCCGCGAACAGGTATTCCGGCTTATTGATGATTTTACGGCGGGCGGAGAGCCCTATTCGCAGCTTTTGACCACCGATCGGATCTACTGGAACGGAACCCTGGCGTTCTGGAACCGCCATCTCATCGATATGACCAACCTCTCAAAGACCTTCAATATGGTGCAGAAGGGTGATGCGGAGTTGCCGGAAGAGCCCGACTATACCGATAACGAGGTGTGGACGGCCTACGAGCGCAATGTGGTGGATGGGGTGCCGACCGATATGGGCCATTCTGGCATTCTGACACATCCGGGTTATACCCTTCGGTTTCAGACCAATCGCGCCCGAGCCAACCGATTTCGGACCGTATTCACCAAGCAGTACTTTATTCCGCCCGACGATCCCGAAGATGAAAACTCAGGGGAATGTGATCCGCTGGCGGATGATCTTACCCAACGTTGTACCTGTCGTTATTGCCACCAGGTGTTGGAGCCGATGGCCGCCTATTTTGGCAAGGTGATCGAGGCCGGTAGCTCTCTCCTCTCCGATCCAGACGCTTTCCCCATCTACGAACCGGAATGCGATCATACGGGTGATGTCTGTTGTCAGATAGGCGGGAACCGGAAGGAATATAGGAGTCCAGAGGAATGTCCGCCTGTGAATGTTGTGGACATTACGGAATGCGAGGATCTGCTCTGTTCACGATTTTATGTGAGCGATCCACAACAGCAGAATCCGGGAGTCTTACTCCCCCATCAATATGCGTATGTCCCGGATGGGCAGGATCCCGCCACGATTCTGGATGCGCTCCATCTGGAGATCAGCCTGAACCTGGACGAGGGCGTCAGAGGTCTGGCCCAGAAGGTGATTGATGGGGGCCAATTCCATAGTGCGATGGTGCAAAACATATTCG
>CAUZEG010000193.1:0-7358 GCA_963578775.1 Myxococcales bacterium
CGGTACGGACTATCGAGGGTATGGCCCATGGCGTGGATCTCGACCCTTTGCAGGAAGCCTTCATCTCCGAAGGTGGCGTACAATGTGGCGCTTGTACACCGGGTATGGTGCTGACCGCCCGCGCGTTTCTGGATAAGAATCCGAACCCGAGTCGCTCCGAGATCCGTGAGTATCTGGCCGGAAATCTATGTCGCTGTACGGGCTATGAGGGCATCTATCGAGCCATGGAGCGTGTGATCGCCGATATGCAGGGGGGCTCGTCATGACTCGCGGCCATTCCCCCAGCACCTTGGACGAAGCTCTTATGATGCTTAATGAACAGGGTGGCAACGCGGTGCCCGTGGCCGGATGTACCGACCTGATGGTGATCGATTACGCCACAGGCCGTAGCCATGACGCGGTAGTAAATGTACTCGGCCTGAAAGAGTTGGCCGGAATTCATCGGACCGACGATTGGCTGGACATTGGAGCGGCGTCTACCTTCACGGAGATCCGCAACAATCCGGATGTCCAGGCCGTGAGCCCGATTCTGGCGGAGGTCGCGGCTACGGTCGGGGCCTGGCAGATTCAGAACCGGGCTACGATCGGTGGAAATATTGCCAATGCTTCGCCGGCGGGGGATTCCCTGCCGGTATTGTTGGCCCTGGATGCGGAATGTGTGTTGGCCGGGCCCACAGGGGAGCGTGTGGTGGCCTATGCCGATATGCATGTGGCGTATCGCGAAACCGCGTTGGCGCCGGGTGAGCTGATCGTGCGGGTACGTATACCGCTATCCAACAAGAGCCGCCTCCAGCAGTTCCGAAAGGTCGGTACACGCCAAGCCCAGGCGATCAGCAAAGTCCTGGTGGCTATGACGGCTGATCGGGATGGTGATGTATTGGAGAATGTACGTCTGGCGGCCGGGAGTGTGGCGGCTATCCCGTTACGGCTTTCCAAGACCGAGACGGCCCTGAACGGTCAGCGACCGGATCTTCGTACGGCCGACGCTGTGGCCGCTGTGGCCCGGGCAGAGGTGCAGCCTATCGACGATGTCCGTTCGACGGCGGACTACCGAAAATTTGTCCTCGGTCGTCTGGTACGGCGCATGGTACTTCATGCCGGCACACCAGACTGAGACGGGGATCTATGGCGCACATACGAGGTGTTATTCTCGCGGCCGGTCAGGGAACGCGACTCGGGTTGGGCCCCAAGGCTTTTGTGGTGCATAAGGGCCGGACATTATTGGAACGAGCACGGGATGTTCTCGTGGAGGCGGGGATCCCGCAGATCATCGCTGTGACTCCGCCGGGGTATACGATTCAGGCGATGGCGTTGGACATCCGTTTTGTGGAGAACCCGGATCCGAATAGCGGTCCCCTGGAATCGGTGCGCTATGCGCTGGCGGATTGGGCTGGAGAGTTGCCCGAAAATCTCGTGGTCTTTCCGGTGGATCATCTTGCGGTGCAGGCCGATGAGGTTCGCAATCTTCTACTCCGCGCACAAGATGCCACGGCTGGGATATCGCGCGTGATCCCAAGTTGGGATAACAAAGGCGGGCACCCCGTGCTTTTGACCCGACGAGGCGTCCGTGCGGTAGCAGAATCCAAGCTGGCGGAGGGATCTACCTTACGATCGGTGCTGGTCGAAGCCGGCGAAGCGTTATACATTGATGCCCTAGGGTCGGCCGTATTACGAAATGTGAACACGGCCGCCGATCTCCGGGAGAATTGATGAGCCAGTCGATCGAGATATTTCGTGAAATTATGCACGCCATCGAAACCGGCCGTAACGGTGTTGTGGCCACAGTGCTGCGACATCGAGGATCGGCACCGGGTAAAGAGTTCCATAAGATGCTGGTCTTTGAGGATGGCACTTTTTTGGGAACCATTGGTGGAGGAAAGATGGAAGCGACGGTGCTGGAGCACTGCCGTGAAGTCTTTCAGACATCCGAGGGCAAAGTGGTGGACGTGCTCATCGCCGAAGAAGAGAAGGGTGGTATCGGAGGCGTATGCGGCGGGCGGGCCGAGGTAGCGCTGGAGCTCCTACCCTGCGTACCGCGGATTCTACTCTGCGGGGGCGGCCATTGTTCTACGGAGTTGGGTGAACTCATCCACCAGCTTGGATATCTGCACGAAGTACATGAGGATAGGCCTGAACTGGTGGAAGCCGAGCGGTTCCCCCACGCCTTGAAGATCCATCTGGGACCACCCGAGGATGTTCCGGCGACGGTGGGAGATGTGCGTCGATTCAGTCATGTATTGTTGGTCTCACGCGGACATGCCACCGATCGGGTCTATGCGCGTACATTGGCCCGTGCCGGATATACCGGTTGGATGGGCATGCTCGCCAGCCAGAAAAAGGAGCGTTATGTCCGAAAGCTCTGGCTGGAAGAAGACGGTCTTGACCCGAAATTCGTAGCGCGAGTACAGGCGCCTGTAGGTCTACCTATCGGGGCTCGGTCTCCGGCCGAGATCGCAGTGAGCATTATGGCGCAGATCGTTGAGACTATACGGGGTTGATATGAATTCGAACGGACGACAAGGGATGCACACGCTCACGCCTGTGGTATGATGGCTGGTCAGGAGGGTACCTGTGAGTACAGTTGATTTTACGCTGAATGGACAGCACCAGCATGTGAGTGCCCGTGAGGGAGAATCGCTGCTGGAGGTATTGCGTGAACAATGCGGTATGTTGTCCCTCAAGGATGGCTGTCAGCCCCAGGGGCAATGCGGCTGTTGTCTGGCGCTCATCGATGGAAAACCCAGGGTGACTTGCGCCATGCCCGCCCATATGGCCGAGGGCAAGTCGGTCCTGACCCTGGAGGGAGTGGCCGAAGACGAGCGAAAGCTAATCGCGGACTCCTTCATGGCGGCGGCTGGGCTGCAATGCGGCTTCTGTATTCCGGGTATTGCTCTGCGGGCCAAACAGATCACTGACGCCAATCCCGATCCGTCACGAGATGAGATTGCCAAGGCTCTTGATGTCCACCTATGTCGATGTACGGGGTATGTGAAAATCGTCGACGCCGTCGAGCTTATCGCCCAGGCCAAGCGGGGGGAAGGGTATCCCAAGGTGGAAAGGAGTGGCCGGGTGGGCGATCGCCTTGCACGCTATCGTGGGGACCAGATGACCCTTGGGGATCGAGCCTATGTGGACGATCTGGTATTTGCCGATATGTTGCATGGGGCGATTGTATTGTCGGAACATCCTCGTGCCGTAGTGCGGTCCATTGATATCTCGAAAGCTCTGGAGTATCCGGGTGTGGAAGCGGTGGTGACTGCCAAGGATGTACCCGGAAAACGCTGGTATGGCTTGATCTACAACGATTGGCCGGGCTTTGTGGCGATAGGTGAGGAGGTTCGTTGCGTGGGCGATATGCTGGCAGCGGTTGCGGCCTGTGATGAGCGGACAGCTCGCGAGGCAGCCGCACTGGTAGAGGTAGAATACGAAGTTCTCGAGCCCATATTGAACCCACGAGCGGCGATGGCGGCCGATGCGCCCCAGGTGAATCCCAGCCATGAAAATGTGCTGTCCCGCACGGAGTTCGTCCGGGGTGATATCGACGCGGCCCTGGCGGCCAGCGCCCATGTGGTCAGCGGCACCTATCAGACCCAGCGGATAGAGCATCTCTACCTGGAACCGGAGAGCGCTGTGGCATTGATGCGACCCGATGGAGCCATGCATCTCTATACCCAGGGCCAGGGGATCTTCGATGATCGCCGGCAAGTGGCTCGATTCCTCGATATCTCCGAGGACGATCTCTTTGTGGAACTTGTTCCCAATGGCGGTGCCTTCGGCGGCAAAGAAGATATGTCCATTCAGGCCCAGACCGCGCTCTTATGTCAGGTGACAGGAAAGCCGGTGAAGCTGACTCTGGATCGAAGCGAATCCATCCGTATTCATCCCAAGCGCCATCCTATCGAGATGGAGTACGAGGTGGGATGTGATGAGACGGGTCGGCTCACGGCGGTGAAAGCGAATATGATCGGTGACACCGGCGCCTATGCATCCGTTGGGGGTAAGGTCCTCGAACGGGCGGCAGGCCATGCCTGTGGTCCCTATCGAGTCGCCAATGTCCATGTGAAGGCTGTGAGCGTATATACAAATAATCCTCCCTGTGGAGCGATGCGCGGGTTTGGTGCGAACCAGGCCAACTTCGGTATCGAAGGATGTATGGATATGTTGGCCGAGAAGGTGGGGATTGACGGCTGGGAAATCCGCTGGCGCAATGCCGTGGAGGTAGGTGATCTATTCTCTACCGGGCAGATCCTGGATAAGTCCGTGGGGATCCGAAAGACCCTGCAGGCGGTCAAGGATCAGTATTACGAGGCCCATGGGAAGGGCCAGGCGGTAGGGATTTCCTGCGGTATCAAGAATACCGGCATCGGCAATGGGGCCCAGGAATGGGGTAAGTGCCGGCTCGTCATCGAATCTGACGGCACCATCTCCCTGTACAATGGCTATACGGAGATGGGCCAGGGCTTGTTGACGGTTCTGATTCAATTCGCCGTAGAGGTGACGGGGCTGGACCCGGCGATCTTCCGTCCGAAAGTGGACTCGACCTATCAGCTGGCCTGCGGACAGACCACGGGATCTCGTGCCACTCTATTTGGTGGTCGAGCGGCGAAAAGTGCGGCGGAACAACTGAAGATCGATCTGGATGCTGGTCATTCCCTGGCCGACCTGCAGGGACGGGTCTATAAGGCCAACATCTTGATCGATGACACCACATCGCCCGGTCAGAAGACCGATAAGATCAAGACCCATACCGCCTTTGGTTATGCCACCCAGGTATGTATTCTTGATGACGAGGGGAAACTCGAACGATTCATAGCGGCCCACGATGTAGGACGGGCCATCAATCCGGCCTTATGTGAGGGGCAGATTGAGGGCTCCGTGCATATGGGGTTGGGCTTTGCTCTTACCGAGGAGCTGCCCTGTAAGAATGGCATGCCGGTTACATTTAAGCTTCGAGAGATCGGTGTTATGCGTGCTCGCCATATGCCCGAGGTGGAGGTGATTCTGGTGGAAGAGCATGAGCCCGAGGGCCCGTTTGGAGCCAAGGGTGTTGGTGAAATCGGCCTGGTCCCAACGGCCGGCGCGGTGGCAGGGGCGCTATATGCCTACGATGGGATCCGGCGATACAAGCTTCCCATGAAGGATTCGCCCGCCGCACGTGCTATGAATGTGGGGCGCATCAAAGACAAAGAGCCAGAACGCTGGAACTGATCTGAGGGGAATATGACCAGTGCGCTGAGAATCGGGCCGGACGCAGCTGAAACGACGATTGTATGCTCCGATGGGCGGGTAACTGCGGACGCGGGAGTAGACGCGTTGGAGCTTCCCTGCGCCGACGGGAGCATTGAAGCCGGGGCCGTCAACGCCCATACCCATATCTACAGTGGGTTGGCGCCACTTGGAATGCCTGCTCCCGAGCCAGAGCCGGAGAACTTCCTCCAGATCCTTGAGCGGGTCTGGTGGCGGCTCGATCGGGCCCTGGATGAGGAGACGCTGCGGGCATCGGCACGACTGTATGTCGCCGAGGCCTTATGTGCCGGCACTACAGCCCTGGTGGATCATCAGGAGTCGCCGAATTTCATTGATGGTTCCCTCGATGTGTTGGCGGACGCCTGCCACGAGCTGGGGATGCGGGCTTTGCTTTGTTATGGTGCCACCGAGCGTAACGGCGGTCTTGAAGAGGCGCGTCGTGGGTTGGACGAATGTGGACGTTTCCTCGGTTCGGGAACATCCGATCTGGTGCGTGGCTGTGTTGGACTGCACGCAGGTTTTACGGTGAGCGACGAGACCATTCGGGCGGCGGCCGAGCTCTGTGGCAAATACGACACCGTATTGCATGTGCATCTGGCGGAAGATGGAGCCGACGTCGAGGATGCCATTCGTCGGGGCTATGAGAGCCCGCTTGATCGCGTTGTGAAGCTGGGGGCGTTGATTCCGGGATCCATACTGGCCCATGGTGTTCATCTGACGCAGAAACAGACCGGGCAGGCCATCGATCTGGGGTGTTGGCTGATTCAGAATCCACGCTCCAACGAAGGAAATAAGGTGGGCTATCCACGGGAACTGAAAGGACACGAACGCGTTGCGCTCGGAACGGATGGTTATCCCGCGGATATGCGCGACGAGCTGCGGGCTTTATGGCGCATCGGCGGCGACCATGGGGAGCTTCCCAATTGGATTCAGGCTCGGTCGGCGGGCAGCGCGATGTTGGTGGCCGAACGCTTTGGGACGTCCGCCCGACCCTTGCGGGAAGGTGCTCTGGCCGATCTGGTAGTCCGCCGCGACGAGGACGTGCAACATGTGGTCGTCAACGGCCAGGTCGTGGTTCGCGATGGGGTGTTGCAGACCGGTGATCTGGAGACTATCCGGGCCGAGGCCCAGGCCGCGGCGGACCGCCTCTTCGAGCGGATGCGCGCTCTCTAGCTGAATGCAATCCAGACAAGTCCGACCAGGGCAGCCAGGACCAGGGTCAAGCCCATATCCAGGCGCCGTGAGCGCCAGCTCTTATCGTCCTTCGACGGGGCGACATTTGCGGTCTGTAGAGTGAGATCAGCCACCTTCTCGTCTGGGGGCGGATCGGTTACAAGGCTAATCAGAATCAGCAGCGACGAGCAGACTACAAATAATGCGGCTGCAAAATGCAGGAAGTTGATGGTGGCGAAATCGTAGAGGAAACTATCCGGCGCGATGTTGGACAGGTTCATCTCGGCTACGAGTCGCCCGACACCCAATACGAAACCGGCTCCCAGGGCTGCGTGCGCACCGGACGCATTAAGCCGTTTCCAGAGGACCCCCAATAGAAATACCGCTGCAATCGGGGGAGAGATATAGGCCTGCACCTTCTGTAGATAGACGAAGAGTTGGCTTGAGATCAGCTTCATAAGAGGAATCCACGCCAGCCCAAAGATTACCAGGGCCCCCGTGGCCATTTGCCCAACACGGACCAGTCGTTTTTCCGGCGCGTCGGGTCGTAGTTTCTTATAGACGTCCAGGGTGATCAGGGTGGAACAGGAATTGAACACCGAGGAAAGGGAGCTCATCAAGGCGGCGAGCAGGCCCGCTACCACAAGGCCCTTCAATCCCACGGGCAACAGTGTCGTGATCATCACCGGGAGGGCTGTGTCCGGTGCATATTGTCCATCCTGGAGAAGGCTGATCTTCTCCTGGTGGTGAAGGCAATAGGCGATCACCCCAGGCAGTACAAAGATAAACAGGGGCAGGAGCTTAAGATAGCCACCGAAGATTGTGCCTCGGCGCGCTTCTTGGATATTCTTGGCAGCCAGGACCCGTTGCACGATAAATTGGTCGGTACACCAGTACCAGACACCGAGGATCGGAGCCCCAAACAGGATGCCGGTCCA
>CAUZEG010000194.1:0-7292 GCA_963578775.1 Myxococcales bacterium
CCGGCCGTCTTACACGCCGTCGCCTGGCTCTCGTAATAGCAGCCTTGCCCGTCACCACACGACGACAGCGGATCATCGAAAGGATTACAACCCACGGTGGGTTCACCACAGAAGGACACCGACGTCTGATTGGCCTGGCCTGAATTCCAGGTGATATTCAAATTGCACTTGCGGTCAGACGGACAATCGGAATCGCCTTTGCAGAACAGTCGGCAGGTCTCCACCGTCTCGTTGTTGATCTTCAAACAGGCCATACCCTCAACGCAATCGCTAGAGTCGCTACAGGTTGCCCCGATCTCCCGATCGCCTATTCCTGTACAACCAAAGCCAAACCCAAGATACGAGCATTGTTGCGTATCCGTGCATCCAATCTGGCAATAGGGATTGCAGGGAGCACCCGACGGTGCCGGTTTACTGCATTCGTCGATGTCCGGACCACAGGAACAGCCCGAAAACTCACCCGTGAAGGCGGAACAAACCCCACCGCTGCAGGTGAGGCCACATTCACATTCCGAGCTGGAGCCACAGGCGGCCCCATCGTTGCCCTGGCCGGACGTTCCAATATTGGGACATTCGACGAGGACATCAGAGCCCGAACCGGCATCGCCGTCTCCTCCGGAGGAACTACAAGCAAAACCCCACATAGCGACAAGAATCACCAATACCAGACCCGATCGAATACCCATTATCTTCTCCTGCTCCTGCCCAGAAACATAATGTCCAATGCGAACAGGCTAGCAGTGCAGAACCCGTTCGGCAATTGCTCTTTGCCGATCGGTTTTTCTCTATCCTCTTGCACCGGACGTCCGCAAACGGTACGGTTTGATCGTTATTCAGGGGAGGGAGTATCCCAATATGGTACGATACACACCTACCCAAAGACGAAGAAATCAATCCTGAGGTCGATCATGAAAGCGCTTCGTTTTCTTGCCATTTTATTCCTACTTATTCCGTTCTCCTGCAGTGAGGGAGGCGACGGGGCCGCTGGCGATGCTGCTATCGATACCGGCAGCGATCCGGTCAACACATTTACCCCGGTTGAAGGGGGGCCGACCTGCGAATACAATGCGGAACTCAAGGGGAAAGATGTGGGTGAACACATCAAGAACTTCGGCCTGAAAATGCCCGATGATACCTTTTATTGGATGCACCAGGCCTGTGGATACGACAAGAAGGTCGTATGGGTGATTCTGGCTACCGGCTACTGTGGAACCTGCGAAAATTACGCGCCCGCCGTCGAACAGGTCTATCGCCAATACAAAGACCAGGGACTTGAAGTTGTATGGGTACTTGGCGCCACCGCTGATCATGGCCCGCCCACGCTGGCCCAGTTGGAAGAGTTCGTTCAGGCAAAGGATGTGACCTTCCCGGTTCTGCGCGACTACAATTTCTACCAGGTCTACGATGCTATGTCCCATGCCGGTTCGGCGCTTCCACATATCTATGTGCTGGACGCCAACACCATGGAGCTGGTGCATAAACAACAAGGACCTGGCGATCCCGCCGAGAGCATGGTCATCGAGATGCTCACGAACTGAGTCGTATCGCGAACGTCTCCGCTGTCGCCCCTATCAGCTAAGCTTCTCTGCCAGAAGCTGGCGTACGTCGTTGGGGTTTGCCGTACCCTTGCTTTCACGCATGACCTGGCCCATGAAGAGCCCGAGGAGTTTGGTCTCGCCGGCCTTATAGCGTGCCACCTCGTCCGGACTGCGCGCCAGGACGGCATCAACGTAGGCCGCAATTGCACCGGTATCGGTGGTCTGGGCCAGCCCCATACGATCCACAATGGCCTGCGGAGCATCACTGGAGCGTTGCATCTCCTCAAAGACCTGCTTGCCTCCCGCAGTGGTAATAACACCGGTGTCGACCAGCTTTACGAGAGCGCCGAAGTCGGCCCCATCAAAAGCCAGAGACGCCACATCCTCATCCTTGGCTACACGGAGGAATTCATTCACCACCCATTTGGCGACCGCACGCTGGTCATCATGGGCTCCCAGGGCTGCCTCAAAGAAATCAGACAAGCCCCGGTCTCCGGTCAACCGGTCGGCGTTTGCCTCCGTTAGCCCAAGGTCCGTCGTATAGCGGCCATAGCGGGCCGCCAATTCCGGATCCCGTTCGCGGGCTTTATCGCGCAGATCTTCGCGGCCTCTGGCCTGGGGCTTACGCCGACGTTTGGCCGGCGCGGCCGTGGTCGATGCCGGAGCCTCCTCTGTCGTCGTCTGGGACTTCGCCCAGGAGTCACGCAGCGTTACGATCCGATTGAAGACCAGACGGTCCGTGCTCGAATCCACCACATCACTACAGAAATATCCCGTCCGTTCGAACTGATAGCGGGTTCCGGCCGGATCGGACGCGACTCCAGGTTCGATGAAACAATCGGTCAAGGAGATCAGGGAGTCCGGATTCAGATTGGCCCGAAAGTCTACATCCGGATCGGCGTCCGGTTTTTCGACTTTGAACAAACGATCGTAAAGGCGCACCTCGGCGCGGCGGGCAGTTTCGCTCGCAACCCAGTGCAAGGTCCCTTTCACCTTCCGACCGGCGGTAACCCCACCACTGGTGTCGGGATCATAGGTGCAATGGACTTCCGTGATCTCCCCCGTCGCCGGGTCCGTCACTACATCCGTACATTGGATACAATAGCCGTACCGTAGGCGTATTTCCCGGCCCGGTGCCAAACGAAACCAGCCCTTTGGTGGCTCCATACAGAAATCGGACCGCTCGATGTATATCTCCCGGGCAAAGGGGATCTTACGACTACCCTCAAGCGGCACATCGTGGGGATAGAAGGATGCCTCCATCCACTCCACCTTATCCTCGGGATAGTTGGTGATGACCACCTTCAGGGGCTCCAACACACATAGAACACGCTGTACTCGTGGGTTCAGATCGTCACGAATACAGTATTCGAGCTTGTCGATATCGACCGTACTATTCCCCTTGGCCACCCCGATCATATCGCAGAACGCACGAATGGCTTCCGGCCGGACTCCGCGGCGACGCATCCCGGAGATGGTCGGCATTCGCGGGTCATCCCAGCCGTCAACGATCCCGTCTTCCACCAATTGGAGAAGTTTTCGTTTGCTCATAATCGTATAGCCAAGATTCAGGCGGGCAAACTCGATCTGCTTGGGGCGGCTCGGTGTCTCCACATTCTCCAGCACCCAATCGTATAGGGCCCGGTTGTTCTCAAACTCCAGGGTGCAGATGGAGTGGGTAATATCCTCGATGGCGTCTTCCAGACAATGGGCATAGTCGTACATGGGATAGATACACCAGTCATCACCGGTACGATGGTGCGTCATATGCCGAATCCGATACAGAAGCGGATCCCGCATAAGCATATTGGGTGAAGCCATATCGATGCGCGCCCGAAGCACATGGGACCCTTCTTCGAACTCGCCTGCACGCATGCGATGGAACAGGTCCAGGTTCTCGTCGACGGAACGGTTTCGATAGGGGCTCTCCTGGCCGGGCTCCGTAAGGCTGCCACGATATTCGCGGATCTCGTCGCGACTGGAGCTGTCTACGTAGGCCTTTCCAGCGCGGATCAGTTTCTCTGCATACTGGTACATCTGCTCAAAATAATCCGACGCGAAATACAGATGTTCGCCCCAGTCAAAGCCAAGCCATTTCACATCGGCCTTGATGGAATCGACGTACTCCGTCTCTTCCTTTTCGGGATTGGTATCGTCGAAGCGGAGATGACATACCGAGTCATAGTCCCGGCCAATACCAAAATTGAGACATATGGACTTGGCGTGACCGATATGAAGGTAACCGTTGGGCTCGGGCGGGAAACGGGTTACTACGCGGCTGGCATACACCCCCGTCTCATTATCCGTATCGATAATATCGCGAATGAAGTTCGACCGAACGCTCCCCTCCGCCGATTCACTGGCGACGGCGCTGGTTTTTTCTTTATCGCTCGATGCCAAGAAACTCTCTCCAAAAGCAGGGAATCATCGACGAGAATGCAGAGCTATATCCGATCTGTATTTAGATGGAAACCGATTGTGATGATAGCTGCCCGTCCAACCAGGACTCCATGCATGCGAAAACATCCGCGCGTTCCACTTCGTTGAAGATCTCGTGGCGAAGGCCTTCGAACATCTCCAGGGTCTTATCCTCCGAACCACAGGCCTCATAGAAATCGCGGATCCGATCTGTACTGACAATCGGGTCATCTGTTCCACCCATGAGCAGGCATGGAAGTTTCACTCTTGGCGCATCCACAACGACCGACGCCTGGGCGTTCATAAGCTCATTCCCCCAACGAGCGAGTGGTTTTTTCACAATCTTGGGGTCGTTTTCGTAGGCCCGTACCACATCGGGGTCCTTGGAGATCCCCTCAGACCCCACTCCAGATGGCAGGGGCATAATGGGGGCGATGCGGGAGAGAACACGAGACATCAATTTCTCCACTAGCGTGAGCTCTCGTCCCAGCGCGAAAAAAGGCGAGGAGAGGATCAAACCAGTCAGGCCGAAATCCCCCCGCTCCTCAATCAACCGGGATACGATCAGCCCACCCTGGCTATGACCCACCAGAAAGATAGGGACGTCGTTCGCCCGGGGAATGGTCCGGAGAAAAGCCTCCACATCGTCCAGGTATTCATGCCAGTTGCGTACATAGCCGGGGCGCCCCTCGCTTTCGCCGTGGCCACGATAGTCCAGACCATGGCAGGCAAATCCACGGGGCTGAAACCAGGACACCGGAAATTGGTAGCGACCAATGTATTCGGCCCAACCATGGATAAAGACCAGGCGGGCACGGATCTGCGCAGGGGCTTGCCAATGTACCGTATGCAGACGGGTTCCATCTCGACTGTTGATATAGTCGTGGCTACAGGAAATCTCGCTCATCATGGCCTCTCAACCGGTTCGGTGAATTCAAATCTTCATTTACCGGCTGGCGGCCAACTGGGCAAACCTCGTCAACAATCGTGCTCCGTGAAGACTGTCCCGGGCCGACCGGATCTGTGCGTCGGGGTCGAGTCCTTCGGCGGCTATCGCCTCGCGACGTGCATCGATATATTCACAGATTATCTCTGCGCTCATCTCCGGGTGGAACTGGATACCCCAGACAGATTCACCAATCCGAAACGCCTGGTTTGGATCATGGCTATTGCCCGCCAAACGAACCCCATTCTCCGGTAATGTGATCAGCGATTCCATATGGGTGGCTTGCATCACCAGCGGTGAGGGCAGAGCAGAAAATAATGGATCAGTCTGGGCCTCCGAGGTGAGGTCTACAGTAATCGTCCCGATCTCCCGCCCTTTGGGATTCTGGGCGACCGATCCACCAAATACATCCCCAAGAAGCTGGTGCCCATAACAAATACCTAGTATCGGCGTATCCCCCGTCCCAGACGCACCCAGCCAATCGGCCACCCGATCACTCCAGGGTAGATGATCGGTCACCATCGCGGCAGAGCCGGTCAACACCACACCAGCATACTGATCCATATCGGGTAGAGGCTCGTCGGCCACAACATCCACGATCTCCAGCGCATCACGGGCCACACCCAGACCCCGGCCGATCCAATCGGCAAAAATGCCATGTCTGGATTCAATACCGGGGGGTGGCGCACCCATCTTTATGATCAGAAAACGTCCCATCATTTCGACCGATTTCGGCAGACTAAACCGTTCCCTGGATTCCTGCGTTTCTCTGTGGGGACCATACCCAAAAACTAAGGCCACCAGAGAGGCGGGTCAACAAAGAGAAGACTTGAGTTGTGGGGTCGAAGATTGGTAGAACGTGGATTCCAAAAATCCCGGGGGGATTTTACGATTATTATAGCGGGGGAAATACGCCCCCTGTCCACGAATACATCGGAGTTCGCAATGAACCGTCTGTCTTTCTTTCTCGGCTCTTTCCTGGCAATCTTCGTTCTAAGCCTTGCCGCCTGCGGCGGAGATAATGGTACCGCCGAATGCACACCACAATGTGACGACAAAGTATGTGGCAGCGACGGATGTGGCGGTTCCTGTGGCGAATGTATCGACGGAAGCTGTAACGCAGACGGGATCTGTGAAGTCAGCTGCACCCCCGATTGCGCCGATAAGAATTGCGGTGATGACGGCTGCGGGGGAACCTGCGGAGACTGCCCACCCAACTCGGTTTGTGGCGCCGACAACAACTGTAATCTCGCATGTGAGCCCAGCTGCGAAGGTAAAGAATGTGGTGACGACGGCTGCGATGGTGATTGCGGACTATGTGAAGTGGGCACGGAATGTAGCGATACGGGACTCTGCCTGCCCACCTGTGAACCGGATTGTACCGACAACGAATGCGGCGACGACGGCTGTGGAAATAGCTGTGGTACCTGCGACGAAGGCTTCGAGTGCGCGGCCGACAATACCTGCGCGCCGATCTGTGCTCCCGACTGCGAAGGTAAGACCTGCGGCGACGATGGCTGCGGAGGCGACTGCGGCAGCTGCGAGGAGGGTTTCGAATGTGCGGAAGACAACTCCTGCGTGGAGATCTGTGTGCCGGCCTGCGACGACAAAGAATGCGGCGACGATGGCTGTGACGGAGTATGCGGCGACTGTGAAGAAGGCGCCGCCTGTACACCCACCGGCCAATGTACCACCGAATGTATCCCGGACTGTGAAGGAAAGACATGTGGCGACGATGGCTGCGGAGGAACCTGCGGAACTTGCGATCCCGGAGCCGCCTGTAACGCAGCCGGATCCTGCACATCGGACGGTGGCACGTCATTTGGTGGTGAATGCTTCGTTACCGAAACATGCGCACCCCTGGAGCCCAGCGACTGGACCGATACCTTCGCAGTCATCAGTTTTCTGGACTGTCTCGACACACAATGTGCCGATATCGGTGGCGCGTGCCATGTTCCCTACGGTGAGCCCGTCTGTACCAAGCAATGCAATCTGAGCGCCCTTAGCGACGCGGCCAACAATCTTACCGGCGCCATGACACCCGATGGAGTCGAAGACTTTCCCGAGCTATGTGTTGGTGCCAACCCGAACGGCCCCTACGGAGACGACTACCGCTGTGTCCGCGTTACGGCACCAGCCGGTGCCGACTATGCCATCTGCCTGGCTGGAACGGATTTCAAGCCCTGTCTCACAGAATTGGATTGTCCTATCGGCGAGACCTGCCAGATCCACACCATATTTGGCACCACCGGACTGTTTTGCGCCGCTCCCAACAACCTGGGTGGAGGTGTCTCCGAGTTCTGCGAAACCAACCCCTATGATCCGGCTGTCTACTACAACGACGAGCTGGGATACTGTGAAAGCGGTCTGTGCTTTGGCATCGGCCTCGG
>CAUZEG010000195.1:0-7272 GCA_963578775.1 Myxococcales bacterium
GACGTGCCTGGAAAGATCCACTACCAGGGCTATTTGACCGACGCGGCCGGGACTCCTTTTCATTGCACGCTTGAAGACTGCGATACATCTATCACCCTCACCTTTCGGCTCTATGCCGCGGTGGCTGGGGGTGATGCCCTATGGGTGGAAATCCACGAAAATGTGACGGTAAATCAGGGCGTTTTTCATGTGATCCTGGGAAGCAATGAATCCATTTCCTATGATCTGTTGACCGGTTCACGGTACCTGGGCATCGAAGTGAACACACAGGGCGAAATGTTTCCCCGGCAGCAGGTGGTGTCGGCCCCCTATGCCCTGCGTGCTTCTACGGCGGATCAGGCGGAGAATGCCCAGACCCTGGGGGGAGTGCCGCTGGAAAACTTCGTGCAGGCTTCTGATCCCGGGGATTTTCTAACCCAGAGTGAATTGGCAGAGGTGTTGGAATCTCTAGGCTATACACCCGGCGAACACTTCTCGGGAGATTTTGGAGATCTAACGGGTGTTCCGTCTGACCTCTTTGATGGGGATGATGATGCCCTCTCCAGCCTGCTATGTGCGGCGGGGGAGGTGGCTAGATGGGATGGTCTGGCCTGGAGCTGTTCGGATGATGTGGACACCCAGCTGAGCGAAGAAGAGGTGGACGCGTTCGTGGAGAATAATGGCTTTGCTCTGCAGACGGCTTTGGAGGCTGAGACCGAGGCCCGAGGGAATGCGGTGGATGCGGTCCAGGCGAACTTAACAGCCCTGGATGGGAGCCTCGATCCCATCGCCAAGAATGGGCTTCCCCCGGATCTGGCCGATGGGGACAACGATACACTTTCGGTCCTTGCGTGCGCCGAGGCTGAGATTGCCCGTTGGGATGGTAGCCAGTGGTTATGTTCACCGGGGTCGGTGCTGGAGACCGATACGGTTGTGACACGACCGGATTGTACACCCGAATACATGGGTTTTATGTATTACGACATTGAGACAACAAATATGTATGTCTGTGACGGTACGGCATATCGCCGCATTCGGACCTGTGTAGACGATTGCCCAACGGCCGACACGGTGGCTTGTGAATCATCTGTTGTTAACGATTGCGGTGACTTTTGTGGTTACCATGGGACTGGCCCACAACCAGCCCAATGCAACGCATCCGATGTTGTCTGCGGCGCCCCCGTTCTAGACGATTGTGCCAATGATTGTGGATCCACTGGCACCGGCAACGATCCCGATAGCTGTGGCGTCATCGCGGAGACCGCATGTGGTGATCCCATCTTGGATGCCTGCGATAATCCCTGTGGAGGTACGGGTACCCTCTGTGAGGACGGGCTGAGCTGTAATAGTGGTGTTTGCATATTGGATGTATCCTGCAAAGGCATCCTGGATAACGGACTCTCAACCGGTGATGGCATCTACCAGATCGACCCGGATGGAGCGGGCGGTTTTGCTCCGGTGGACGCCTACTGCGATATGACGTTGGATGGCGGCGGCTGGACTCTTGCAATGCGAAGGACGGGAGAACAATGGCAGGAAGAGTGGATGGTGAATACCTGGGGTTCGGGGGATATGCCCACCCAGGACACCACAGATGACACCAGCTGGAAGGTGCCCGATAATGCCACACGCATCCGTTTCTCTTTCACCTCCGATGGCACAAATACGCCGACGGATTACATCATTACCAGTACACCGGGAGATCCATCGCTCGACAACGGCATGTGGTTTACGTCACCGGGTACTGGTGATTTCCCTGTCGTGTTGTACTCCAACCAGGTCACAGGCTTGAGCAGCAGTGATATGCGCTGGAACTTCAAGCCCGGTCAAGGTGTTGGGCACAGCTATGGTTGTTATGGTGTCAGCGCAGGCCGTTCCTATACGGATAGCTGTGATTATACCAACGACCTTCTGGGGGCTATACACGATGGTTGTCCCGGTACGAATAATGCCGAAGTATATATCGGCTCTCGGAAAGATATTTTCGGTAGCGGTGCGGGTGGGTCCTATTGTGATACGGCGCACAACGCAGCACGCTGGTGGGTCTGGTGGCGAGACGATTGAGAAACGTTAGAGTCTAAAAATAAAGGGGAATCGTTATGCGATGGTGCCTTGTTTTTCTGTTCAGTCTTTGCACCGTGGGGGCCGCATATGGGGAAGTACCTCTAAAGATGCATTACCAGGGTTTTCTCACCGATAGTGTGGGCACGCCCTACCATTGTGATCTGGAGTCCTGTGACGAGCCCCTGGTTCTTACGTTCCGACTCTATGAACAGGCGGCGGGTGGCGAGTCTTTATGGTTGGAAACCCACGCGAATGTTGTAGTAGAGCAGGGCGTGTTTCATGTGGTTCTGGGAACCAACGAAGCGCTCTCGGACGACCTGGTGAACGGTTCTCGTTATCTGGGCGTCGAAGTGAACACCCAGGGTGAGATGTTTCCCCGCCAGCAGATGGTCTCGTCCCCGTTCTCTTTACGTGCGGCTATGGCCGATTATGCGGAGACGGCGGCCGATGCAACCCATCTCGGTGGCGTCGCAGTGGAGCAGTTTGTTCAGACCAGTCAGACAGAGGACTTTCTCACCGCTGCCGATCTGCTCGCGACCCTGGAAGCTCTGGGCTATGCGCCGGAGATCGCCTGGCAGGACCTGACCGGGATCCCGGCGGATCTGGCCGATGGAGACGACGATACCCAGTTGACCGAGGTGCAGGTAGACGGCTTTGTAGGCGACAATGGCTATGCCTTTGATCTGGCTTTGAACAACGAGATTGCCGATCGCCAGGAGGCCGATACGGGCTTGCAGGCGGATATTGCTGTTGTGCAGGGCAATGTGGATACCGTGCAGGGCAATGTGGATATCGTGCAGGGCAATGTGGACATAGTTCAGGCCAATGTGGATACCGTGCAGGCCAATGTGGATGCCGTCGATGCGAGGGTAGATGGAGTTGACGTCGAGATCCTGGCTCTCGGGGGAGCCATTGGTACAGTCCAGGGCAATATTGATGTTGTGCAGGCCAATGTGGACGCGGTCGGGGCGGATCTGTCGGCTCTTGATGGGAGCCTGGATCCAATCGCAAAGGATGGGCTTCCCGCCGAACTGGCCGATGGGGATGATGACACTTTGGCCAGCCTGGTCTGTGCCGAGAGCGAGCTGACCCGCTGGGATGCGGAGCTGGGGACCTGGATCTGCAGTACGGATTCCGACACCCAGGTAAGCGAAGAAGCCGTGGAGGATTTCATCACCAACGGTGCTATCGATCTGGCAGCCGGTACGACTCTTGATGGTGCAATCATCGCCACAGGCGGAGCGGTACCGATCGGTGGTATTATAATGTGGTCCGGTAGTGTCACAGACATACCCAGCGATTGGGCCCTATGCGATGGCGCGGCCGGGACCCCGGATCTGACCAATCGATTTATCCGCGGAATCGCGTCTGCATCGGATGCCCCGGGCGAACTTGGTGGTGCCGATACGCAGGTGCTGTTGGAGGCGCATATGCCGAGCCATACCCACGATGTGAACGATCCCAACCATAGCCATGCTACGACCAGGGTTTGTACCAGTGGTGGTACGACTGGGCTCACAGGTGTCGCAACGGCAAGCCCATGTGGAAGCCTGGGCACCAATAGTAGTTCGACCGGGATCAGTCTGGGCTCGGCTGGTAGTGGATCCGGCTTTGATAACCGCCCCGCCTTCTACACTCTGGCCTTTATTATAAAGCTTTGACGGGGCCGGCCGGTAGATCGCCGAGTCGTCAACGAGACGCAGATCCGATACACTTATCCGTCCAACAAACGAGGTCTGGGAAATGCGGTGGTTGGTGGTGGTCGTTCTTTGCCTTCTTGGGGCCGGATGGGCCCAGGCGGATGTTCCTACCAAGCTCCATTACCAGGGCTATCTGACCGACAGCTCCGGCAATGTCTTTCACTGTGATCTGGAAAGTTGTGAAGAGCCCGTTTCCCTGACATTCCGACTCTATGAACAGCTGGCCGGTGGGGATGCTCTCTGGGTAGAGGCCCATGAGAATGTGGTAGTCAGCCATGGCGTATTCAACCTCATCATCGGGCTTGTTGTGCCGCTGGAGGACGAGATGCTCGCCAACGCCCGCTGGTTGGGAGTAGAGGCGAATCAACAGGGCGAGATGTTCCCCAGACAACAATTGGTGTCCACGCCCTTTGCGTTTCGCGCGGCGGTGGCGGACCATGCGGATACGGCCGCGGATGCAACCCATCTCGGTGGCGTTGTCGCGGAGAACTTTGTCCAGGCCAGTCAGGCCGAGGAGTTTCTGACGGCGGCGGATTTATTGGAGACCCTTCAATCCCTCGGATTTGAGCCCGAGGTGGGGTGGGGGGATATTCTGGATATCCCAGCCGACGTCGCCGATGGAGATGATGACATTCTCTCGACCCTGCTCTGCGCGGCGGGAGAGATGGCCAAATGGGACGGTCTGGGCTGGAGCTGTGCCGATGATATCGACACCCAGCTCGATGAAGCGGAGGTCGACGCCTTCGTGGAGAATAATGGCTTTGCCTTGCAGACGGCTCTGGATGCCGGGTTGGCGGCCGAGGCCGAGGCCCGGGGGAATGCCGTGGATGGGGTACAAGCGAATTTAACGGCCCTCGACGGGAGTCTGGATCCCATCGCCAAAGATGGGCTTCCCGCCGATCTGGCCGATGGAGATGACGACGCACTATCCATTCTGGCCTGTGCCGAGGGTGAGGTTGCCCGTTGGGATGGAAGCCAGTGGTTATGTGCCCCACGTTCCGTGCTTGAGACCAGTACGGTGACGACACGGCCCGACTGTACGGCGGAAAATATTGGATACATGTATTACGATGTGGACACCGATAATATGCACGTATGTGATGGTACCTCCTATAGGCGGATTCGGACCTGTGTAGAGGGCTGCCCTGATCCGGCCTCCGTGGCCTGCGACGAGACGGTCGCCAACGATTGCGGTGATGACTGTGGAAGTCTCGGTTCCGGGGTGAATCTGAACCAATGCAACGCGAGCCTGGTTTCCTGCGAACAGGCGGTCTTAGACAGCTGTGGCAATGACTGTGGAACCGTCGGTACGGCCCTGGATCTGGCGAACTGTACCGAAGCCGCGGAGATAACCTGCGGCCAGCCGACACGAGATGCCTGCGGGAATGACTGCGGGGAGACTGGTAGCCTATGTGATACCGGTTCATGCACAGGGGGCATCTGTCTGGTCAGTGGCTCCTGTAAAGAGATCCTCGATGCTGGTGGTTCTGTTGGGGACGGATTGTATACCATCGATCCCGATGGAGATTTCGGGGATCCGCCCTTTGAGGTGTATTGCGATATGACGGCCGAAGGGGGCGGGTGGACCAGGATTGATATCGACTATCTACGGCTCCACGCCAATCTGACCATCACGACCGCCCCAGGCATTGATGATGCACACGGATTTGTTCAAGGCAATACGATCTACTACGGCTATCCCCAGACAGATGACCGTGAAGTATGGAATGATTTTGACCTTGAGATTGACTATACGGACATTCGCGGCACTGTGATCTTCTACCCGTCGGGCGGTCATGTGGACAGCTGGAGCACGTCCGGCGCGAACCCGGATAACAACAATTATGGGATCCAATCCGATACGGATTATGATGAGCTGGAGGTGACGGGACCAGGGGGCAATAAATCCTGGCATCGTTGGGGTAAGCCCGGGCAGGTATTTCACGCCTACGATCAGCTTGGATGGGTAGATTCGTGGGAGGATACGAAGACCCTTACCTTCGGAACTATGGCAACCGTCTCTGGTAGCGTCATCCGTTTTAGCACCTTCAGTGAGAGTGGCGACTCCCCGAGAGAGCGTTGGGCCTTCGCGCCGACCGTCTATATCCGATGAGACTATGCATAGATCCAGGGTCGGGTCTGGGAGATACGAAATGAAATACCTGTTCGCTTTGGTCATAACACTTGCATGGTTGGGCACCGCGTTTGCGGAGGTGCCTACACGGCTGCATTACCAGGGATACCTGACCGATAGCGCCGGCACGCCCTTTCACTGTGATCTACAAACCTGCGACGTACCCATCGCGATCACCTTTCGCCTGTACGAACAGGCCGTAGGCGACGAGCCGATCTGGGGGGAAACCCATGATACTGTGGTGGTCACGCACGGCGTGATGAATCTGACCATGGGGCTCTATTCGGCTCTGAGCGAAACCCATCTCAATGGTGAACGCTGGCTGGGTATTGAAGTGAACCAACAAGGAGAGATGTTTCCGAGACAGCAGGTGGTCTCGTCACCATTTTCTCTGCGTGCGGCGGTGGCCGATCATGCGGATACCGCGACGGATGCCACAACCCTCGGCGGTATCCCCGCGACGAGTTTTGTGCAGACGGGGCAGACCGAGGATTTTCTTACCGCTGAGGAGCTTGTGACCACTCTGCAGGCTCTGGGCTATGAGTCGGACGTTTCCTGGGAGGACATACTGGGGATCCCGACGGACATCGCCGACGGCGACGATAATACCCAGTTGACCGAGACCCAGGTGGTGGACTTTGCCAGTGCCAATGGTTTTGTGCAGCAGGCCGCTCTAGATGAGGAGAGTGCGGCTCGCCAATTCGGGGATGAAGAGCTGCAAGCTGGTATCGATACAGTGCAGGCGAACGTAGATACGGTGCAGGCGAACGTAGATACGGTGCAGGCGAACGTAGATACGGTGCAGGGGAATGTAGAGGCGGTACAGGGAGATCTGTCAGCCCTGGAGGCCAGCCTGGACCCGATTGCCAAAGACGGCCTACCCGCCGATCTGGCGGACGGCGACAGCGACACCTTATCTGCGCTGGTATGCGATCCGGGGGAGGTCGCCAGTTGGGATGGAATCCAGTGGATCTGCGCAACCCGGTCTGTGCTGGAAACCAATACGATTGCGACCCGTCCCGACTGCGCTCCCGGTACGACCGGTTATATATATTACGATGTGGGGAGTGGTAATGTGCATGTCTGTGACGGCCTGGCCTATAAGCGAATTCGGACCTGTGTGGAAGATTGCCCCAACCCGGTCACGGTGGCCTGCAATGAGGCGGTGCTCAATGACTGTGGCGATCCCTGTGGTGGTTTAGGGAGCGCTTTGAATCTGGCGCAATGCATTACCAACACAGTCGTATGTGGCGATCCGGTCTTTGATGCCTGTGGTAATGACTGCGAATCCGTGGGGACTGGCTATAACGCCAGCCAATGTGCAGCACCCGGTGATGTAGACTGTGGAGAGGATACGACCGACGCCTGCGGTAATTCCTGCGAATCCACCGGGAT
>CAUZEG010000196.1:0-7192 GCA_963578775.1 Myxococcales bacterium
GAAACCGGACGCCTTCGCGTCGAGGGTGAGCCCGGTGCCCGGGCCCTCGGGAGTCCAATGGATTGTTTCGCCTTTTCTGGCCGCCATGGATTGATTGAGACGAGTGATCCAGTCCGGCAGTTGTCCGTCCGGTGCGTAATGGGAGCTTGTCACCCATTGTGCGGTCTTCTTGTCGTACCAGATGGCTATATCTGCACGCCATCCGCCCGTGAGGATGGCCGCTCGGTCCTTCAGCGAGATCGCGACCACCTTTGATGCTTCGCGCGTGTTTTTCAGAGTATCGCCGATGGTACTGGCTCGTAGGAAGCGAGGAGAACGGCCTTTCCGTTTGTCGGCGCAGGGACCGACACAGCTTGTACCGGGATCTTCCACCGCGAGGATGATCCGGTCTTGCGTCGGATCATACCATTTATTCATAGGGATGCCGTGGCGGCTGGGGTAGGTTCCGGTCGAGATGTTGGCGTGTCCGGGGGCCGTCATGGCCTGCAGTACATTATGATCTACGGCCGGAAACCAGGCGCCACGATCCTGAAGCACACGAAAGCCGCCCAGCCTTCCGTCGGAGCCGTGTGCCGGCAGGAATCGGCTCTGAAAGGTCTGGAGGTAATCCGCCCGGAGTTGGTCGAATACCAGGACCACTACCAGTCGCGGTGGTGTATGCACTCGCGTCGTCGATACCGGGTTGGCTGCTCCGACCTGTACTGGTGCCGCGCTACAGGCCGCAAAGGATACGAAACCGCATAGGGCGGCGAAGACCAGACAGCGGACTGTGCTGGGGCGGGTGTTCATGAGCGGCCGTCAGTAGACGGCGAGTCCCAGCCCTGCTGAAAATCCCCCATCTGTAAGGCCACCAGACCCGAATACATTTCCGTAGCGAGTGTGTCCGGCCCGGAGGGTGAGCCCAAGAGTCGTGGTAAGATCGAACTCGACGATGGCGCCCATTTCCAGGGTAGAACGTTGTTGGTATTCGTAGCTTTCATCACCCGCATTCCCTACCACATCTGCATAGGTATGCGCATTTCCAAAACTCACATACCCCCCAAGCTGGGCGGGTGCTTGAAATGGCAAGAAGGCCCGAGCCTGTAGGCCGTAGCGAAAATCAAAGACATCGTAGCTGGCATCATCGGCCCATACGAATGACATCTCTCCGAGTATTCCGATGTTATGCGTGGGGTATACTCCCACGTTCCAACGAAACATCGGGCCCATAAGGTCTGATCGTCCGTGGTGGTGTACCTGGCTGGGGCCGGTTTCCAGAGCCCAGGTCAGGCCGACCCGATTCAGAGGAGCGCGGTATTGTCTGACGAGACCAGCCCCTTGCGTAGTATAGATCTGTCCGCGCTTCGCGGTCGCGACATCGTCTTCTGTGAGGTCGGAAAGATATAGCATTCGTTCCGAACCATCTCGATCAGTGAGATATAGAGGGTGGTTGGGATCGACTTCGATCCAGCCGTCGTATCGAAGGCCTTCGGTCACCACGAGACCGACGGTCAGGGCCACAACGGCGATCACCAGGAATACGGCCAATGCCTCGGCGTCGTCCTTACCCGAGTTGCTGTTGGAAGAAGATTTCGAAGAGCTCTTCTTCGGCGGTTTTACGGTTTTGGGCTTGTGGTGTCCGGCCAGGCCCCGACGGGGTGGTCGCTGGTAGCCGTGGGAATACCAGGATCGATGGTGTGGGTAGACCCGTTCTGGATAAAAGAATTCCAACCATACGTCCCCATAGCCGTAATGCGCATGTTGCGGATGGTAGGTTGCATCTGGATCTTCCGGGTTCTGATAATAGGGTTGCCAGCCTGGAGGATTGCCCGGGTCGTTGGATGAACCACGATCTTGTTGCACACGGATATGTTCGGCCCGTTCCGTATGGGAGAGCTTGACGATCCGTCGTAGCTCAACTCCGGAGATCTGGTAGCTGTTGGACAGGCATCCCGTGATTAGAGGGAAAACCAGAACGGGTAGGAGCAGCAGGGTACGTATGCGAAGACTTGGTAGCATGATTGCCTCAGTATCAGGATTTTATCCTGACGAATGGCATAGGATTATATTCAATCCATCTATATTCTGGCTCCGTTTCCCAGCCACCCGATTTTGATCATACCAGTCATGGTAGCAATAGCCCACGAACGTATGAATAGGGGCCTTGAATCGCCTTTCCTTCGGGGAACCCATATGCTAGGTCTGTGACGATACAAAGTATTTGCACTCGTAGAGAGAACACCCATGTTGAAGATTGGAACCAAAGCACCAAACTTTGAACTCCCAAATGCCGAAGGGCAGACAATAAATTTGAGCGACTACAAAGGGCGGAAGGTGTTTTTATGGTTTTTTCCCAAGGCAAATACGCCGGGCTGTACGGCAGAAGGCTGTAGTCTGCGAGATGAGTACTCTCGTTTCAAGGACAAGGGGATCGAGGTCATTGGAATGAGCGCCGATTCACCGAAGCGCCAGAAGAAATTTGTAGAACGCTACGCCTTTCCCTACCCGATGCTCTGTGATGAGCAAATGGCCACCCTGAAGGCATACGATGGCTGGGGCCGGAAGAAGTTCATGGGTCGGGAATACGATGGGATCCATCGCATATCCTATCTCATCGACGAGCATGGCAATATAGAACGGGCCTGGACCTCGGTGAAAACAAAAACCCATGCCGTGGACGTCCTGGACGAGATCGGCGACTGACCGCGAGGGCCGCAAAAACAGATACGGCGTGCCCTACTAGAGCACGCCGTATCCAAAGAGACTTGGGGGGATTGGGCTTATAGGTTCTGTGCCACGAAGTCCCAGTTCACCAGATTCCACCAGGCATCAATATAGCTGGCCCGGGCATTCCGGTAATCGATGTAGTAGGCATGTTCCCATACATCACAGGTTAAAACCGGCTCGGCACCAGCCTTGAGCGGACAGTCGGCGTCATGGGTTGCCATAAGGCGCAGAACACCACCTTCCTTGACCAGCCAGGCCCAACCGGATCCGAAATGCCCAGCAGCGGCCTTCGAGAATTGTTCCTTGAAATTGCTGACGCTACCAAAGTTGCTGGTGAGGGCGTCGTGCACCGCGCCAGTAGGCTCACCACCACCGTTCGGACTCATGCAGTTCCAATAGAAGGTATGGTTGTAGGTCTGGGCCGCGCAGTTATAGACGCCACCGGTTGCTCCCTGGATCAGATCTTCAAGAGTCCGACCTGCGAGAGCTGGATCGGCCTCAATCGCAGCGTTGAGTTTGTTGACGTAGCCGCGATGATGTTTACCGTAATGATATTCGAGCGTTTCCGCCGAAATATGGGGGGCGAGTGCGTCCTTTTCATAGGGCAGGGAAGGAAGCTCAATAGCCATGATAACCTCTCTTGTTTTCAACGTTCTTTAAGTACGCTATGCGTATGCGAAAGCGGACCATAACAGTATTGATTTAAGGCGGCAATACTCTGGCTGGTGCAGCGATGGTCTGAGGTCCGGGGCCGGCACGTAGGGGGAGCCGTTGCTCCCGTATAGACGCCTGCGTCCAACTACGGTTAGACTCTCTTCGTTATGGAAAGCTATGCCGTGGAATTGGATACCATCCGGTCTGCACATGAGCGGATTGTGGGGTACATCCATCGCACTCCGGTCATGACAAGTCGGGCCATCGACGCGATGGCAGGGCGGGCTCTGCATTTTAAATGCGAGAATCTCCAGCGCGGGGGTGCGTTCAAGATGCGGGGGGCCATGAATGCGGTCCTTTCTTTATCCGCGGACGAGGCTCGGCACGGGGTGGTAACCCATAGCAGTGGGAATTTCGCCCAGGCGGTGGCTCTTGCGGCAGCGGAACGGGGGATCCCAGCCCATATCGTGATGCCGGAGAACGCGCCCGACGTAAAACGACGCGCGGTCGCGGGATATGGCGGTCGGATTGTACTTTGTGCGGCGAATCTGGCGGCTCGGGAAGAGACGGCTGCCAAGGTGCAGCAGGAAACGGGGGCGACTCTTCTTCATCCCTACGATCAGCCGGAAGTTATCGCCGGGCAGGGCACTGTGGCTCTTGAATTGGTGGAACAGCTTTCGGACTTTGACGCCGTGGTCGTTCCGGTGGGGGGAGGAGGATTGATCTCGGGGATCAGCCTGGCCCTTCGCGAGCTTTGCCCAGAGGTACGCATATTCGGAGCGGAACCGGTAGGAGCGGATGATGCCTACCAATCCAAGTTGGCGGGAAACCTGATCCCCCAGACGGGACCCAATACGATCGCCGATGGCCTGCTGACCAGTCTCGGGCAATATACCTGGCCGGTCATACGCGATCTGGTGGAAGAGATTGTCTGTGTGAAAGATGACGAGATCGTAGCGGCGATGCGCCTTGTCTGGGAGCGTATGAAGATAATTATAGAACCGAGCTCGGCGACCGTTCTGGCGGCGGTACTTGGTGACGGGTTTCGGAACCGGTCGAATTTAGAGAATGTGGCCCTTGTTATTAGTGGGGGCAATGTGGATTTGGAGAGGCTTCCTTTTTGAACCACACGTCCTGCGTCCAAATTGAAACGAGGTGTTCGATATGAAGCTGTATTGGTTCTGGTCGACCAACCCCCAGAAGGTCCGTTGGGCTTTGGAAGAACTGGGGCTTGCCTACGAGTTGGTGGAAGTCGATCTGGTGAAGAGAGAACATAAGCAGGACTGGTTTCAGAAAATCTCTCCCCGATGCGTGGTTCCGGCCCTTGAGTTGGAGGATGTGGTCCTATGGGAGTCGGATGCTATTTTGACCTATCTCGGTGAACAGTACGGCTCCTTATGGCCGGCGGATACCCATGGCAAAGCCAAGGCCCTACGTCTGATGTTTCTTGAGGCCGCAGCCTTCCAGGATCCCGCCAGTACGCATTTCTTTAATCGGGTGGTTTTACCGTCGATAGGAAAAGAAGGGGATCCTGAGCGCGTGGCGAAGGCGGCGAAGAAAATCCGCCCCATCCTCTCGGTGTTGGCGGAGGAATTAGGTGAACAGGACTATCTACTGGGAGAATTCAGCCTGGTGGATTGTGCTTTTGGCCCATGGTTGTCCAGTATCGACCTGGATGACTTTCCTGTATTGGAAGCCTGGCGAGACCGGTTGCGGAGTCGCCCGGCTTTTCTACGATGTAAATTTCGTTACTGATCGTACTACAATGTCATGGCCCTGGCGTGTAGGGCGAAATACTGATGAGGCGTGCTTTGCTACATACCCTTCGAAAAACTGGTCTGGCCTGTTTTCTCCTGGTCCTGGGTGGGCTGGTGGTGAGCTGTGGCGGGGCCGTGGATGGACCTACGGGTGACGACGATTCGAGTATTGTAGATGGGCTCGGTACGGATGGAACCGCAGCCGATACCTCAACGGGCGATGTTGTCCCGGACCAGGCCGCGGAGACCGAAGCCGGCGATTCCGATGCAGACGCGAGCGATATTGTCGATGCGACGGAGTCCGAGATAGAAAGTCCGGATGTGGGTCTTCCAGACGAGGGGTCGACCGACGTGGAAATCAGCGATGCCACAGCCCCGGACGGGATAAGTGATACAGAGACCGAGACCGGTGGTTCCGACGTGGTGTCGAGTGACGAGGCCGATACGGATGACCCCGATGGGACGGCGGCGGATGTGGAACCATCGGATACGGCGGATGTGGAACCATCGGATACGACCGATACAGACGAATCACCCGACGGGGCCTACGAGGTAACCGTTCAGTTCTCGGAGGTTGGGCTGGCCGAAGGTGAGTTCGTGACTCTTTTCACCGAGGTGATTGCTTTACCGCCGAGTTTTGAGACGGTGGAGGCACAGATCGCCATTCGTGGGGATCTGGATTCCTTCCCCATGGCATTCATGGCTTTGCTCGTGGATCAGGAAGGTGGGATCCAGCAATGCGGTGATCTGGCGGGGTTGCCTCAGAAACCGAATAACATCCTGGATGATGTGTATCGGGTGGCTTTTCCACGGCCAGAAAATCTCCATCCAGGCTCCGTCTATTACCCGCCGGCACCGCCGTACGATTACCAGCCGATTCCCTGTCAGGAGGCATTCCAGGGCAAAACGGAGATCATCATCGGTATAGCGGTGTCAGGGATCTACCCAGTCGGAATGGTCGGCAACCAGGGGCCCAACGCCTGTGGAGGCCTGGGTTGCCCCAACGACGCGATCGTAAAACTACGATTTCTTCCAAACCCCGCCGAGCCAGAGAGTTGCGAGGACGCCGAAATCGGTGAATGTGTTTGTCCGGATGGAATCTTTGGGGCGCAGGCCTGCGCGGATGGGGTCTGGGGCGACTGTGACTGTATTGAAGAACCCGTGGACCCACCCTGTATTCCAGGTTCCGTACAGGCGTGTGTATGTAATGACGGTAGTCAGGGGGAGCAATTCTGCAATCTGGGCAGTTGGGAAGCCTGTCAATGTGCTGATCTGACTGTGGGCAGTTGCGAAACGCCACAGGCGTTCGAAATCGGGCCGGACCATCCACAGGTTGTCCTGTCCAACCCGGGGACGGCATTGCACGCTGTACCGTGGCCACCCTTCGGGCTGGCCTGTCCAACGAGCAAGCCTCCCTTTTCCGTCGAATACTATTACGAGATGACAGTGACGGTCCCCGGGCTGATCTCTGTGACCTATGAGGCGGATCCAGAACCCTGGGATATCAACCAGTTCTGGATCGATATGCTACAGTCCTGCACAATGCCATATCAATGCAATGCGTCCTATGCTCCATTGGAGGGGGCAGCGGCTGCGGGTATCTACATTGTGGGATTGACCCTTGCGCCGCCACAGGAGATCTTTATTGGCGACCAGGACTGGTGGAATTTTGCCATTACTGTTACCTGGGCGGAAGAGACACCGCCATAAGGCCAGGAGATTGAGAAATGCACGAAGTACATCCCGATGAAATGAATGTCCTTGGCGATGAAATAAAGCCTTGTTCTATGGATCCCTTGACGGGTTTCTATCGTGATGGCTGCTGTAAGACCGGAGAAGATGATCTTGGTGTCCATACTGTCTGCGTGATCATGTCCGATGAATTTCTGGCCTTTAGCGCCTTTGTTGGAAATGATCTAAGCACGCCTGTACCCGCGATGGGTTTCCCTGGTTTGAAGGCAGGGGATCGTTGGTGCCTTTGTGCCTTACGTTGGAAACAAGCTCTTGAAGCCGATCTGGCCCCTCCGGTTGTGTTGGAGAGTACCCATATGAGCACATTGCACTTTGTCACATTA
>CAUZEG010000197.1:0-7151 GCA_963578775.1 Myxococcales bacterium
ACTTGATGACCGTACGGTTCCTCCTGGTTTATAATACCAAACCGCTCTATTTTTTCGGAAAATTCGCAGCCTTCGCCCTTCTATCGGGCATGGGATGCTGGGTGTGGACCATCGTTAAACGCATCGCTTGGGAAGAGCCCCTGTTCACCGACCCATTCTTCACCTTTGGCGGTGTCCTGGTCATCGTTGGTATCCAATTGCTGCTACTCGGTCTATTGGCAGAATTGACTGTCCGTACCTACTTCGAAAGTCAGGGAAAACACTCCTGGATACTTCGCCCTCCTACGACAACGGGTTCGAAGCCACCAGAAACCAAAACGGATTCCTGATCATGTGCGGAATCGTCGGTCTTGTCCGGAGGTCTGGAGTCACGACTGCAGACGACCGGAGCGAAGTAGAACGAATGCGGAATAGCCTACGTCATCGTGGTCCAGACGATGAGGGGCTTTCGTCTATTGGACGTTGTGTGCTTGGGCATCAACGACTGGCCGTGGTCGATATCGATGGCGGGCATCAGCCTATGGAGCACGCCCATAAGCCGATACAAGTAGTATTCAACGGTGAGATCTATAATCACGCCCAACTCCGTCGCGAATTGGAAGCCGAAGGTGTGCAGTTTCGCACCTCCTCGGATACCGAGGTAATTCCCTACCTGTACGAACGCCTTGGACCCGATTTTGTCGAACGGCTCGACGGAATGTTCGCGCTCGCGGTCTGGGACAACGAAAAAGAAACGCTGCTTCTGGCCCGGGATCGCGTCGGTCAAAAACCTCTCTATTGGACGCAAGGGGAACACGGAGTCTATTTTGGCTCGGAACTGCGGGCGCTCCTTGAGTCCACGCGGGTGGAACGCAGGGTAGACCAGACAGGGCTTCGCCTTTTCCTTCGACACGACTCTGTTCCAGCCCCCTATACAATCTACTCCGGCGTCTACAAAGTAGAGCCTGGAGCTCTCCTGCTTTTTTCAGAGCCAGCGGCTCCTCCCCAGGTCCGATACCACTACGATATCCCCCTTAATCCGGCCCTGGAGGCTGAGACTGACCCGGCCAGACGCCAGGAGGTCCTGTGGAACCATATCGTCGCGTCGGTGGATCGCCGTCTGATGGCCGACGTACCGCTGGGAATGTTTCTTTCCGGCGGAATCGATTCAACTGTGATTCTCGCAGCCATGGCCGAATGCCTTCCCGCCAATCAGATCAAAACATTCTCGATCGGCTTCGAAGAAGAATCCTATGATGAATCCAGTTACGCACAAGAGGTTGCACAACATTTCGGGGTCAGCCATCAGCTATCAACCGTCACGGGCGACCAGGCCGTGAGATTGGTCCCCGAGGTACTCGGACAACTCGATGAACCCTTTGCCGATCCATCGATTGTACCCACATGGATGTTGTCTGCCTTTGCGCGCGAACAGGTCACGGTGGCTCTCTCGGGCGACGGTGGTGACGAACTCTTTCGAGGATATCCAACGTTTCGACTCGACCCACTCGTTCGGCACCTGAAACAAGTGCCCCAATTTCTTCGCGGTACACTTCCACAACAGATGGCTAAACTCATTCCGCAGTCATCCGGCAATCAATCGGCAGCTTTCCTGGCAGACCGCTTTTCAGCAGCACTGCAGCTTGATTGGCCTCATATTCACTTCGGCTGGATAACGGGCCTTCGCCCCACGGTCCTGGACTCGGTCCTACACGATGATCTTAGGGGCGACGCATGTGCCACAACAGACACCAGCTTCCAGGCCGTGAACCACATCCTTCAACGCCTGGATGGGATGAATAAAGAACCACGCGGGCTGGTAGCCGCGCTATACGTCTATCTATACCTGTCCTGCTGCGTCCTACAAAAGGTTGACCGGGCCTCGATGGCTCATGGACTCGAAGCGCGCGCACCCTTGTTATCCCCCGATGTCATCAAGGATGCCTTTTCCCTTCCTGACGAGGACCTGATGAAGCACGGCTCATCAAAACGGATCTTGCGGAATATCGTCCAATCCCACGGATTGTCGGACCGTATCATTTCAAGACCAAAGAAGGGCTTCGGGATTCCTGTAGCCGATTGGCTTCGAGGCCCCCTGAAAACATTTGCAGAAGACTATCTGCTCGGCCCTGGGATCAAGGAATCGACAGTACTGCAACCGGAGGTCGTCGAAAAACTCTGGGGCGAACATCTGTCTGGTACACGAGATCACCGCAAGGAACTCTGGGCGCTGCTCACATATCGGGTCTGGGAACATGGCCCCTACGGTCCGCTCCAGTCATAACTCCCAGGACGGCACCGATTCAAAGCATTCACGCGCACCCGAACGCGTTGCAAACTCAAGTTTCGAGGCGTGAAGATACAATCGGTCCGCTCTCGGTCCTCCATACCGCGTATCCCCCAGGATCGGCGCATCAATATGGGCCATATGCACACGAATTTGATGGAAACGACCTGTCTCCAGATGCACGAGCACCTCGTCAAAGCTGGCCCCACGACGAAACACCCGTACCCGAGTTCGTGCAACCCGGCCGACCGGATCAACCCATACCCGCCCCTGGCGATGAGTCAAAGACGCATCGACTAGCAATTCCTCCCCGACCTCAACCTCGAGAATATCCGCGAGGCGCGCCCGATAGGCTCGCCCGACCGTCCGCTCGCGAAACTGCGTACTCAAATGTGCCGCCATTTTCTGGTTCTTAGCCAGGACCACCAATCCGCTGGCCGGAACATCCAATCGATGCACGGGATATAATGGGGCGGATCCATCCCAGACGTGCCACCATGCCAGTAGATGTGGGATTCGGTTTGATTTTGCCTCCTGGCAGGCCATGCCGCAGGGCTTGTCCACAACAATATAGTCATCGGTTTCGGTCACTACTTGCGGAACCATCGCCTGTGGCCCCGAACTATCTGCTTCGTTCGTACTGTCACCGTACAACCAGCCCCAATCACCGCTACGAACCGTCTGGGCCGGGTCGTTACAGAGCATTCCATTGTAGAAGATGTATCCCCCCGCAATCATTTTTTCCACCGGCTGGGTCTCGGGCATAAATTCCGGCAGTGCCACGTTGAGAGGTTGTCCGTCAGCCCCGCTCGGTATGAGAAATGCACGTAATATTCGATCTGGAAAACGCTTCGACATCCACCGTTTCAATCTTGGGAAACCCAGTCAGTATGATGAAGGAAAAACGAAAAACTCACGGTTTGCGTAATATTGTGGATTGGTTATACGTTACAGGCTTCGGGATGTCGCGAATGATATCCTCGGCTCGCCGTTCTACAGAGCCGTATCTCGTTTTAATTTAAATGTTGGAGTTACATATGAACGCCAAACCATTAAAGGTACTGCTGGCTGGAATCAGCCTCGCCGGGCTCGTAGCGGGTTCCGCCCTCGCCGACACCTCCCCTGCACAAACAAGCGAAGCCCAGATGGGTGTACGAGGCTGCGGTGGTGCAGGCGGCTGTGGTAAAGGTAAATGCGGCAAGAAAGACGAAAGTAAAGACGACAAGAAAGACGACAAGAAAGAAGAAGGTAAAGACGACAAAAAAGGCGGCGACAAGAAGTGTGGTAAAGGCTCCTGCGGTTGATCCCAGAGGCTGGTAGGAGTTCGACTGAAAGGGGCGAACTCCTACCCCTGCTTCTTCAGTTACTGGTGCTCGATGATGGGTTCCATTTTTAACCGTGAGTTCAATCATGATTGAGCGTACATGGGGGCGAAAACTGCCGAAACTGGGCGTTGGAGTCGGATTACGACGCCAGCATTTCGACGACATTGAGTCGACAGACAGGAGACCGGAGTGGTTTGAGGTCCTGCCTGAGAACTTTTTTCGGTTTGGGGGTAGGCCTCGTTCCGTTCTTCGAGACCTGAAGGAAAGCCACCCCATCATTTCTCATGGCGTCAGCCTGAACGTCGGCGGACCCAATCCCCTACGGCAAGAATACCTCGACGAACTGGGGCGGTTCTTCGACTCAATACAGCCGGACTGGTTTACAGATCACCTCTGTTTTTCTGGAGCCCATGGCCTGGAGTATCAGGACCTGATTCCCCTACCATTCAACGAAGAGGCAGCAGAGCACGTAGCCGCCCGCATTCGACAGATTCAGTCCTTTATCGGAATCCCCTTTGCCCTGGAAAACCCGTCCTATTACACCGTCATGCCGGGCTCGACCATGAATGAAGCGGATTTCCTACGCGCCGTCACCGAAAGAGCCGACTGCGGGCTACTCCTCGACGTAAACAACGTATACGTGAATGCAACAAATCATGGCTATGATCCAATCCAGTTCATGGAATCTCTTCCGCTGGAGCGTATGATCCAGACCCATCTGGCCGGCCATGAGGTCTTGGACGATGGCATGTTATTCGATACCCACGGCACATACGTTCCTCAAGACGTGTGGGACCTCTTCGAATGGCTCTGCCAACAGGTGGGACCGGTGCCAACCCTGATAGAATGGGACAACAACATCCCCGAATGGTCGGTGTTGATGGACGAAGCCGACAAGGCCTCTGCGATCATGAATCGTGCCGTTCCGGCTCTCGATCCAGCCACTCCATCACCGAAACTCTCACAAGCCATCGTGTTGGAGAAACAGACAGAACCCTCCGAACAGGTGTCGTTGGAGGAATTCTTCGAGCAGATCGGCGGCGCATTGGAGGGCCGTCGGCCCATGTCCAAGGTTGTCTCCCACTTCGATCTAAACGAGCTGACGCAGAAACGCCTTGAGTTCTACCGCTCGATGATTCACCACCACTCCAAGGAAATTCTGAACCTGGTCTACCCCGACTCTCGGAGAGCCCTTGGCGAGGAGCTCTTTGACGAACTGTCGGAAGCCTATGTGAAGAAACACCCGATGCGCGAATACGAATGGAACGCAACGGCCAAGGCCTTTCCCCAATTTCTGTTGGCCGCCGGTACTTCGAACGAGTTCGACCTATTACCGTGGAGCGTCGAGCTAGCCCAACTGGAATGGGACTGGTTCGCAACCTACACCCATACGGCAGAGATGGGATCCACGAACGATGGTCTCTCTGTGAATCCCACCCTTCTATGGCATCAGTTTACATATCAAGTGGCCGCCTGGATGCTTGACGACGACGATAGCAACGTACCAGGAGCCGGGGACGAATCGATCCTCTTGTTCCGGCACCCTGTCGAAATGAAGACAAAGCTGGTACCAGCTACACCGGCCAGACTGCTGGCTCTGAAAATGGTCAGCGAGAACCAGACTCTCGATTCGGTGGTGGAGCAAACCAAAGCCGACCCGGACTTCGTCCGAACCGCCATCCATCAAGGCATCGGAGAGGGGTTTCTTCTGGGAAATCCGCTATGAGCCGTGTCGGGCTGCACACTACCGCACCATACCGGGGCGTAACACAAGAGCCTCTGAGCCCGACGACCGAAATATCACAAGAACGTCCTCGGCCTGCACCTCAAATAGGGGCGGCCTGCTGTAGCTGAAGACAAGGATGTACGAGTCTTCACCTGGCCCACGAATGATCTCTTTGAGAGTCACGGCTGCTCGCTTTCGTATCCCCTGGTGCCGCAACTCCACGTCAATGTGAGCTATCTCCGCTGTTCGCACCCGAGCTCCCCCAAGGACAACCCGGGTAGAATCGGGACCGGCATCCACTCGCAACCATAACGGATCCTCCCCGGTCCCCAGGACCAACCAACATTGCCAACTCACAAATGTGCTCTTATCCATGGGATCGAACAGGGTATATCTTGTTTGCGACGTACTCTCGTACCCCTGGCATATGAGTGATTCCGGTCGGTCGAAACCAGAAAGTTCAGAGGAATCGCGGAATTGCTGTCGAGTCGATCGTAATTCGAATTGGTATAAGTCTAATAAACCGGCTCGCTGGCATCTGCGCGCAAAGCTCCCAGAGACACCCGGAACACGACGTACTTGTCCATTCGCCGACATTTCTACTTCGAGCATATCGAGGCCATACAGACTACGCGCGTTTTCCGCTCCTCGCACGAGCGCCCGGAACATCGCGGGTGGCCCCTTATGTACACCTATGATTTCAAAGGTGGCAGCCCTGGCAACGCTCACCAGCCCAAATATCAATAAAAACACTGTCCACGGAGCGAATTTCAGTGCTACGCCGTAATGAAACATCTCTACGATCCTACGTGCTACTACTGCTTCAGCCCCTCAACCATGTACGCTAGCGCCTCCGCTTCTCGGGGTCAACGCACCGATTAAATACTGCACACTACTACGTCTCTCCTTGTCGAAGACCGCTCTCAATGATAGTCGTCCCACCTTCGACACATGCTGCTAATCTCATAATGCCCCGCCTGGACAAACACAACGAAACCCCGGTTCGCAGAACCCCACTCCTGCTGATATTTCCAGCATTGTGGATCGGTATTGCTCTAGCCGTCTATCTCGCGATCATGAAAAGCGAGTTGGACGCCAATATCTTGAATACCGCCAAAGCCTGCGGGATCGATGGTGGCGGCTGCGCAAAAAACCAACTGTCCAGCTACTCATCGATCTTCGGCATCCCGATCGCCATCTGGGCCATACCCACGTACGTGGTGGCGGGCTTCCTGTCCGCATATGCCCTGATCAAGCAAAAGCACGACGATTGGGCGGCCAGAAAATCAGTATCTCTGCTCGTCGTGATCGGTCTTATGACCACTTTGTACAGCGTCTTTCTGGGGTATATCTCTTTCTTCGTACTCGCACCATGTAAGTTCTGTATGGGACTTTATGGGGTAAATCTCTTGATTCTTATCTTGAGTCTCATCGCCCTGCACGGATCGATACCAGCCGTAGTCCAATCCCTGACGGGACGAAATCTCAAGTCGTTTCGACCCCAGTTGACCCCGATCCCGCAAGCAGCATTTATTTTTGTACTCGCCCTGGGCGCCGCCCTCATCTGGTTCCAACGTGCCGACGGTAACATAAAGCAGAAGAAAGCAGCTCTTGATCTTCAATCCCGTCAAGATGCCCAGGCGCGTGCGAAAGCTCTGAAAAACCTGCCTCTAGACGACGTAGAATATTCCGTCTGGGGACCCAAAGATGCTGCCGTAACGCTCGTGGAGTTCGCCGACTTCAAATGCGGCCACTGCGCCATGATGGCGGAACATACCCTCGGTCCTCTAAAGAAGAAGTATAAGGGCAAGCTACGCATCGTGTTCCGGCATTA
>CAUZEG010000198.1:0-7095 GCA_963578775.1 Myxococcales bacterium
CCGGCAGGCTCTCTGGACGGCACGCGGACTACCGCGTACTTCGACCCCTCTCCTGGACGGAGCCTGGCCCCCTGCGGAGGAAGCCGAGCTCCCCAGAGCCACACCACTGGAAGAGGTGATCGCAGATTACGAAACCATGGGGCTTTGTGCGGAACACCATCCCCTCGAATTTATTCGGACAGCCTTAGAACAACAGGGGGTGTCCTGTGCCAGAGATCTTCCGAACCAGCCCAACCAGGGGAAGAGCTCCGTGGCAGGTATCGTGGTCTGCCGTCAACAACCGATGACGGCGTCCGGGGTTGTTTTTTTAAGCCTTGAAGACGAAACGGGAATGGCCAATGTCGTGGTCTGGCCCCGTATATTTGCGCGCTTTCGAGATCCTATCCTACATGCACCGGTATTGCTGGTAGAGGGGAAGCTTGAGCGCGCCGGTCTGGTAGCAAATATCATCGCCCAGGACATACGCGCCATACAAATATCGAAACACGCATTGAAAACATCCACACGATCATTTCATTAAGTAAATGGGCCGAAGAGGGCCAACTCCAACCCAAAACGCACACTCTACTACGCGAAACCTTTGACCTTTTCGTGTTTCCAGGGGTATAAAGCCCGCCCCGCCCATCCAGTGAAACAACAATGCTCGACTGGTTCCACAATCTGTTTTCCAACGATCTTGCTATCGACCTGGGGACAGCCACCACCTTGATCTACGCCAAGGGTCGCGGAATTGTATCCAGTGAGCCCAGCGTTGTAGCCGTCCAACAGGACCTTCATGAGACCCATGTCCTGGCCGTTGGTAAAGACGCCAAGGAGATGCTGGGTCGTACGCCGGGACATATCAAGGCACTCCGCCCCATGAAGGATGGCGTCATCGCCGACTTCCAGATCACCGAGAAGATGCTCCGTCACTTCATCCAACGGGCCAATAACGGTCGGGCCCTGGTTCGTCCTCGTATTGTCATCTGTGTTCCGTTTGGGTGCACCGAAGTCGAGAAACGAGCGGTAAAAGAATCGGCCGAAGCGGCGGGTGCACGCGAGGTATATCTCATCGACGAACCCATGGCGGCCGCTATCGGAGCTGGCCTGCCCATCACCGAGCCCAGCGGAAGTATGATCGTCGATATCGGCGGGGGAACCACAGAAGTGGCCATCATCTCCTTATCGGGCATCGTCTATAGCCAATCGACAAAGATCGGTGGCGACAAAATCGATGAAGCCATCATTGAGCACCTGAAACGCAAATATAATATGCTGGTCGGTGAACGTACCGCCGAGAACATAAAGATCGAGACCGGCACAGCGTTTCCGACAGATGAAATTCTGACTATGGACGTCAAAGGCCGTGACCTCGCAACGGGGCTACCGAAGACCATCGTAGTCAATAGCGATGAAGTTCGAGAAGCCATTTCCTACCCATTGAGCGGGATCGTCGCAGCCGTACGAGAGGCTCTGGAAAACACTCCTCCCGAATTAAGCGCCGATATTGTGGACCATGGAATTATGCTGGCAGGTGGCGGCGCACTCCTTCGAAATCTCGCTGTACTTATCCGCGAAGAGACCGGGTTGCCCGTCATGGTAGCAGACGACCCCATTTCCTGCGTCGTCCTTGGTGGCGGTAAAGCGCTTGGACATCTGGATCTTCTACGGAACATTACCCTGCATTCCCTCTGATTTCGCCCCAGGGCAATCCCCATGCGCAGACGATACTCAGGGCGTCCCAGTACCATCATCCATGCGCTGTTGATCCTGGTACCGCTCACCCTTCTTCACTACCACGGAGCCCATGTAGATCGTGAGTCCTCCCTCTCTCGTGCGGCGGTCTATCTTACTCTGCCCGGGCAGAAGACCATGGGCGCACTGGCTCGATCCGGTGGACGTTTAGCGAACGACTATCTGGTAATGCTGGGAGTCGATTTCGACTTTCAGCACCGGTATACGAAGTTAGGCAAAGAGCATGAAAAACTGCAGCTTCTGATGAACGACCTAAAACGTCGCCTCGACATTCAGCAGCGCCGCGCCACCATGTGTGGGTTCAATTTCGCGGACGGTAACCGAATCCTGGTGCCTGCTCGGGTAATATCCCGCAGCACCGGGCCGGTAAATCAGGGTCTCCGCATTCAGGTAGAAGCACCCAGCGGCACCCAAATCCCGAAAGACACTTCCGTCATCGCCTATCCTGCGGGCCTGGTAGGAATCGTTATACGGTCCACGAACAATACCGCTGACGTCCAGCTGATCAACGACGCAGGTGCTACCATTCCCGCCCAGATCAGTGGAACCAATATCCCGGGTACAAGCTACGGCACGGGAACACGCGCCAAGAACAGCCTTAAATTCGTTGTGACGGCTGACCACGACCCCATCAAGAAGGGGTCAACACTGGTCACAAGCGGTCATGGAAACCGCTACTCGAAGGGAATCATTATCGGAGAAGTCACAAGTGAACGGGGCCGCCAGGCGGCGGCCGGGGTGAAGGTCGAATATACCGTCTCACCCTACATCCGATTCTGGCAGTTGGAAGAGGTCTTTCTGGTTCTGGAAACACCGGTGGAGGAAAACTGATGCAGTTTCTTTGGCTAAGCCTTTTCGGTTATGTGCTCCTGGCATTGGAATCCCCGCTCTTCGAACAGATGGGCATACCGCTTTATACACCCGACCTGGCCATTCCCCTGCTATTGGTCGCGGCCAGGAAATTGGAAGACTTCTCCTTTCTCTTCTATGCGGCCATCCTCGGTCTATTCCTTGATGGTTTGACACCTCTACAGCCCCTGGGCTTGAACATGGCACGGATCATCATCGTGGCCTACGCAGTACGGCCATTGCTCACGGCTCTGCCCGTACGAGGGTTTTTGGGCTATGTCGGCCTTGGCATAGCCCTCAGCATCTTCTCCGACCTGGTCCTCCTGGTACTACTTAAGCTGCTGGTGGCCGGACCCGTCCAATATGGTTTGATCTTCGAGCGAATGATCCCCTACGCGATTCTGACCGGAGCTACCGTCCCGATCGTGAACTGGCTGGTGGAATGGATCTGGACACGTCGGCGCCCGACCAAGGACAGCATATTTCATCAATGAGTGTGTTCAGCTCGGATAAACGGTTTGAATACCGCACGCAGGCCTCCTGGTCGGTGTTGGTCCTGGGCGTTCTTTTCTCCATCATCCTGGCTCGTTTTTTCGTCCTGCAGATCGTCCGCGGCAACGAATACCGGCGGATAAATCAGCAAAGCCAGGTCCGCGAACGCCGAATCGTGCCCCAACGTGGTCAGATCACCGACCGAAAGGGGCGGGTAATGGCTCGGAACATTACCACCTATCGGGCTTATATCATTCCCCATAGGATCAAAGGCCCCGATCAAACGGTTGAAGCACTCGGAGATCTGATTGGTCTGGCCGAACCCGAACGGAGGCGTCTTCTGGTACGCATGGAGGAAACGCGTGGTTCGGAACGGTTCAACCGTATCTATTTGAGCCAACAGCTTGTGGGAGAGCGTTGTCCCGACCAGGACCAGCCTCTAAAAGCTCTTGACGATCCCCACCACCACTACTGGTGTCCCAAATGTGGCCGCACCTTCGAGATCTGGAATAAGAGAGAAGGAAGCCAGATCATTCGATGCACTCGTCGGCCGAATAAACTCGTCATACGAAACGAAGGACGCATGGCTATTGACGCCTGCGGAATGGAATATCTGACCGAACCCGTATGTCCCTACGATGGACGATCCCTCCAGACCCGCACGAGCCGGCTCGTCTGTCCGAGCACAGGTGAGACCTTCAATAATGAGGTGGCCCTGATCGAGTCGCGTAAAGACCAACTTCAGGGAGTGTACGTAGAGACAGATTTTCGCCGAGACTACCCATATGGAACTCTTGGCTCCATGCCTGTCGGCTATGTCAATGAAGTAAATGCCAGGGAGGTCGATGATCAGCGCGATATCTACCGGCCCGGTGATCGAATCGGCAGACGAGGGGTTGAACGAGCTCTTGAAGCGGTTCTGCGAGGCCGAAATGGGACATATCTGGACCTCCGGCGACGAAACGTAATGCCGGATATCAATCTGGTGCACTACCTCACAAGATATCGGCCGATCGCTGCCCTTCCCGGGCACCATGTCATGCTTACCCTCGACCTGGAAATCCAGAAAATCTTGAAGGGCGCTCTGCGGGATTATGAAAGCGATCGCCAGGGCGAGGACCCCATCCCTGCGGCGGCCATCGTTGTGATACAACCACATACCGGTGCCATCCTCGGGATGTATAGCAAACCAACCTATGATGCGAACCACTGGGCCAATAAGATGTCACGGGCCATCAAGCGTCGTTACGACCAACACGAACACGCTCCTATGATCAATCGGGCAACCACCTCCTATCCACCCGGTAGCGTATTCAAGCCAGTCACAGCCCTGGCTGGTCTTGATCTCGAGATCATCGACGAAAACACGGAATTCGAATGCCCCGGTTATTATGAGTATCAACATCGCAGGTTCCGCTGTCATAAACGGCGCGGTCACGGTGTTATGAATCTTCATAAGGCCATCGTTAATTCCTGCGATGTCTACTTCTACAAATTGGCGGAACTGATCGGTATCGATCGGCTTCACAAATATACCTACAACACCTTCGGTCTTGGGCAGAACACCGGGATCGAGATCTCCGAATCCAAGGGCTGGGTACCCTCTCGGGAGAAATACTTTCCGCGCCGTACCGTGAAAAAATTCAAGCCCGGTTGGACCCTGTCCATGGCGGTTGGCCAGGGTAGCCTGTTGACCACACCAATCCAGATCGCGCAGCTATATGCGGGTATCGCGAACGACGGCAAGACGCCTCGACTGCATATTGTCGACCGTATCGTCGACGACAAGCATCGTGTTCTATATCAGGCCATCCCCTCGATCCATACCGAACTCCCTTTCAAGCCGGAGCATGTTGATCTCGTCCAACAGGCGCTATTCGACACCGTCAACGATGACGATGGCACAGGCCATTACGGCCAGCTCCAGAAACAGACCGATGTCCTCGTATCCGGCAAAACCGGAACCGCCGAAGCCAAGGAGGGACGGGCGGGCGTGTCCCAGGAACTTCGGGAGTGGTTACTTCGCGACCACGCCTGGTTTGTGGGGTACGCGCCTGCGACCCGGGCCGAGATTGTCGTGGTTGTCGTTCTCGAACATGGAGGCTCAGGTGGAAAGGACGCCGCTCCCATATTTCGAACCGTAGTAGAGACCATCTTTGAGCGGGGGCTCAACCTGGCCAATCGAGGTCAGCCATGAGTCGCTTTTTGGGACAGGAGAACACCACCGCGATCTGGTGGGGACTGTTGGCGTTTCTGGCGCTCAATCTCATGGGCTTACAGAATCTCCAACATGCCGACAACTACGCCAACTGCGGTGTCCACGAGAACCAGCTTATCTGGACCATCCTGGGCTTCAGTATCGCCATGATCGCCATGATCATGGACCTGTCCATAATCATGCGCATCGCTCCCATCGCCTATTGGCTGGGCATCTTCATTCTCGTATCAGTTTTTGCCTTGCCCGCACATAAAGGTA
Organism: Myxococcales bacterium; assembly: GCA_963578775.1. GTDB lineage: Bacteria > Myxococcota_A > UBA9042 > UBA3505 > UBA3505 > UBA3505. The sequence goes on from CAUZEG010000198.1 coordinate 5,552, forward strand.
CCCACCGGTGGATCTATCTTTTCGGATTGAGCGTCCAACCGAGCGAGCTGATGAAGTTTCTGTTGGCCTTGATGATGGCCCATCATTTCAAGTTCCGGAAAGCAGCGGAAAGATATCATCTACGGGCTCTGGCCTTGCCGATCTTCTATACCCTGCTGCCAACGATGCTGGTTCTGGTGGAACCCGACCTGGGCACCGCGATGGTGATCTGCCTGATCGGCTTCGGCATCATATTCTTCGAGGGAGTGCAGACCCGCACCTTCTTGGCGCTGGTCGGCTTTGTGTTGCTGGTATTTCCTCTGGCCTGGAAATGGGGTGTGATCCGTACCTATCAGAAGGATCGGATCTCCAGCTGGGCCCGTCAGTTCTCCACGCCGTGGACTGATATCGCTCGAAACCCTGATGACCTGGATCGTCAGCCCGTAAATTCTATCAAGGCCATCGCCATCGGCCAGCGGGCCGGTAAGGGACGTGGGAAAGGACGTGAAGTACGCTACTTGTCCGAACTCTGCACCGATTTTGTTGTCGCGGCGTTGGCGGTAGAGCGCGGCTTCCAGGGCTGTCTCATAATGTTGTTATTGTATTTCATTTATGTGACCTGGGGGCTTTTTGTGGCTCAAAATGCCACAGATAAATTCGGGGTATTGGTCGCTGTGGGGATCACTGCATCCCTGGCGATCCAGGTCATAATGAACCTCTTCATGGTAACCCGTATGATCCCGGTCGTCGGGGTCACCCTACCCCTGTTTTCGTACGGGGGATCGGCATTGATCACCAATATGATCGGCTTCGGCGTCCTGTTGAATATCGCCCGGTCCCGAGGTTCCTTATAGGACCCCGGTTTCAGCGCCGGTCTGTCATTGCTTCATCTGCTGCTGAAGCGTCTGCTTAAACAACCGTAGCTCCTCATGCTTCGGAAAACGCACCAGCCCCTCGTCCGTGGCTCGAAGGGCCTGGGCCTCATCTCCCTTGAGGAAATAGGCCAGAGCCCGATGTTTGGCGATCTCCGGAGAGGCCCCTACAGACCAGGCGCGCTCAAACCATTCGATGCTCTCCGAGTAACGTTGCTCCGTTGCGAAAGTAAGCCCCACAGACTCGGCCGCTGCCGCCTTTTCCCGAGCCACATCAAACCCCTCAAAGGCTTCCTGGAAATAGCGGCGGGCCCGATCACAGACACGGGTCTTTGCCTCCAGGTCCTTCGCCCCTTTACATAATTTATAGTAGCCGCCTCCGACTCTGTTTCGTACGGCCGGTTGGCGAGTTACCCGTCCCTCGGGTACCTGACCAATACGTCGTTCCAACCGCACCAACGCCGCCTCCGCCGGTCCGGCGGACCCAAGTCGTAGCCGGACGTCTACCAACCGAAGATAGGCTGGATAGAAGTTCGGATCCCCCTTGATCGATTGTTCCAGATCCTGCGCCGCGCGCTCCATTTCACCGCGCGCCTCCAGGATCAATGCACGATTGTAATGACCGGTCCCAACCCGGTCCTGATAGGGCCAGAAGGCCATAATAGAAAGCAGGCAAACCACCGCGGCCACAGG
>CAUZEG010000199.1:0-7091 GCA_963578775.1 Myxococcales bacterium
ATGATCTGAACGTGAGTGCATTGCATACCATTGGAGGAGGTGTACGCGTCCTGCGCAACGACGACCTGCCTCGCCTGGTACTACCGGCCCTCGAAACCATCGTAGGAGCCCTGCGCGTCCAGGATAATAATCGACTGCAAACCATTCTGGTGGGCGGTGAAAATATGGAGGTCGGGAGCGTGGACATCAGCCAGAATGAGCGTCTTGTGATTCTCGAGCTGGCCAATTTCGTACACGGCTCATCCATCTCCATCTCCTATAACGACGCATTACTATCGATTGATCTGCCGGATCTTGAGGAAGTAGATGCCGGTCTCTTTATAAACGGAAACAACGACCTACAGATCTTCAATGCTCCGAAATTACGACATCTTACGGGGCAGTTGAACATGAATTGGAATACGGTTCTGGCCGTGGTCGAGTTCCCTTCGTTGGAAGAGGTGGAAGGCCGCCTTGCCTTCCAGAGTGCCCAGGGTACGGAATTCCGGTTTCCCGAGCTTACCCAGGTCGAGTCCATGTTTTTCGGATATCTGGATGCCAACGTCCTTATGGATTTTCCCAAACTGGAGCGTATAGAGGGTGATCTCTCGGTCCATCAATGCCATGAGTTTGAAACTCTCAGCCTGCCCAATCTCCTCTATGCGGGGCAGCTTCAGATCCAATATAACGATGGCCTCAAGAACTTCAGCTTTCCCAAGTTGGAGACCCTGGGGGCCGGTTTAAACGTTGCGCGCAACGACTCTCTGACCGATTTTCATCTCGACGCTCTTGTCGATGCGGGTGACTATGTTCGCTTCTACAAGAACTTTGACCTTGCCACTTGCCGCATCAATGAATTTGTCGATGGGCTGGTGGAGTTGGGCTTTCCCGAGGGCGAAGCCTATATCGAGGGCAATGACGACAACGCTAGCTGCGACGAATAGGTTTGGACAGAACGACGCCATGCTGGCGTCCGTACCGCCAACGCCCATTCTCCACCTTGCGTTTTGAGGGTAGGGTCTCGCAGGGCGTTAGATCCAGGCGGCGTGCTTGTGCAGCCACATAACCGGGGTGTAGGCGGAGATTGGTCGAGTTGATCTCGGCATCCAACTCCCGATATCGCCCCCGCAGGGCAAGGGGCTCAAGAATCCGGTCCAGTATATAGCGGAGTTTTGAGGTGGTGTTGACGCTGAATCTATGGAAACGACCGTAATATAGAACCGCATGGCCACCGGGCTTCAAGATCCGGGCAGTTTCCTTCATATATTGATTGAAAACATCTATAAATTGAACGTGTTGAAGGACAACGAATGAGTATACGATATCCACGGATTCGTCGTCCACGCACAGGGTTTTCCCGTCGCTGTCCAGAAGTTCGAAGTTCTGGATTCCACGTCGCTGTAACTCGGTTGCTACCCGTTCTTTATGATGATGGATATCGACGCCAATGACGGTCTTGAAATGTGCGGCCGCGGCCGCTAGAAGCCGGCCACCGCCGTAGCCAATCTCGAGGGCCGTCGCCTCTCCAAGGGGGCCGTGGTATTCCAAAAGGATCTGGCCAATATGGGCGTCGAAATCCCAGATCCCTTCGGCAAAGGCTGCGTCTGCGTCTTCGGAGTTGTTGAACCAGGAAAAGAAGTCATCACTGGAGGATGCTTCGGCCTTGGTGATTTCGTCTCGAAAGCCGCTGATATGGTCGTCTGGAGTGCTCAATATAATCCTGGGGAGTGTTTTCGTCTAATCCTGACAGGGGTAGTGGTTCAGTGGTTGATGGCCAGCCCCCTGCGGATCTTCGGACACGGTCCATATCCCGGTACCGGGGTTATCGTAGCAGATGGCCTCTCCCTGGGCTTCGCTCAGGGGGCCAAGGGCGACGGTGATAGGAATATTCTGCGCCAAGCCTGGGAAATCGAGGGGACTATTGAAACGATACTCCCAGCTTCCGCTATAGAGCCGAATGAGAAGACGCTGTCCGGATGGATGCAGGTCGGCCGCAGTAATCATACGACCAAAGGGAATGGCGATTCCGGGCGAGTTTATCATGCCCACCTGGACAAGAGTGGACACTGTATTCTCCTGCGGATTGCTCTGCTCGAATATCCGTGCGGTGGGGTCATCGGTCTTTTCAAAGACCCAGAACCGGCTACCGTCGGGAGCTACCACGAGAGCCTCGGAATCAACGGGGCCGTCCGGGTAGCGGTATTGGAAGCGCCAGACCCGATCCGGTGTCGGGATTTCGGATGAACCCAGAACGACCTCTTCGACTACATGAACGTCCAGAACTTCACGGTCCGTGCTGTTGTTTCCAATGTCGGCGACCCAGAGACAACTACCCTGGCCGTCCGGACAGGTCGCCCTGGCGATGTCTTCGATATCAACAGGACTCACCCCGGGGATCTGGACTGTGGCCTGGAGTGAGCCATCGGTAGATATGGCGTACAGGTTGGGGCCGTCGCCGGAGTCGTTGTGCAGCCAGAGAATATTGGGGTTGATATAGGAGGCCACCATCCCGGACGCTTCCGCCAGGATTACCGTTTGAAGGGTGGCGACCTCGGTCGGGCTGGATCCATTGGTGGATACGCATAGGTTCGTATCTGTTTTGGCGTCTGGAAGGTCGGTTGCGTTCGATGTCTCCGAGGGCGATTGGTCGGATAGATCTGGGACGGGGTTGGGCACAGCCTTGTGATTGGAGGCGCAGCCGAGGACCAGGAACAATACCAGGAAGGCAGTCTTTTGTTTTGTGAGGTAAGTCCGCATGGAGGAATCTTCGCGCACCTTTTTGAGATCTACAAGTCGAGGACTGGATATCCCGGCATGGGCAGACTATGAAGGGTGTATGGAACAAGGCAAGCATACGGCGTTTGTGGCGGGAGCCAGCGGCTATACGGGACGGAACATCGTCCAGACTCTACAAGGCCGTGGCTTCGAAACGATTGCCCATATTCGTCCCGATAGTTCACGCCTGGAGCATTGGCGAGCGGAATTCGGGGCCTGTCAGGCGAGGGTTGATACTACGGCGTGGGAGCTGGATGCCCTCATCGAAACCCTGCGCCGGGAGGAACCCAGCCTGATTTTCTCGGTCCTTGGAACGACGCGGGACCGTGCCCGTGCCAGCCGGAAACAGGGAAAGGATCCACGGGAGGAATCCTACCAGGCTGTCGACTATGGTCTTACCCGCATGCTTATTCAGGCTACAAAAGAGGCGCAGCCGTCGGCGCGTTTCATCTACCTGTCGGCCATAGGTGCCAAGCCCAATACGCGTACGGCCTATATGCGGGCACGTTGGCAGGCCGAAGAGGAGCTTCGGGGTAGTGGGCTGTCGTATACGATTGTGCGGCCGGCCTTCATCTCCGGCCCCGATCGCCGGGAATCACGTCCGCTGGAACGCATTGGGACCTTCCTTTTTGATGGCATTCTGGCGCTGATTGCTTTGTTTGGCGGTCGCCGGGTGCGGCAACGCTATCGGTCCATCAGTGGACCGGGTCTGGCGGAAGCCATGGTCGACCTGGCCCTGGACCCGGAATGGGGCGGGTGCGTGGCCGAGCGAGAGCATCTTGCTCCGACTATTCCTCGTCTTCCGGCCAGTCCGAACAACCCGTGACCAGTCCGGTATTGACCAGCACATCGACCTTTTGTGCTTCGGAACAGATAAGCGAACATAGCGGGCTGTTTTCCTGGCCCACACAACAGACGTTGGTGGTGTTGATATAGGGCATAGCACCGGGCACACCCTGGCCGCATTGGGCGTTGGCGTGCTCGTCGACAAAACACTGCAATATGGGTTCATCGATGTCCGGAGACGCGCTGAGCGTCTGTTCGCAGAGCTCGACGCAGCCACTACAATCTTCCACATTGCTGGCGGAAAATCCCCAGGCGACGAGGGGGCCTAACATGACCGGGCGGACGGTTCCGTTTTCTCCGACACAGTCAGCGAGAAACTGGCAGTAATCCGTACAGTTCGCGTGGTTGTTGATTTCGCAATCGATGTTGATTTCCTGCTCCACGTAGGCGGCCTCCGTACTACAGGTACCGGCCATGCCCGCAGGAACATCCGAAAACTCCCATCTCTCATTCTCGGCGAGCCCGTTCGGGTGGGCCATAAGGAAGTCGATCATCCAGTTGTTGACGGGATTCACCCAGGCATGTCCCAGCTCATGACCGTAGCAATGGGCTTGATTTACGCCGGGGCTTGTTTCGAAATACTGGGATGCAATGGAGGATTCGAGTGGGAAATCAACGGATGTGGTGGGGCCTTCACCGGCCTGACCGGCCCAGGAATCGTTATCTCCGCCCCAGGTGACGACTACGGTCATGGGCTCCAATGGGATGACTGGCTCGGGTGTGGTCAAGGCAAAGATCCCGGATGCGACGATACCACCGGCGGACCAATCGGAATGCCGTTGAAGCATATAGTTGGTCATAATGCCGCCCGCGGAGTGTCCACCCATATAGATGCGGTGCACATCAATATCGAGATGTGCGGCTACACAGTCCAATAGTTCTTGAATATAGGTTTCGTCCGCATTGGGAAGGTCCATCTGCGCAAAGGTGCGCATAGCATCCCAGACCGGCCAGACGGTTCCATTCTCGTTACCATCCGGCGCTAGCACGATCATTCCCTTTGCTACGAAATCGGACCACTCGGCGGATTCGAATTTACCCAATCCGGTTCCATTGGTTCCGTGGTATCCGATGAAGAGGGGCCGGGCTCCGGTAAACGCAGGGTCTGGCAGAGCGATATAAAAGCTCCGAATCTGGTCGGCGGAGTTGAAATCTGTCCACTGACCGGTGGCCAGGGTCATGTCCTGGAAGTTTGCCGGGCAGGCGGTGGCTTTGTCCGTATCCATCGATGTGGCCGGGACCATGTAGTAGGCAAACTCAATCGGATCCGATGGGATCGTAACTTCTGCTGTATCGAACTCGTTTATGTCTTCTAGGCTCGTATCTGCGCTGTCGGTCGAGGGATCGGTTCCAGGACCACTACAGGCCATCAGAAGTAGGATAAGCAGGGGGACAAATGTGGGCTTGAGCCGACTTTGCATAGGCGGTCCTACGTTGTCGTGGAGGGAGCAGGTGTGCTTATACCAGATCGGGAGACCTGGAACTATAGCAAAGACAGGCGAGATCAAACGACCTTACTCAGGCGTTGTCCAATTCCAGCTCGAGAGACGCATTGTAGTTGCCAGCGACGGCCGCCGAGTTGCAGCGAGCACGATGCGAATAGGCTCGTTGTGCGGCTTCGACGCGTGTCGCATCGCCAGCCCAGGTTTTCAGTGCCGATTCCTGAAGCGCACGGCCGTAGGAGAAGCTCATAATCCAGGGTAGTTTTGTCGACGAGTTGATGGCCTGCAGGTTTTGCGTGGCCTGGATCTCTGATTGACCACCGGACAGGAAGACGCAGGCCGGCACGATCGCGGGCACCGCATGGCTGAAGCATCGGATGGTCATGTCTGCCACCCGTTCCGGGGAGGCCTGGGTAGGACAACCCTTTCCGGATAGGATCATATTCGGTTTCAGCAGGATCCCTTCCAGATCCACCCGCTGCATATTGAGTTCACTGAAGACTGTTTTCAAGGTGCTTTCCGTAACCTGGTAGCAGGTTTCGACGGAGTGGCCGCCTGTCATCATCACCTCAGGTTCCACGATCGGTACGATATTGGCTTCCTGGCATAGGGCTGCGTAGCGTGCAAGGGCATGCGCGTTGGCCTGGATGGCGTTTGTGCTGGGGCGTCCGTCGCCAATATTGATAACGGCACGCCATTTGGCGAAGCCGGCTCCCAACTCGCGGTATTCGGCTAGACGCTCCCGCAAGCCGTCCAGACCCTCGGTTACTGTTTCATTTCGGCTATGGGCAAGAAGCTTGGCGCCTGTGTCGACCTTGATGCCTGGAACAATACTGTGTTGTCGCAGGATTTCGGTAAGAGGCGTGCCATCGGCAGCGTTCTGGCGGATGGTCTCATCGTATAGAATTGCACCACCGATAAAAGGTGCCGCGTCGCGACAGGCAAACAACAGATGACGCCAATCGCGGCGACTCTCGTTGGTTGACTCGACGCCTACACCAGCTAATCGCTTTTGTACGGTATTGGTGCTTTCGTCCGCAGCCAGGATACCCTTATTCCCGGAGACGATTTTTTCGATGGTAGAAACCAGAATGGCATTCGACATGATAATTCTCCCGCTACAGGACGCCACAGAGGCTTCCTTCTAGTCCATTCAAGGGTAGAATTGTCAAGGGTAAAGTCCAAGTGATAAGCGCATTAACCCGTGGTCTGGGTCCTTCGGGGCGGTGAAAAGGTTCTGGTTCCAGGCCTGACTCAAGACTCGGCCGAATTCGCCAGTTGACCGCTGAAACCTGTGATGAGATGGTGCCGCCATTCGTATGGCGGGTTGTGTGGGAGGACCGAGTTGCCGAGATGGATTTCAGTAGTTTTGTTCGTGGGCTTTATCGGCGGACTTGCCTTCTGGCTGACCCAGGAAAAGCCTCCCTACGATTGTGGGCAGGTATGTGCGGATTTGGCATCGCTGTCGAAATCGAACCCCCATTGTCTTCGTGCCCGTTGTCTGGAGGCCTGTAATAAGCGCCAGCTAGACGGCGTTTGTCTACGACGCACCATTCACGATATTGGCGGCGGAGATCTGGGCCTGGAGTCCTGGAGAACATGCCTGGCATCCTCCGATGTGGGGGTGGATGTCCTGCGTCGATGCACGCGCTCACGAGACGCCCAGGAGAAGGTGAATACGGTCTATGATAATGTGGTCTTTGCCTTTGATAAGACCCGCAAAGATCCGGGCCGAGCCTGTTCGTTACCCAAGATTTCTATTTGTATCCCTGCGGACTCAAGTTGTAGCCAGAACGTGGATGAAGAACCACAGGAATGGAATCGTCTTGCGCTGCATGCCATGGGCTCATTGAAGAACGATACCGATGCGTTCCGATACTGTCTTCAGGCGGATGGCGAGGGCAAAGATGCCCGATTTACGGTAAGTGCCTATGGAGATCTGGACTGTGACGGTATCTACAGCACCTACCAGCGCGTGGGCCGTTTTGATGAATATGCACGTGACGATGAATGTGTAATTGATAGTCCCGGTATCGATCGTCTTGACCA
>CAUZEG010000200.1:0-7063 GCA_963578775.1 Myxococcales bacterium
CGCGGTAGACGAGGTGGCGAAATGGAATGGTGCTGCGTGGATCTGCCAGTCCGATGTGGACACCGACACCCTTGGAGCTCTGAACTGCGCCGTTGATGAGGTGGCGAAATGGAATGGCGCCGCGTGGATCTGTCAGACCGATGTGGACACGAACACCCAGCTTACCGAGGCGGAGGTCGATGCCTTTGCCAATAATAATGGCTACGCTCTGGATGGAGATCTGGCCGCCATTGCCAAGAGCGGTGACTGGACGGATCTGCAGAATGTGCCGGCCGATATCGCCGATGGGGATGACGACACGGACACCCTGGCAGCACTGAGTTGTGCAACGGATCAGGTGGCCAAGTGGAATGGTGCCGCCTGGACCTGTCAGAACGATGTCGACACGGATACCAACACGCAGCTGACCGAGGCGGAGGTGGATGCCTTTGCGGATAATAATGGCTATGCCCTGGATGGAGATCTGGCCGCCATCGCCAAGAGTGGTGATTGGGGCGATCTACAGAATGTGCCGGCCGATATCGCCGATGGAGATGACGATACAGACACATTGGGGGCTTTAACCTGTACCGCCGACCAGATCGCCAAATGGAATGGTGCGGCCTGGGCCTGCCAGACCGATGTGGATACGGATACCGACACACTCGCCGATCTCAGCTGCGGTGTGAATCAGGTGGCCAAGTTCAATGGGGTCTCCTGGGCTTGTCAGAACGATTTGGATACGCAGTTGACGGAATCCGAAGTGGACACCTATGTCGATAATAATGGCTATGCCCTGGATGGAGATCTGGCCGTCATTGCCAAGACCGGCGACTGGGCTGATCTTCTGAATGTGCCAGCCGACATCGCCGATGGGGATGCGAACACCCAGCTGACGGAGGCGGAGGTCGACGCCTTTGCCAATAATAACGGTTACGCTCTGGATGGAGATCTGGCCGTCATTGCCAAGACCGGCGACTGGGGTGATCTGCAGAACGTGCCGGCCGATATCGCCGACGGGGATGCGAATACGGACACCCTCAGCGATCTCTCTTGTGCAACCGACGAGATCGCCAAGTGGAACGGCACGGCCTGGACCTGCCAGGCCGACGAAGATGCAAATACCCAGCTGACGGAGGCTGAGGTCGATGCCTTTGCCAATAATAACGGTTACGCTCTGGATGGAGATCTGGCCGTCATTGCCAAGACCGGCGACTGGGGTGATCTGCAGAATGTGCCGGCCGATATTGCCGATGGTGATGACGACACCGATTCCCTGGGTGCTGTTTCCTGTGCCGATGGCGAAATTATCAAATTCCAGGGTGGTATATGGATCTGTTCGTCGGGTTCTGTAACGCAGTTGACGGAAGCCGAGGTCGACGCCTATACGGACAATAACGGCTATGCTTTGACCGTCAATCTGGCCGCTGTAGCCACCAGTGGTGACTATGATGATCTGATCAATGTGCCGGCCAGTCTGGCCGACGGGGACGATGATACGCTGGCAGATCTCAGCTGTGCGGTGGATGAGTTGGCGGCCTGGAACGGTACCGCCTGGGTCTGCTCAGCGGCGGGAACGGATACCCTGGCTGCCTTAAGTTGTTCCTCAGATGAGATCATTTCCTGGAACGGTTCGGCCTGGATATGTGACTTTGCGGGTGCGACAGTCATTTCCAAACCCTTCCTGGTTCGGTCGGTCGTCAATACACTGACCGGGACCAGTTGGCAGGAGGTTGGGGAAATCACTCCAATGGTGGGGGGGAACCATATTACCCTGTCGAAAATCACCATCGAAGGTTCGTCCAACTTCAGTTTCCTGGAGTCGTCCTTCCGCTTCCAGGTTCATTACGATACTCCGGGGGCCGATTTTTATGTCTCCGAGCCCATCGACCTGGAAGTAGGAAGCGATTTCCAAAGTGTGTATAGCGCGTCTCTTCCCATGCACGCCTCGTTGCGAGGGGTGGTCAACAAGGTTGTCCTGGAGGTCAAGGGCAGTGACGCGGGGCAATCCGTAACGGGCCGATTGGCGATTTCGGGCCATGAGACGGGCGGCATAGGACTGGAGGAAGCGCTTCCGTTTATTGGTCGGTCGGCTACGACGGGTGCCGTTACCGGGACGGCCTGGAGTCCAATCAAGTGGATGAGCCCGCTGACCGCGTCGCGGTATTTCCTACCGACTCGACTTGAACTGGAAGCCAAGTCTACTCTTTCGCCAAAGTCCTATGTTCGTTTCCACATCGAATATTCCGATGGCACCAGCTATATCTCGGATGAGTATTCGGCAGCGGGTACGGGCAATACTTTTGCTCAGGTTCTGGCCACAGAGATCCCCGCTCACGATAGCTATCGCGCTACGGTGAGTCGGATCGGTCTGCAGGTTCGATCGGATGTGGGAATTCAGGCCTCTGAGGCTCGTATGACTCTGAGCGGGTTTGAGATGGAACCATGATGCATACTGGCATACGACTCCCCCCGCGCTTGTCGTGGGGATTGGCTCTTATGGGGCTGACCCTATTTGTCGCCTGCGGGGGTGATAGCACCGGCGGTGGTGGCCTGGACGGCACGGGCACCGACGGTTTCGGTGACGGTATAGGGGATTCCGAGGGCCCCGATCCGGCCTGCATCGGGCAGCCGGCGGGAACCATCTGTGATGATCAGGACCCCTGTACAAAAAATGACGCTTGCGAGGGGGATTATTGCGTGGGCGAACTCATTGACCGCGAGACCCCGGTTTGCGATGGCGTCGACGAGGACTGCGATGGAGTCATCGATGAAGACTGTAGCCTCAAGCTTATCGGCCATATGTTCGGCGATGGCGTGAACTACAGCATGGATCCACCGGGTCAGGTATTACGGCAGACCGTGGGAACACCTCGACTGGTTGGTACCATGGAAAACGATAAATTCCGGCTCCGGGGTGGAATGCCAGACCCCTATGATGCAAAGACCCAGTCCATGTGGGATCCAGCGGGCACATCGCAGCCGGACGCGGGCTCCATGCAATAACCACGGCTCAGGGCGAGCCTTCCGACCATTGGATACTGATGGTCTCCAGTACAGGTGTCTTCTTTGGATCGTTCGACGTGAGCAGGAGTTCCACCTCAAGGAAGCGTTGGTGGTCGATCAGAAGACTACCCAGGTCGACGGGTAGTGTGCTGGTATACTCCGACCAGGGCATATCGCTCAGGCCGGGCAGGTTGCTTGCCGATCGAACTCGAATCTGAATGTCGGTGATGCCGGATTCCTCTAGGCCGGTCCATTCGGCGCTTTCCCAGATTGGTGTGTCGATGGCACTGTCGAAGATCCGTGTCCAGGTTCCTTCGGGATTGACGAAGCGAAGGAATTGAATCCCTGTGAAATCACTATAGGTGTAGGGGTCACTCCCAAAGGTGGTCTTAATCTCTATTTCGGGGCCCGTATCCCAGTTGGCGGTGTTGACGCGTGCGGCGGTAGCCGAGTTGCGCCCTGCCGTCCAGAGCCAACCGTTCTTGTCGAAAGAGATCCCGACGATACGAGAAATTCCGGCGCCCAGATCCAGGACGGTATGGCTTGTGAAATCTGGATGAACACGAGCGATTTTCTGGATGGCGCCGCCACCCGGAGCCCAATGACTCAAGGCCGTGTAGATATATCCATCGGAGTCGGTCGTCAGACCACGCGGTGTACCCTCCGGGATGGAGTGCCATTCCCAACCGTCGGTCTCTGGAGTGTAACGAAAGACACCTTTGCACCGGTACGAGCCAATCAGGACCCGACCTTCCGCATCCATGCTTACACCATAGTTGTTATAGCAGGTATGTACCGCAGCCGGAGGGATGTAGGTTCCCACGACACTATTGGTGGCGATGTCGATCTGCTGCAGGCTCTGTACACCGGCATTCTGGCTGTTCTGCCAGTTTGAATTGTTGATGATCCAGACATTGCCTTTGGAGTCACCTATCGCCCCGTAGGGTTTCCCCGAAACCGCAACGCTCGCCAGTATGACACAGCGGTCGGGATCCAGGGTTGTGTCCACCTCCGTACCGGAGATCTTATGCATCTTCTTCTGGTTCCAACTGCTCGCCCAGACATTCCCGTCGGCGTCGATAGCCAGCGCCCGCACCAGACCCAGGATGTCCGCCCGGCAGATGAATTCGCCGTTCTTGCGGAAGTGAACCACATTGGAACAGTTCGCATTCCACTGGCAGTTCAGGCCACGGTTGCCGACCCAGACGGAACCGTCCTTGACCACTACGGCGGTCCGCGAGGGGTGTTGGCCGTAGGACGAGATCACCAGATCGGCGGCACCTGTGTCCGCGTTGAAACGGGCGACGGTGTGGGAGGCGGAATTGGCGATCCACACCCCGGTCAGTGTTTTGGTGGAGGGGTCGATACAGATATTGCCTTCGTCCGCACAAGCCGGATGGAGCGGGCTGGGCGGATTCGTATTGGTTCCATCAAAGATGCCGCTTTCCCAGCCGCCAGCTCCTTCAACAGTCTCGAATTTCAAGGTGCAATCGGACGAGCATACGCAGTCCAGGAGGGGGCATGGCTCGGCCAGAGCCTCACCGTCGCAGACCTCGTCGAGATCGATGATCCCGTTACCACAGCTTTCGTCGCTACTGCAGTCGTTGGTACAACCATCGCCACCGGCCTGGTTTCCATCGTCGCAGGCTTCCCCTTCTTCCACGATGAGGTTGCCGCAACAGCCAGGAACGACGGGGAAGTAACAGCCGCTGGCGGGGACACATTCGTCGAATGTGCAGATGTCCTCATCCTGACAAAGGATGCTCAGGCCGAGACAAGCGCCATCGCTACAGGTATCTTCCGTCGTGCAGAAATCCCCGTCGTCGCAGGGATTCGTATTGAGCTCATGATAGCAGCCGAGGCCGGGATCACAGAGGTCGTCGGTACATAAATCATCATCGCCACAATCCGCGATTCCAGGCCCAGCACAACTGCCGGCCTGGCAGAGATCTCCGGTAGTGCAGGCGTTTCCGTCGTCGCAGGCGATGGTCACATTGGTATGGACGCAGGCCGAGATGGGATGACAGGAGTCCGCAGTACATCCATTCAAATCGTCACAATCCAGGACGCCCTCGCCAATACAGATTCCCTCCACACATTGATCGATCAAGGTACACGGGCTGCTATCATCACAATAATCGGTGTTGTTCTCGAAAACACAGCCAGTCTCCGGATGGCAACTGTCATGGGTACATGGGTTGCCGTCGTTGCATATCAGCATATCTCCGGAAGAACAGACTCCATCGGAGCAGCTGTCGTTCAGCGAACACATATTGTTGTCGGTACACATGCCGTCGACCGATAGATACTGGCAACCGTCGTCGCATAGATCTTTGGTGCACGGATTCCCATCATCACAATCCATCGCACCACTTCCAACACAGACGCCCTGGTTGCATACATCGTTGGCGGTGCAGTCGTTCTGATCATTACATGGCAGTATATTGGGGGTGAACACGCATCCGAGCAGGGGATCGCAACTGTCGTCTGTGCAGTAGTTGCTGTCATTACAGAGGAGGCTGCTGGCACCGGCGGAACAGGCTCCCTCAAGGCAGGTGTCATTGAGGCTGCACAGGTCACCGTCGTTGCATGGCGCGTTGTTGGGAACGTTGACGCAACCAGTCAGTGGAAGACAACCATCCGTGGTGCAGTTGTTGCCATCGTCACAGGGGGTGGCCGTCTGGCCGAGGCAGAAGCCGTTCTGGCAGGTGTCGGTCTCGGTACAGCTATTGCTGTCGTTACAGGAGGCCGAGTTATGTTCATAACGGCAACCAGCGTCCACATCGCAGATATCATTGGTACATGGATTGCCATCGTTACAGATGATGAAGTCTCCCGGCACGCACTGGCCGTTGGAGCAGCGATCGCCGATAGTGCATGGATCCCCATCACTACAACCGAGAATATTGGGTGCGTTGACGCAGCCTTCCCCAGATGCGCACGAATCGTCTGTGCAGGGATTGGCGTCATTACAATCCACCTCCTGTCCCACACAGAGACCGTCCGCGCAGGTGTCGGTCTGGGTACAGACCTCCCCATCGTCGCAGAAGATACCAGAGATTGGAATATGCGAGCAGCCTGTTGCCGGAGTACAGGCGTCTTCCGTACAGGGGTTATCATCTGCGCAGATCTCGTTGTCGGTCAGACCATCGCAGTCGTTGTCTTTGGCGTCGCAGATCTCTTCAAAAGCCTCCCGAGCGTCACAGTCGGATAGCCCGGCCTCGGTACAGAATCGAGAGCCCATACAGGCTCCAAAATCGTTACTGTTCGTGCATGTCACCGATAGATGGAGCCGGATGGCTGTCTGGGTACAGTCACAGATATGATCGGGGGGAATACATTGGGAGGGCTTGCCCCAGACCCAGCCATCGACACATTCGTATCCGTTGGGGCAGGTCATTCCGGGTCCACATTCGGCGCCGCAATAGGTTCCCGCGCCAAAGTAATCCAGGCAGGCGGTGGGTTCCCCGGCCTTCGCTGTACAGTCACTATCTGACAGACACATCAGACAAAGAACCGGAGCATTGGAGATGCAATAGGTGGTGGAATCCTGCGAGCCTGGTCGGGTGCGGCAAGACCACCCATTCGGACAGCTGCTTGTGCAGGGCTCGGTGCAGACCTGATCACCCATATGCCAGAGACAGGGGCCGATGGAGCAGTCGTCGTCCGTGACGCATAGTTCGCCGATGCATCCCGGTTCGATACATTCTATGGGTGGGACATAGGTGTCCGGATTGGAACTGGGCTTTGGAACCGTTCCGTCCGAAAAACAGGACCACAATCCCAATACAAGAAGTAGTCCTAGACTATGGGAAATTCCGCGGTTCAGAATCGACTCCCTCAGGGTGAATACCAACACTATTCCACTCGTCCCGTACGACGCACCATTCATGATAGGGGTAGTAGAAAGAAAAATCATACTTTTTCGTGGCATTGGGTTTCACAAAGCCGGTTTTCCTATGGTACGACGATCCTCATCTTTTCTTGTGAATATGGGAGAACAGTAGATGGTCGGCTCGGGAACTATTCGAGATATTGTTTTTACATCGATTCTTGTTGTGCTGGTGGCCTGTGGCTC
>CAUZEG010000201.1:0-6991 GCA_963578775.1 Myxococcales bacterium
CAGGGCTGGAAATGTCAGCCGATAAATATTCCAGGTTCCGACCTCTCCTTCGCCTGCGTGTCGGACTTTGCGATGCTCTGTATGCCCTGTCATCAGAACGGGGATTGTACGACCGAACAGATGGCCAATGTATGTGCCGTCTATGGTACGGAAGGGGCCTTCTGCGGAGCCAGCTGCGAGGAATCCCAGGATTGCCCCGATGGTTTTGCATGCCAGGAGATCGCGGCCGTTCAGGGTACCGTAAGCAACCAATGCGTCGCGGAATCGGGAACCTGTGAATGTGCGCAGCGCGCGGTTGATTTGGCGCTATCGACCCCCTGTAGCGCGTCCAATGAGTTGGGGACTTGTAGCGGGAGTCGGGTCTGTACGGAAGAGGGCCTGACGGAATGCGACGCGCCACTGGCGGTTGCCGAGATCTGTAATGGCCTCGATGATAATTGCGATGGCAGCGTTGACGAGGCCACCTGTGACGACGGGAACGCCTGTACAGAAGACGCCTGCAATGGGGAAGCGGGCTGCTCACATATCCCACTCGAAGGGTCTGCTTGCAGTGACGACAACGCCTGTACCCATGGAGATATCTGCGTGGATGGATCCTGTGCGGGAACGGAGATCCAGTGCCAGGACACCAACCCCTGCACGGATGATCTCTGCGACGAGGTCGTGGGCTGCGACTTTGCTTTCAACGAAGCCCCCTGCGACGACGAGGATCCCTGTACGGTGGGAGATATCTGTGGCGACGGTGCCTGTAATGCTGGCATCGCGATTACATGTGTAGACAACAATCCCTGTACGGACGATAGCTGCGATCCGGCGGGTGGCTGTGTGTTCACAGCCAATACGATCTCCTGTGACGACGGGAACCAATGCACTACGGTCGATACCTGCAGCGACGGGGCATGCCATGGCACGTCCCCCCTGAATTGCGTTGATGCGAGTACGTGCACCACGGATTATTGTGATCCTCTTACTGGCTGTGAACATCCCGCCAATAGCACACCATGCAATGATGGCGATGCTTGCACTCTGGGGGATATCTGTGTCGATGGCGCTTGTGCGCCCGGCAGCGGCAGCATGAATTGTGATGATGGCAACCCATGCACCGACGATGTCTGTGACCCGGAGGGGGCTTGTATTCACCTTTCGAACGACGCGGTCTGCAACGACAATAACGAATGTACTGCGTCCGACGCCTGCCAGGAGGGGTTTTGTGTCGGAACGGGTCCGTTGATGTGTGACGATGGCAATCCATGTACCTACGATTTCTGCCTCGCTGGCGGAGGTTGCCAACACGATAATGTGGTCGGTCCCTGCAGTGATGGCGACAACTGCACCTTCGACGATTTTTGCAGCGGCGGGAGCTGTATCGGCGGCGCTGTGAAGGCCTGTAACGATGACAACCCGTGTACAGACGATGTGTGTAATTCCAACGCAGATTGTGAGTTCATACCGAATTCCGTTCCCTGCGATGACGAAAACGCATGCACCAACGAGGATGCCTGCTCGGGTGGGACCTGTGTGGGTAGCGGAAGCCCCGACTGTGAAGACGGCGACGTCTGCACCACGAATAGCTGCGATCCTGCCGTGGGATGCTCCATGGACTACAACATAAATCCGTGTGAGGACGGCAACCCATGTACCGTTTCGGATATCTGTGCGGAGGGAAGCTGTATCGGCGGTGGAGACCTCGATTGTGACGATGGTGACCATTGCACAGCGGATAGCTGTGACCCAGCTCTGGGCTGCGTGAGCGTGCCCGCCGACAGTTGTTGCGGCAATCTTGTTCTTGAAGAGGGCGAGGAGTGCGACGATGGAAACCTGGAGGGCCTCGATGGCTGTAATGCCCTATGCCAGGACGAGCTCTTCGTGACCTTCAACTATACGGGCGGCGAGCAGCCCTGGACGGTTCCGGCTGGGATCACCCAGGTAGTGATCGAGGTCTGGGGTGCGAAGGGTGGAGGAGCCAATTGTTCTCCCCCCCCACCCGATGACGATGGTGGGTTAGGTGGGTATTCCAGGGGAACTCTCGACGTCACTCCTGGCGAGACTCTCTTCATCTACGTGGGTGAAAAAGGAGACTATGGGAATCCTGTCTCCGCCGGTGGTTGGAACGGCGGTGGCGGTGGCGGTCAATACGGTGGCGGTGGTGGCGGTGGCACCGATGTTCGCCAGGGTGGCAACACTTGCAGCCAGCGCGTCATCGTGGCCGGTGGCGGCGGAGGTAGTAACTGTGGAGGACCCAATCATGGTGCTGGAGGCTTTGGCGGCGGATTAGATGGCGGACCAGGTCTCTCGTTTGCCTGGGCGTCGCCAAGCGGCGGTGGAAGCCAGACGGCTGGCGGCTCCCCGGGTACCAATGGAACGGCAGGTTCGTTCTGCGCCGGTGGCGACCATACCGGCAGCTATCACTTTGCCGGAGGCGGTGGCGGTTGGTACGGCGGTGGCAGCGTCTATGCAGCTGGTGCTGGTGGTGGCTCGGGTTATATCGGTGGCGTGACCTCTGCGGAGACGACAGGCAACGTTCGCTTGGGCAATGGCGAGGCGAAGTTCTCCTGGTAGATGGGTGAGGAGGTTCCTATGCAGCGCGTGGGTTTACTACTATCTCTATTCTTGATCTGGGGTTGTACAACAGTGACGGATCCAACGCCGGATCCGGGCTCTGATTCGGGACCGAGCGAACAGCTAAGCTCTGACCCGGGTGCATCCGATCCGGGCCCAACGGGTATGGACTCATCCGATCTGGGGGTATCCGATCCGGGCCCCGACCTGGTGGACGAGGATCCGGGGGATGTGACCTGTGAACCGGGCACCGGCTGTTTCGGTGAGCTTTGCACCAGCAACGCCGACTGCCAATCGGGGGTTTGTCTTCCTCATATGGGCGATCTGGTCTGTTCGAGCCTTTGCATTGAAGATTGTCCGCAGGGCTGGAACTGCGTATCTATCGCCCTTCCGGGTTCGGATTTAACCTTCGCCTGCGTTTCCAATTTCACCCATCTTTGTCGACCGTGCAGTAGCGATGGAGACTGTTCTACCGCCGAGACGTCCAACGTCTGCATAAATTATGGGAGTGAGGGTTCGTTCTGTGGTGCCTCCTGCGATGAGGATGTGGACTGTCCCGAGAGATTTGTATGCGAAGAGGCTACGTCATTAGGGGGCGCGCTAAGCGGCCAATGTATTTCTGAAGATGGTGTCTGCGAGTGTTCCCAGACCGCCATCGATCTGGGATTGCTGACCCATTGTGAATTGAGCAATGCGATCGGAACCTGTTCGGGTACCCGTGTCTGTACGGAGACAGGGCTCAGTTCCTGCGATGCCCCCGACGCCGTCGAAGAAATCTGCAACGGCCTTGATGATAATTGTGATGGCAGCGTTGACGAGGCGACCTGCGACGATGGGAACCCCTGCACCCAGGACGTCTGCAATGGAGAAGCGGGCTGCTCAAATACGCCCCTCGAAGGCTCGGTCTGTAGTGATGACAACGCCTGCACCCATGGAGATGTCTGCGTGGACGGGAGCTGTGCGGGGACTGAAGTGCAGTGCCAGGACACCAACCCCTGCACGGATGATCTCTGTGATGAAGTGGTGGGCTGTGACTTTGCCTTCAACGAAGCCCCCTGCGACGACGAAAACCCCTGTACCGTGGGTGACACCTGTGGTGATGGTGCTTGCGTCGGTGGCACGACCATTAGCTGCTCGGACAACAACCCCTGTACGGACGATAGTTGTGATCCGGCCGGTGGGTGCATGTTCACACCCAATGCGGCCTCCTGTGATGATGGGAACCAATGCACCACGGTTGATAGCTGTAGCGAGGGGACCTGTCATGGCGCGACACCGCTGGACTGCACTGATGGGAATGTCTGTACGACGGATGTCTGTGATCCCCTGGTGGGCTGTGAACATCCGGCCAATAGCGCTCCCTGTGACGATGGGAATGTCTGCACTCTGGGGGATATCTGCGGCGCCGATGGCTGTATCTCTGGCACGGCGATGGTTTGCGACGACGGCAATTCCTGTACCGATGATAGCTGTGATCCGGACGCGGGGTGCACATTCGCCCCGAATACGGATGTCTGTAACGATCTGAACGAATGTACCACCGACGACCAATGCTCCAATGGCTGGTGTACGGGAACGGGCTCTCTGGCCTGTGACGATGGAAACGCTTGTACGGTCGACACCTGTCTTCCAGGTGGGGGCTGCCAGCACGATAATGTGGTGGGGACCTGCTCGGATGGCGATGCCTGTACTCTGGCCGATTATTGTCTCGGCGGGGCCTGTGTCTCGGGAACATCGCTCAGCTGTGGAGACGGCAACGACTGCACCGTGAACAGCTGCGATACTATGGCGGGGTGTATTGCAGATCCCGTGGAAGGGGATTGTGATGATGGCAATGTCTGCACCCTTGTCGATATCTGTTCGGACGGCAGTTGTGTGGGTAGTGATTTCCTGGGCTGCGACGATGGCAATGTCTGCACTCTGGACAGTTGTGACGCAGCCGACGGCTGTGTACATACCAGCGCCGAGGGGATCTGCGCCGATCCAAACGCCTCCTGTCAGCCGACTGAAGTCGGTACAGTCTGTGCGTGCAATGACGGCTTTACAGGCGACGGTACGTCCTGCACCGACATCGATGAATGCGATCCCAACCCGTGCGCGAATGGCAGCTGTGAAGACGGAATCGCCAGCTTCACCTGCGAATGCGACGAAGGATTTGAAGGGATCCTATGCAATGTAAACATTGACGATTGTAGCCCCAATCCATGCTTGAACGATGGGGTATGTTTCGATGGGATCGCCGGGTATGTCTGTGACTGCCCGGAGGGTTGGGGTGGAGTCAACTGCGACGAGCTCGAAGTAACCCAGACATTCGAATATTCGGGTAGCATCACGTCCTTTCCGGTGCCGGCGGGGATTACCTCATTGACCGTCGAAGCCTGGGGTGCCCAGGGCAGCGACGGAAATGCCGGGCCGGGCGGACTAGGAGCCCATATTCGCGGTGACTTCATTGTGACGCCCGGTGAGAGCTTGTCGATCCTTGTGGGCCAGAAAAGAGCCAGTGAGACGGCATCCGGCAGTCATTTCATGAACAGCACCGGTGGTGGCGGCGGTTCGTATGTAGCGCGCGGCGATACCCCCCTGGTCGTGGCCGGAGGTGGTGGCGGCGGTGGTGCTGTCAGTGGTGGACAGGACGCCGTCATCTCGGAGAGTGGACTGGGGGGACTTGGCCCAGGTGGTGCCTCGGGCGGTAGCGGTGGCAATGGTGGTGGCGCCGATGGAGCCATGAACTCCGGCCGAGCCGGTGCAGGGTTCTATAGCAATGGTGGTGTGCCCCCCGGCGATGGTGGCTGTTATTGTGGCGGCTGTTCTGCAGAAGCAGCCCTGTCTTTCTTGAACGGCGGCACAGGAGGCCCCCCGGGTCCCCATCATGGCGGTGGTGGCTTCGGTGGCGGTGGTTGCGGCGGTAACTATGGCGGTGGCGGTGGCGGTGGCTACTCCGGCGGCGGAGGTGGCTCGTCCAACGGCTATGGCGGAGGCGGCGGCGGCTCCTATAATAGCGGCCTGAACCCCCTCAATGAAGCGGGCGTCAACTCTGGGCATGGTCGAGTAATTCTATCCTGGTAGCTTGGCCGGATAGATCAGTCGGGACGTTATCTCTCGATCATTTTCAGTAAGACATCGGCGGCGTCGAGGAGCTTTTTACTGTCTTCGTCCGAGCCGGTCAGCTGGCGGGTAATATTGAGGACGGTTCGAAGATCGATGTCCGTGCCTTTGTTGAGCCCCGGATTCTGCTTCAGCAGCTCTCTTAGTTGCGCCATCCCAGTCTGAAATTCGTGGTTGCCTTCACCGAGCAACCCCATCACCATTTTGAAGACATCGGTGGAGAAGACGTCGCCCTTCACGGATCCATCGGGGTCCAGTATCTGGCTGACGAGTTCCTCAATATCTCCGAAAAGACCTGCGTCGAGGCTTTTGAGCATGTCTTTAATGGTGCTGTCGCCATCCATCTGGCCCGCCATAAGCGTATAGACCTCGGAGAACGATAGACGACCGATATCCTTGTCACCGTGGGTTTCGTGAAGCCATCGTTGGGCGAGCTGCCGCGCACGGGTTGAATCCTCGGCGGCCTCTGCGATCCCGCCGATCAGATCTTCTGGCCGGGCGATCTTGAATTTGAAACGATCGTAGTAGGACCGGAAGAACGTCAGATAGCGCTCATCACCGACCAGCTTTCGGTACTCCTCGAAGAAGAGGGCACCTTTACCGTATACGATGGCGGCATACTCCATGGCGTTATTGTAGTCCTTCGTGGGCAGATCCACCGGCCGATCCTTGCTACCGGTCCAGCGGGCCAGTTGGTAGGGCAACCGTAGTTGGAGAACCCGTTGTTTGTCGGCGGCTTCGGCACCATGGGCCCGTTCGAAATAGAGAATGGCTGAATGATTGGCGAGCGCTTCATCGACGAAGGGGTGCAGTTTGCTATCGCTACCCACAACGGCGTTCCACCATTGGTGGGCGACTTCATGGGCCACTACAAATTCCAGGGTCTCTTCCATATATGGATTTTGACTAAAGGCCTGGCTCCAGAAATCACCGCTTTGTTCTGTCTCGTCGTTGTAGAACATCGACGCAATGGTGACGAGACCCGGGAACTCGACCCCGCCCGCGCCGCCGATGAGTGGGGCTTCGGCCACCTCCAATTCCGTATAGGGGTAGGGGCCAAACTCGGCATTAAAAATCTGCAGAGCCTTGCCTGCGTATTCCAGAACCCGTTCACCCGAGGCCCGGTTCTTCTCGCGGAACCAGCTAATGACCTTCACACCATCGATCGTCTTTGAGGCCTGTCTGTATTTCTTGGACATCTGTACGGTGAATTCGCGTACGGCTCCAGCCACAAACTGATGGTGGCGCCTGTCTCCCACCTCGGTCTGTTCGGCCAACACGCCGGTAGCCACGACCACCACATCTTTTGGAGCGGTCACGCGCACAT
>CAUZEG010000202.1:0-6952 GCA_963578775.1 Myxococcales bacterium
GAGGTGGGTGTTGGTGTCCACGGTGTGGTCGCCGGTGGAGAAGTTGTTGTTGGCCACGAATGCGTCCACCTGGGCCTCCGTCAGCTGGGTGTCATTGTCCCCCGGAGTGTAGCCCAGGCCTGCCAGGATTTCGTCCAGCTCGGCGGTCGTGATGAAATCGGCCGTATCCGCCACCTGGACGAAGGTCTCCAGCGGCTGCCCCCCCAGGGTCACAGCGTTCTCCGACTCCAGGGATCGTTCCGCCAGATCGGCCCGCAGGGCGTAGGGCGCCGAGACGACCCCCTGGCGTGGCACCATCGGCGCCTGCCCATTGACCTGAATCTCAAGCCAACGGTCCCCTGCCAGCAACTCCGAATCGAGATCCGTGTACACACCGAGCTCCACCCGAAATACGCCACTGACCACATCGATGCCCGAATGGGTCTCGGTCCACACCGCCTCACCACCCACCACATCATCGTATAGGGAGAACTTGAAAGCGTAGGGTGTAAGACAGCCCTGGCAATCGATGGGGGTTCCCACAATATCCGTCAGATAACCCTGATACTCCAATCGCGCGGGCACGGTCGCCCAGGCCACTGTTCCGCAGAACAGGAGCATGCATACGGCTAGAATGGAGCGTCTCATCCAACCCATACCGTCCTCCGAAGCTTGATGGGTGAAAGGAAAGTATAACGACCCAGAGCCAGAACAGCACCTGCTTTTCCAAAAAAGCCGTCCCCTCCCACCACCTCGACAGGGAAATCCTATGGTTGGTAGTATCGTTCAGGTCCATACTCGGACCGTAATCGGGACCAGATAATGCGTTTTGTTTTTCTACTGATGCTCTTCCTCTACGGCTGCGCTACGACGCCTGGAAGTACGAAAACAGCGGTAAAAGACGCGGCTCCAAAAGCTTCGCGGCTCGATTTTAAAAGTGGCGAGGATCTGGTGTCCATCGTGGAGCGTCTGATGGAAGAAGCGCAGGAGGGGCGTAAAACAATCGTGGAATTCCAGGTGCAGACCACTGTCGGATGGGGTTGCCCCTGCCCTACTTTTGTCCATGCAAACCACGATTTTGAGGATCTGGATCTCAATGCAACCCCGGAAGCCTTCCTCGATTTTCCGAGCGCAGAAGGCGTGCCCGACATCAATGACTTCGTCGTGGCGATGCTCCCCAAGGGTCGATACCATATTATCGGCTACTACACGGGCGAATTCAGCGACTGGCAACCACGCCAGCGGGACGCCCGAAGAAGTCGCAATCGGAACTCTTCTCTTAGAAACCGACCACAAGCCGTCGATTTCAAAGTCCTGCGCTGGTGCTACGAACCTCCGGCCAAGCCAGAGGACGGTATGTCTATGGCATCCCTCGAAGAACTGCGGCAGAAGGGAGTGCCGTGGTGCGGTACTCCGCCACCCGTCTGCGACCCAAAGATTGCTTGCGTAGGAACATGCGGCTTCTCCGGCCGGCCGGATGGCTGCGGGGGGCTATGTAACCATGTCTTCGAATGCGGGGCCGGAACAGAGTGTAATGAGGAGGAGGGGATCTGTGTGTTGGTTCCGGCTCCGTAGCCTGAGCCAACGCGATAGCGCCCTCTCTATATCTGGCCCCTTTTATATACGGACAACAGGGCCGCTAAAAGTCTACGCCGGTCTGTCTCTGGGGAGGATCGGTAAGGCTGAAGTCAAACCAATAGGTGACCCCATCGACCACATAGGGGAAACAGCCGTTTTTGTTTGCGCTGATATCAAATCCGCTGCCGTTATAGCGATGCCCGGGTAATTTACGGCTGGTATTTGATGGATGGGTTGGTTCATGCAGCAGATCGAGTCGTGACAGGTAGGCGTTGTCTCCCACCAGATTGCGCGTGAAGAAGCGCCAGCGCAGATGCCGATCGTCCAACAGTTCGGATTCCTCGGTCAACATCTGTAGCTGTTCGGCCGTATGGTACAACACCAACAGCTCGGGATCGTCGAAGATCCGCGAGTACATCAAAGACATCTCGGAGACGGGGGTGGATTTATACTCTGCCTCCCATATCTCGTCTGGAACAAAGAGATGGGCATGGCCCATATCGGGGAAGAATACATACTCCGCGTAGCCCCGTAGGAGTGCCTTCTCGATATGCCTTCGTACGTTTTCGATCAGACGCGTTGGCAGGACTACAGCCCCTCCCCAGGCGCTTTTAGCTGGCAACAGATATTGCCGTGTCTCCTCGTCATAATAGGCCCGACCAGAGAGCCGCTTGTCCGCGTGGTATATCTTGTCGAAACTTTCGCCCATCTCCTCCGCGCTGATCCCCCACTGGAAGTCGTCGCTATAGATGATGGGTTCATCCGCAGCAGGCCTTTGGCACCGTTTTTCGATCTCCGCCCAGTTCATACCCTCGGACGGCAGGCCGGCCTGGTCCGCTTTGCCCCCGAGTGCGGCCGTATGTGACCCAGGCTCGTCTGGATTGCAGGCATAGGCATAGAGCCCAATCCACAATGCAGCGAGTATTGCCCTATTCTTTCGAGGCATCATACGTTCCCTTCGTCATCCGTAGTATTCACGGCTTCAAGTAACATCGATAGTCTATCGTACGCAATACCCGGCTGGCTTATACGCTCACAAGCCTACTGCTTACGATACAACAAACAGGCCGGAACCCACATATTAAGGGCATCCTATTAGAAAAGAACCAGCGCAGCAGATTGTGCCGTCCTCGAGGGCTAAGCAAGCAGCACAGGGCTCTGTAGCGATCTGATAGCCCTTATAACATTCTGCTTTGATTTTCGCGTCCAGACAGCGGAAGTATGATGCATTGCCTTCCGCTTCGGCTCCTTCACAAAGGGGGACTGGTTCTCCACCAAGGGCACAGATCACTTTTTCGGGTCCACTCGCTGGTTCCAGGCAAATATAGTTCTCCAGACATTCGTCCGTACGCCCTTCGCCGATGGAACCAATTTCATAAGCTGGCGTCCTATCCCAATACCCATTGACGCAGGTAGCCTTCCAATTTTCGATACAGGTTTCGCCCGTTTGATTTGGCAGAGCCTCGCATTCGGGTCTCGGTTCCTCGGTCATACACTTCAAAGAGTCCGGGTCACAACTGGAGCCTTCGGGACATAGAAAGATCGCCTGCCAGGAGTTATGAAGCGTGGGATCTGAAAGCTTGCCACCAACTCCCATTCCCAGGTGATCGTCTTTCTTACATTCCTGCACCTGGCTTCCCTGGCACCGTGTCTGGGCCAATATACATTCATCATCACAGGCCGTAAGAACCCCGGATAATGCGAATAGTACGAGAAATACGAGATGCATCACACACCCTCTAATCTGGTTAGGAATAGCAATCCAGTCGCGCGGCAACCTCCGCGCGAAGGCTGAGTATATTCCAAACAAAGCTGGCTGGCGAGACCCCGCGCTGGCCGGAACGAAGGCTGTCTTTCAAACCGTAGGGAACTCGTCACATCCCTACTTGCTGCGTCCACGGGACGACCGAATCACGTGGGTAGCGGTACGCTTTACTGGATCGACCCAGTAGATTTGTTTTTTCGCGTTCTCGACGATCAACAGATTCCTGGCCTTGTCGACCCGCATCGAAGTGATGAATACGTCCTGTATATCGCCCTCCAGGCCGGCAACGTAATCGATGATGTACACCGTCAGTCCCCAAAGCTTTTCGCCAGTTCGAGGATCCTGGGCCTCAAG
The DNA here is from genome assembly GCA_963578775.1 of Myxococcales bacterium. Lineage (GTDB taxonomy): Bacteria > Myxococcota_A > UBA9042 > UBA3505 > UBA3505 > UBA3505. Next base: position 3,677 of record CAUZEG010000202.1, read on the forward strand.
ATAGCCACCGTTTTGCTTCAAGCCACTCTCGTTACCCCAGTGTTTCACCACATATGTAACGCCAGAATGGTCTATAGGAGTGACTGTTTTCGGTGCCTTTCGTTTCGCATGTGCATTGCTAACCCAGGCAAAGGACACGAGCGCGAGGATCAGGAATAGCTTTGTTTGTCTTGAAGTCACATTGCCCCCTTTGGATTATTATGCGGCCACTTCAGCATAATACCCCGCTCATAACAATCGGTTGATGCTGCCAAAGGCCCCCGGCTGGCCGGAACGAAGGCTGTCTTTCAAGCCGTAGGGAACTAGTCACATCCTGCACTGGGGACGGCGTCGTTCAGATGTCCACAACAGGTGGCCCCATGATTATCGCTATTGGTACCGTCTGGGCAGGTTGTGTTTCGCCACGCAACCTGGTTCAAATTCGCGCCTTCCAGGTTCGCATTGGTCAGATCTGCACCAGTCAGGTACGCACCGGTCAGATCCGCGAAAGCAAGGTTCGTATAGTACAGGTTCGCGGTGCTCAGGTTCGCGTTGGTCAGATTTCCATCCACCACCTTCGCGTATTTCAAGTTCGCGCCTTCCAGATCCGCGTCGGCCAGGTTCGTATTCCGCAAATCTGCACGGCTCAGGTAGGCGTCGTTCAGATTCGCGCCCGTGAGGTTCGCTCCTTCCAGATCGGCGTTGTACAGATTCGCGTCTTCCAGGACCGCGCCGGTCAGGTTCGCGTTGGTCAGATTCGCGCCTTCCAGATCGGCGTATTTCAGGACCGCGTCTGTCAGGTTCGCACCGGACAGTTCCGCTCGTCGCAGGTACACACCACTCAGATACGCGCCACTCAGATCTGCGCCTGTCAACTCATCGCAACCATTCAGAAGATTTTCAAGCGCGGTCGGTTTCACGCAAAGATCCGAGTAGGGATTTTTCTCGGAGTCACTACAAGACAGGATGCCACTACCTTCATCCCCCTTCAGGATCACAAATACAAAGGCCAGTAGAACGATTCGATACAATGTAGCTCGAGGACTGCGCTTTTTCTTATGGCGTTGCATTTGGAACCTCGTAATTTAGATATCATTCAAAGTCATGCCTTCTTCTTTGCACGGGCCATGCCAGACCAGGTGATGGATAGCATGCATCCGAACAGGTCCAAACGCACCCCCCCATAGAGGACTTCGGGACTATGCAAATCGGAGTACCGATGCTCCAAATTGGAGAAAAGATGATGCGCGTCTCCGTGCCCGCACCATCATGGATACCGCTATTGTCCGATTGAAACGATTCCGATAACCATACCGAACACCCAATCTGCATACCCGGAATTCATCATGGAAACGAAACTCGATCCACGCGTACCACCCTCCCTGCGAACCTGGTTCGTGGTCCACTTCTGGGCCGATATCCTGGTGGCCGTACCACTCTTTCTAGCGCCCGTGGCGATGTTGGAAGCCCTGGGATGGCAGGCGGCAGATCCCTATTGCGCGCGCATTGTGGCGGCGGCTCTGTTTGGAATCGGGATCGAATCCCTCCTGGGGCGGAACGCCGATCTTTCGGCCTTCGTGGCGATGCTGAATCTAAAGGTGATCTGGTCCGGGGTGACCCTCTACGGGATCCTCTGGACCATCGTCCAGGACGGGCCGGGACGCCCCGTCGGAGCCTGGGCGATTCTCGCCACCTTCGCCCTATTCCATGGCCTATGGGTGTACTGGCACCTTCAGACTCGAAAGATCCTCGCCCAACCGGAAGCCGTCGGAGCCGGCTGATCGAACGGCGATCAGGGACAGAGTGGATTGACGCTACCCGGAGAGCCGTAGTCAAAGCCAGAGACACCGTCGGCCGTTGTGGCAAATACGGCGACACCATCGCACCAACTCGCTGCCAGGCTATTGTCGTCGCTGGCATCGTTCAATGACATGGACGATCCGGTGCTATCCGGGAAGGCCGCGTCGGTATAATCGACCTGGTCGATCAATACACCACCGCAGTGAATAAGGATTTCATCATCCCCATTGGCCAACGTCATCTGCCCGTCATAATTATAATCCGCTGTGAATCCAGGGATCGAGCTGACGGCCAGGGTCCTATGTTCCCCCGGACCGATGGCCAGTTCTGAAATCAAGAACCCATCCGACCCCAGATCGGACACCGCACAATTCGCCAGATCGTAGGAGGTATCCGGACTCGGATTGTAGATCTCAAACCACTCTCCATCCCCATCCGGTCGAGTGAAGGGGTTTTTCATGATCTCTGTGATCACAATATCACCCGCTGCCGACGGAGCGGGGACACCACACACCTCGGTGACCTCGAAGAACTGCAGCTCACTAACGTCACATCGAGAACCTGCCGCCACCGAGTATTCAATCTTCAAGCGGTGATACCGATACCCGGTCGTGGTTATGTAGCCCGACGTCTTGGAATAGTGGGTTTGTGGAGCGTTGGAAATCGTACTACTGCCCAGATCCACGGTCGTTACAAAGTTATCGTCCGAGCCCTGTAGGGTAAGGGTTACCGTACCCCCCCCGGACATGAAGAACCCGTTCGTATCCAATGGCGTCCAGGCCTGGACCCCAGAGATCACCTTGCTATTCCCACTACCCCAGTCCTTGCCCAGGTAGCCGGGATTTATCGAACCATCGCTTCCGGCTCCCTCTGTCGCGAAGACGTGGGTGGGGTTCTCGTCCTGGTTGAACGCAGTCTCAATACCTGCCTGGTAGTTCGTAGCTGTGAGGTTGCCAACGGGAGTACCTTCGCCCCCCGGAATCAGCTGGGTTAGTCCCGGTGTTGGACCGGGGCAACTGCCGCCACAATCCGTATAGAGTTCATCGCCGTTGAGCAGCCCGTCTGTGCAGCTGGGTACGGAACATGCTCCGGCTTCACATATTCCACTCTGACAGTCCACACCGCTCAGACATTGGAGACCATCGGCACAGGTAGTAAGGCACAGCCCACCACAGTCCACATCGGTCTCCTCACCGTTCAGAACACCATCGTCACAGGCTGCCGACTGGCATGCTCCAGCACCACATACACCGCTGGGACATACTACCCCGCATGCGCCGCAGTTGCCGGGGTCGTCCTGAAGATTGAAGGCTTCGTCGGTTTCACCGTCGCAGTCGTTATCGAGGCCATCGCAGATCTCTGCTGAGCCAACGCCCGGGACACAGGTCTGTTCCGCACCGCCAACGCAGTTCTGGACACTCGCCGCACATTCGCCGACACCACAGGTGGTGCTCCCCAGGTCCTCGTCGGGGGTACCATCGCAGTCGTTATCGAGGC
>CAUZEG010000203.1:0-6906 GCA_963578775.1 Myxococcales bacterium
GACGGCTACGCCAATAGGTGTCTTTTCGGCGCGTCCATTTCACGCCCATGCTATCCTTGTCGAATAGGCGCCGCAGCAAACTCACCAGAGTGAACAGGCTGTAAAAGAACACGGTCAATAAGATTGCGGTCATAACGCTGCCCAGTATTCGGCCAAAGGCCAACCAGGCCCGCGCCGGCTGGTAAAGGAGTTGCGGACGAACCAGGGTCACGAGCGCAAAGCCCCCCGCACATCCGAGGAGTACAAGTCGAAGATCGGTCCATAGGAACTCGTCGCGCCACACACCGAAACAGGCAATGGCCGTAAACACCACGGTCATCACCATGCCAAAGCCACGCACCTGGGCCGGTGTCAGGTTCTTGTGATTGGCCGTCGTCATGATTCCACCTGCGAAAGTTCGGCCTTCTGGATCACAAAGTTCTCCATGACAAGAACGTCCATCGCGGTCTTCATAAAGCAGCTATAGGCCTCCGCCGGCGTGCATACAATCGGCTCACCACGAACATTAAAAGACGTGTTGACCAGAACGCCGCAACCGGTTCGCTGTTGAAATGCCTGCAGAACATCAAAAAACAGGGGGTTGGTATCCCGCTCCACCGTTTGAATACGAGCGGAGCCATCCACATGGGTCACCGCCGGTATGGTCGAGCGAGCCACCTGAAGCCGAGCAAACCCTTCTACCTCCGAATCCGATGGGGCGATCATCTGCTTGTCTGCCACATCGGTAACCAGCAACATATACGGCGACGCTTTATCCAGATCGAACCACTCCGAGACCTTTTCTCGCAGTACCGCGGGCGCAAAGGGTCGAAACGACTCCCGCTTCTTTATCTTCAAATTAAGCGTCCTTTGCATTTCGGGGCTTCGTGCGTCGGCTAGAATCGACCGGCAACCAAGGGCCCTGGGCCCGAACTCCATACGACCCTGGAAGAACCCCACTACACGCCCATCAGCAATGTGACCCGCAACGGCCCCTGGTAATTCATCGGTTGAGGATTCTCGATACGGGACCGCTTCTGCATCGAGAAATTCGCGGATCTCTCCACTCGAGAACGACGGTCCCAACAACGACCCACGCTGCCCATCCTGGTCGACTGTAACCTTCCGTGGCTGCTCCAGATATCGATGCCATACCGCCAGCGCCGCACCAAGCGCGGACCCGGCATCCCCGGCGGCCGGCTGAATCCAGATGTCGTCGAACGGGCCTTCCCGCAGAATCCGCCCGTTCGCCACACAGTTGAGGGCTACACCTCCACCCAGCACCAGGTGCCGCTGCTTCGTCTGGTCATGCACATGACGAGCCATCCGCAACAGAATCTCCTCGGTCACAACCTGAAGGGAACGCGCAACATTCATATGCCGTACGCTGATTTCAGTCTCTGGAATCCGGGCCGGGCCATCAAACAGGGCTTCAAAATGACGATTCGTCATTCGAAGATTCCGCATATAGTCAAAGTAGCGCATATTGAGTCGGAAGGAGCCATCTGGACGAAGATCGATGAGCTCTTCCATGATTCGATCGGCATAGACCGGTTCCCCGTATGGGGCCAACCCCATAACCTTATATTCACCGTTGTTTACCCGGAATCCCAGATAGGCGGTAAACGCAGAATAGAGGAGTCCTACCGAGTGGGGGAAATGAAGCTCACCCAGAACTTCAAACTCCCGGCCCTGCCCCTGGCCGAAAGAGGTGGTCGCCCATTCCCCAACACCGTCCACGGTGAGGATCGCGGCCTCTTCAAAGGGTGAGGGGTAGAATGCCGCGGCCATATGAGATTCATGGTGTTCGCAGAACAGGATTGGGACCCGGCTCTTGAGTTCACGACGAATGGCGCGTCGTAGGAAGAGTTTCTTGTTCAACCAGGACGGCATTGCGGCCAAAAATGCCCGCAGTCCCAGAGGGGCCGAGCACAGATGGCTTTCCAGAAGACGCTCAAAGTGCAGCCAGGGTTTCTCGTAGAACACCATATGGTCAATCCGATCCACATCGATCTGCGCCGTTTCGAGGCAGTAGGCAATGGCCTGGTGCGGAAAGGACGAATCACCCTTGCGTCGAGTAAAACGCTCCTCCTGGGCAGCGGCCACCACAACACCATCGCGCAGCAGAGCGGCTGCGGCATCATGATAAAAGGCCGAAACTCCCAGAATATAGGTCGGCGTGCTGCCCGAATCCGTCATGTGATCATCGGCTCCATGAAAGGGACACTCCCGCCCCCGCTATGGTCTTGAACGAAACAACCATCCACCAAATCATATGCCGTGGCCCCCCGATGCGCCAATACCCTGTACCTCAGCGAGTCAACAAACGTAGAACGAGGGTGTTCGGATCGGCCCCCTCTTCCAGGACTCGATACGAATAGGCACGACTTGGCTCTATGGAGATCTGATCAACAAAGAGAACGGTATGCCCCTTCACGATAGGAAACCATAGGCAGTGGGCCTTCTCTACCTCCGACGGGACCTTCATCTTTGTGCGACGTTGGACGATGATGGCCGATAGATTTCGCAGCGGATCCGAGTGAAACATGACCGAGATAGGTTGGTCACTCCAGTCCACGGAAAAAAAGTGTGGATTCTGGCCATCGATGACGACGGTTTTCTTTCCTTCCTGGAAGCAGCCATTCATGGGTAACTCACTCGTCAAATCTGGGAGAAGACCCTCGGTGGGCGGGTAACGCAGACTCCAGCGAACAAAGGAATCCGTTGTCCGTGGATCTAGCGTGGTGGCCGCGTTGGAGTTCGCCAGATGGTAATACAGTGAATCCAACTCCTTCAGCAGCAAGCGCGCCCGGCTGACCAACGCATGCGGGGATAGATTGGCACGATGCCGGGTGCCAATCTCGCGGTGGATCCCCGGCAATAGATGCACCTGCTGAAAGTACTGTTTTTCCACTTCTAGATAAGCGCTATTTTCCACCGGGAGACGAGCCCATTGATAGGCCTTCTTTTCTGCTTCAAGACGGTCCGCGAGTTGGCTATAGGCAGGCCACATCCGCGTATCGGCTTTGGCGTCTATCCGGTTCAGCGCCTGGTGAAGGCCAAAGCAAAGCCCCACTCCCAGCGCCAGATAGACGATCGCTTTCCTGCCCCGGCTATAGAGCCATTCAAAGCCCGCACCGAAGGCCAGATACAGAGGGAGAAACACCATGATCACGATATCCCATTTGTCCCTCTCCACCCAGTTCTCGTTCAGGCTGAGAAATACCAGAACGGGGATAGAATAGGCCCACGCGACCGCCCAACTCTGTCGTCGACGCAGCCCATCCACGGCGCCAAAACAGATTACCGCAAAAGCTATCAGCCCAAACTGCCGTAAAAGCATCAACGGTAGCATGGCCAGATTGGGTAACGCATTGAATGGGGACCGCACCAACTCATCCGCCAGGGGCCAATTCAGAAATCCCGGAAAGGAAAAGTCCAATCCCAGAATCTCGTAGGGAACAGAGGGTATATAGGTGAAGTGCTCGTGAAAAAATACGGTCCCATAGGCAAGCTTGTACCGTAACAAGGCCGGCCCAAGGCCCAGGGCCAATCCACCCAGAAGATATTGAATATCGGTCCGGTTCCATTCCACCCGCGATCGCAAAGCCAATGCGAGGGCCAATACACCCAGAATCGCCGCGGGTTCCGCCGCAAGAAGAAGGCCCACAGCAAAGCCAAAAAATATCGGCATCCAATCTTTCAAAACCAATATCAGAGCCACAAAGAACGTCAGCGCAAGGACAATCCGGTTCTGGTCTGCAACCCCGGCCACCCAGGGTAGAAGGGCGGCAATTGCGCTGGTAGCCAACGCTCCAGACCGGGACAGGCCTGTACGCCTAGCTACGACCCACGCCGCCAACGGTATGAACGCGAAGACATCGCCCCAGAACATGCGCAGGCCGATATAACCGAATAGGGAGTAGGCAGGCGACAATAGGGCCGATACACCCCAGCGCTGGTGTCCCTCATACCAGAAGTTGGTATTGGCGCTCGTATGGCCAACCATTTCGCCGTAACCGGACGCGATCGCCACCGGTTTGTAGGTGCACAGATAGTGGAATCCCGAATCGAAGAATAATAGCTGGTACAAAAACGCGACCGTCACCAGGGCAAATAGCCACCGATGTTCGGTTGCCATGTCCCTCCATCGGGAGCGATCCATCAGTCGTTTCATGAAAGCGGCCACGGCCGACAGATGGCGATAACCCACCCCTAACCAGACCACGGTCAAGCCCAGGCTAAAACCGTAACTGATCGGCAACTGAAACACCGCTGCCACGGCAAAGGTGACCGCAGGAACCAGGAATAGGGAGAAGGCCCAACAGAGGGCGAGGGATACGGTGATCGACGCGTTCTCAAATCGCCGGGTCGCCATACTGGCCAATACGCATCCGGGAATCAGGAAAAAAAGAACCCAACTGCCCAGCACATATACAAGATTTCCTAGCCCAGTCAGCACCAACCCCTCCTGTTGTGCTCAGTTATGGAACAATCGCCGGCCCGGGTAAAGCCGAACGGCACGCGCGGAAACCCGCCCTTTCCAGACCACGAATAAGCCATCATGCATATTGATGGTCTCCACGATTCGGATACGCGCACCCCGCGGAACCCGTAGATGCAAGCCCTCCGACTCGGGTACGGCGAGTCGCTTTCGGGCCGGACGTTCGGCAGGAGCCTGATCAAAATGAGCGGTGCGAAAATCACCAAAGGGCTGATTCTGAAATCGAAGGAAGATGCCGATCACACCGTCTTCACGATGCACCATACGAACACTGGCAGGAACATCACTCCACCCCAGCGGCCAAGCATCAATCTCATAGGCCGACCCAGGAGCCATCAAATCGATTACCGGGCCGGTCGAGGGAGATAGCGACAGGAAATCCCTCCGCCCCACCCAGGGAGCCGCAATGTCTAGCTTCATGTCGACGCCCTCCGTCTGAACGGCGGGTTTGGGTACAGGCCGAACGAAGCGTCGATCGATTAACTCATCGAATACATCCCCAATACGATCGATGGTGTGAAACGCCCCATACTCCTCGACACGGGAATAATCAGGAAATAGATTGCCCACTCCAACCCCGCGACGCGCCCATTTGAAATAGCTGGGGTGCTCGGCCCGCACATCTGGAAACAAGGTCTTGAAATTGGGATCCGGATCAACCCGTACCGACGCAGCTTGTTTAACCGCGACAAGGGTCACGACCGAAAGGACCAGCACAGCCACCCATCGCTTTCGTGCCTCGGACAGCCCAAGGACAAAACACAGCAATAATCCCGGAAAGATCGAAACGTAGACCCCCATCTTAACCGGGTCCATCCAGTTTTCGAGAACCCCGAGAAGAAGCACTGGAGGAAGCACCCACATAGCCAGAGCCCAGAATAGACGCCGACGTATCACCACCAGCATCCATACACCCAGAAGGGCCAATGCAGTCACGAGGACACCTTGATGATCGACGAGATTGACCGGATGGTAGAACAGGGTGGGGAGGGGATTGTAGGGCGTCCGGGTCAACTCCGATTGAATGGGCCAGTTCAACAGGCCGGCATATTGCCAATCCATTCCAAGAAAATCGTAATCCAACCGAATCGGATACCCCTGTGCATCTTCCGCCCGGTTCTCATCCTCGAAATGGGGATGGGTAAATATCGTTCCATAGGTCGCCTGATGGTGGATTAAGACCGGAGCGTTCATCAAAACGGCCGTAAACGTGTAGGCGACCACCTTGCGCCAATCCTCACGTCCTCGGAAGAGTAGAAAACAGCCGGCCGGGATCAGGCCGAGTCCGATATGGCGGATCCCGATGGCGGCCCCGGCTGCGATCCCCGCCACAACCGGTTTGGGCGTTTTCCGAAGCAGATAATATAGAGCTGCGATCCCCAGGTGGAAGGACATGAAGTTCTCATCGAGAAGCGTGATTCGGAGGACCTGGGGATGAAAAGTCGCAAAGGCCCAGCCCGCTACACCCAACCAGATCCGCCCACGACCCAACTGTAGGGCCAATAAGAAGGCGTGGATCGCACCCATTGCGGCCAATACGGCGTAAATCCAGCGAAAGCCCCAAAAACCAAGATAGGCCACATGCGGAGCGATCATCGCCGTGGTCCCATATCGTTGTCCGACCCCCTGTTTATCGATGAGACCCATCCTCTTGGCGGCGTCTGGCGTCGGCGGGTCTTCTCCCGTGGGGTAGGCGTCCGGAGTCATAGAAACCATCACAACGCTATGAACGCAGCCATATCCGAAATGGCGACGGTCATAGTTGATCAGATACACAACCAGAGTCACCGCCATCAATACCAGCGCATATCGACCGGGCCGGTCGAGCTTCGGGAGTCGCCAGGTCATCCAGCGCCGTCCACGGTTAAGCAGTATGCCGATGGCAAAGGCCACAATGATCAGGGTACAACCCGTCAAAACGACCCAATCAACATACCGCCTGGTGATTAGTGCAACCGCAAAGGCGGTTATAGCGGGAACGACCAATCCAATCAGAACAACGGCCGCGAACCATTGCTCGAACTTCGCTTCTTTCACAAATAAACGCGCCAGGAGAAGTCCGGGAAATAAGACGTATGCCGTAATGGCCACAACATCTTGCAGCGGAAGAGGGAGAAGGTTCCACCAGAACTGCATTATCGTCCCGCCCCCTGGGCTCGTCGATCGGTGGAGGCATGTTCGAATACCCGTATTTCACCGCCGATGACAACACCACCAAGACCAATCGCCTGGCTAGACTCCAGAGCTTCGGAACCACTGCGAACAATGGGCTCTCGGTGGCGGTTGAAGCTGGTATTGATCAGCATCGGACAGCCGCTGATTCTGCGAAAATGGGATAGAACCTCAAAGAGCCAGGGGTCGTCGCGCTCCTCTACGACCTGCGGACGCGCCGTACCGTCTACATGTACCGCGGTCGGTGCCAA
>CAUZEG010000204.1:0-6873 GCA_963578775.1 Myxococcales bacterium
CAATCCTGATCGAATGATAAATAAATCACCGCTACGACTCCGCGCGACCATCAAGGGTCGGCGTGTTCCTTCAGCCAGGCCGAGATGAACTCGGATATATCCCCGATCGCGTCCGGATTTGAGAGGAAAAACTCCTCGTAGACCGCTCGGGACAGGTCGTTTTTCAAGTGGGCAAGATGGGGCGGAAGAACCACGGCCATTTCTCCGGTTTCGTTGTCGAACTCTATCGAATGGTTTGCCCCACCACCCTGGGTCAGAGATGGTGGATTTGCCACTCCACCCTGATTCTCCGGGGCCTTTCCACGTCCATCAAAGACATCCGCCATGGTCTACTCCTCAGCATCGTATCCGAAACGCCTGGCACCAGCGCCTGAATTGGAGTCTACCTGCTCCGACCGGGGATGGCGAGCCCTGGCCTGCAGAGGCCATGTTCGATTCCTCTTTGTTCCTCACGACGCCTACGATACAAGGGATTAGCTGGAGAGTTCCTGATGTACGTCGATGTCCATGCCCATTTGATCCACCCTCGTTTTCAGGGTGAAGAACACGAAGTCGCACAACGCGCCGCGGCGGCCGGGCTCGAATATGTCATCGTCAATGGCCTGGAGCCCACCTCCAATCGGGCCGTATTGGAGCTTTGTAAGGCCCATGCGCATCTTCTCCCAGCTCTGGGGATCTATCCCGTAGATGCCATCTCCAACGAGATCGCCGCAACCGGCTGGGAACATGACTATCCCCCACCCGCACCCTTCGACGTGGATGCGGAGATCGATTTCATTGATAGCGTCGCCGATCAACTGATCGCTATTGGCGAGATCGGCCTGGACCAACACTGGGTGAAAGAATTTCCCGACAAACAAGAATATGTCTTTCGACGCCTCATCGAAGTGGCGCAAAAACACGATAAGCCGGTCATTATCCATTCAAGAAAAGCCGAGCGCCGGGTTTTCGAAATTCTTCAGGAGATGAATGTGAAGCGGGCCGATTTTCACTGCTACGGTGGGAAGCTCAAGCTCGCCAGGGCCATCACAGAAGCCGGCTACTATTTGTCCATCCCGCCGGTTGTCGTTCGTTCCGATGCATTTCAGCGGCTCGTTTCGGAGATCCCACAGTCCCAGCTTCTGACAGAGACCGACTGCCCGTATATGGGACCCGATCGGGGTGAGCGCAATGAGCCGGCCTATGTACCTCGCGGCGTGGCCGCTATGGCCGAGGTTCTAGGGCTATCCAACGACGAGCTACGCGACATCATCCGCGCTAATTTTCGCAGGCTCTTCCGCTGCTGAATCAGTGCTGGGTTCCCTTGAAATTATCTTCCGACATGATGTCGACAGGGATACGACCCGCAAAGCCGCTGTCATAGGGATGGTAGAACGAGACGTCTTCTTCGGGGAATTTCCAGCAGTAATAGCCATCACCACAGTCGAAATCCACAATCCAGAGACCGCGGGACTCGCAGCCAAGCCGTAGCAAGGCGTCAGACCACTCGAGCATGATCCCATGGAGTTGCTCTTCAATGATCGCCCGTTGCTCGGGAGTTTTGGACATCGTTTCAAGCTTCGAACGTGTCTGCCGGTAGCGTTTTACAGCCCGATTCGTCACGCGCCGAATCACGGGCAGTAAGCCCTGTGCGTCCACAAGAGAGAATTGTCGGGTCTGGTTGATTGGTATGATTTGCGCCATGTTTTTGACCCTACCAACGGTGGGTGCATTTCTGCAAGAGGAAGTGCCGTAAGAACCCGAAATTTGGAGCCCTCCGAAAGCTCATCCGTTGACCGACCGATGGCTTTCTCGTAGCGTCGACCCTGCACACGTCGTAGGGCGTGGCGATTCTCTGGAGAGACGATAATGGATGGCTCCGACCACAGACTGGACCTGCCCGCCGTGCATATGACATTGCACGGTCTGTCCATCGCAGGGATCTACACCAGCCTGCAGATCCCCGAGGCAAAGATCTGCTTTGACTGCGGTACGGTCACACCCCAGGCCCTACGAATGCCCTATATGGCCCTTACCCATGGGCATATGGACCATGCGGGAGCCATCGCGTCCTATCTCGGCCAACGAAAACTCCTTCGGCTCGGGCCGGCCACCATATTTGCGCCAGAGGAGTTGATTCCATCCCTCAAGGCCGTGGTCGAAATCTGGGGAAAAGTTCAGGGAAACCCCTACGACGTCGAATTCAAGACCGCTGTGCCCGGCGATTACCTGAAGCTGGACGCGAAATTGCTTCTACGCCCCTACCGTTCGGTACACTCTATACCCGCCCTGGGCTACACCCTCTGCCGTCAGGCCCGTAAGCTCAAACCGGAGTACCAGGGGCTTACCGGTCCCGAGATCGCGACACGGCGACGCGCCGGCGAAGAGGTTTCCGATGAGCATATCGAACATCTGATTACCTTTACGGGCGATAGCATGATCCAGGGACTATTGAATGATCCCATCGCTCGTTCGGCTCGGGTCATCGTAAGTGAGTGCTCCTTCTACGGCTCCGAAGAGGAAGGCTCGGCACTTCGGACCAGCGTCAAACACGCCCATGCCGGTCGCCACACCCACGTAGACGATGTGATTGCAAACCTGGACCAGTTCGGTTGCGAGACACTTGTCTTGATGCACCTCTCAAGAAAACACTCTCCCGAGGAGGCCTTCACCGTACTCGAGTCGCGCCTTCCGCCCGACTGGCAAGACCGGGTTCTCCTGCTTCATCACGGAAACCGATCAATTTAGGGCTGAGCACGGTTTGTTGACTCCCGATCAACAATTTTTCCAGCCATCCGGTGCGCAAAAAACGGGGGGCTTCGGGTTGACACCGCATAACCCCTGCTCTACCTTCATCTGCATGGCTTATTGGACCGTTCCGAAGAGTTGGGATCGACCGAGGGAAAAACAAATGTCTACCAAATCCAATACGTATCGGGTTCGCCCTGGCCTTATGGCCGGTATTCTGGCCCTTCTTCTGGTATTTTTTATAGCCGTGCCACAAGAGGCCCAGGCAGCGAATCTTCGTAACCAGGTCAAGGTCATACAGGATGAACTTGAGTTGCTTCGTACCACCCTTGACTCCGTACTCGAAGATCTACAGGCGTTACGTGAGGGCATGAAGACCCAGATCTCCCAGGGCGCCAAGACTGAAGCAGGTGTATCGGAACAGACCAAGCAGATTGAGTCCCTGGAAAACAAGGTCTCGAAGCTTCGAAAGGTCCTTCTTAAGAAATCAAAGCATCTGAAGCTCCTCAAGAAGCGAATCAAGAAGCTCGAGAAGAAACCCGAAGGACGGAACGATTTGAATCCGTCCGTAACGACAACTGCGGACGTTCGGGCCCGCGGTGAAATGCGTAACAACCATTCGGACTTCTCGTCCGACACCTCCGACCGTCAGACGGGCTATAATCAACGACTCCGCTTCGGACTTGTCTACAAAGCAACCGATAAGGTGTCGGCCCATATTACCGCGCAAGACGCCCGGGCCTTTGGCTCCGAGCTGTCTACATCAGCCGACGATGGCGAACTGGGCCTCTACGAGGGGTATGTTAGCCTCGCACCGCCGATGGTGAAAGGCCTAACCCTGGATATAGGTCGAATGGGCTTCAGCTATGGATCCGGAATGCTGATTGGAATCGATGACTGGTCCAATACCGGTCGAGCCTTCGATGGCATGCGCATCAATTATGTCCACGATATGTTCAATCTCGACCTGTTCTATTCCATGGTGCAGGAACGTGTGGCAACATCCGATCCGGACGTGGATCTTGGTGGCCTGGTACTTGGAACCTCCAAGATCGGACCCTGGTTTAAACCCGAGTTACAAATCTATTATCTGAACAATGGATCGACCGGACCCACTGGCAAACAACTGACAACCCTGAGCTTTCGGGCGACGGGGACCCCGGTAAAGGGCCTTGAATACGACGCCGAGGCGGCGATTCAGATAGGGACCGTACGAAATCTGACGGGTGAGGCTAAAGATCGCTTCGCGACCGCCTATCATGTCCATGTTCAGTATGGGGTGGAACACGAGGTAAAGCCGAAATTCCACTTCGACATCTACGCAGCCAGCGGTGACGGAAATCCCACAGACGACCGAGATGTGAACTTCGACCCCCTCTTTCCGGACACCTATTACCACCTCGATCCGATGGGCATCCTGCGCCTTAGCAACCTGGTTCTTGCCAGCCTGCGAGCCGAGCTGAAGCCGGTATCCTATATGTCGGTCCAGCTTGGCTTCCATTCGGCCTTCCTGGCGTCAACCCGTGGCGGTATTCCGGGCATTGGTCCCCAATATCCAGTCGACGAATACGACTCTCGTAGCATCGGGACTGAGCTTCATCTGTCCACCACCTACCAGCGTGGTGAATTCCTTGAGATCCGCGCGGGATATGCGATCTTCATGCCCGGCGACGCTGTCAAAGATGCTGTCACTCCGCCCAACTCAACAGAGTTCACGACATCACCAGCTCATTGGGCCTACGTTCAATCCCATGTGAAATTCTGAAATGAACGTTGACTTTGCCGCTCGAACGGAATGCGGACCCGTTCGAGACCGCAACGAGGATAATTATCTTATCGACCCCAATATGCGCCTCTTCATCGTGGCGGATGGAGTGGGTGGGCGTCCCGGAGGTGGGACCGCCAGCGCCCTGTCTGTCAATCTGACGCGTGCCGTTCTAAAGCGCCATCGAAAGAACCTCTTTGGATGGCTTGCCGACGAAAACGAAATCAACAAGATAAAGATCGGCCATCTCATCAAACGAGCGCTCACGATCACCCATCAGGGCATACGGCAGAAAGCTGGTGAGCGCTCAGAATTCAACGGGATGGGCAGTACCTTAACCCTACTGCTTCTCGGCAACCGGTACTTCTACATCGGCCATGTGGGAGATTCTCGCCTGTATACCGTTCAAGGGGATTCGGTCCAGTTGCTCACACACGATCATTCCCTGGCCGGCGACCTTTCCCAGGCTGAGCTAGGAGACGAAGATACCACCGATGGAAGCCCTTTTCGAAATGTGGGGGTACGCGCCCTCGGTGTTACCGACGAGCTAAAACCCGAGGTGTCTACACATGGCCTGGGAGCCCAATGTGGGTTTCTTCTTTGTACGGATGGCCTCTATGACGGCATCGGCTCGGACGAACTGAAACAACATCTATCGAAGCATCATGAGGACCCTCCCGATGAGCTGGTGGCCGATCTTCTGGACGATGCTATGGCCCGCGGTGGATCGGATAATGCGACTGCCATCTGGGTCCACTTCTTCGATGAGGAGCAGGAGTCTACGGTCGATATTGATGCAGTGGCTATCCTGAAGCAGGTTCCTATGTTCGGTAATCTGGCCGAGAACGTACTCCAGGACATCGCTACCGAATTGGAGACTCGGGCTATGCAGCAGGGGGATATCCTGTTTCGAGAGGGGGAAACAGCACAACATATCCATGTTTTGGCACAGGGCAGTATCGTCCTCACAGTCGGCGGATCCGAGTTGGAGAGTCGACACGCCATATGCGCCCTTGGTAGTGAGCAGATAGAAACCGCCGAACCACGGCTATTTACAGCTCGGGCCCTGGAACAAACCATAGTCCTGAGTATCGCGGCGCAGAGCCTGAACCAGATCTTTAAGGATGACCCGGCCAATCCGCTGCTGTGGAATGTAGCCCAGACCGTAGCCGAGCAGCTCGCCAACGATGCCCAAGTCAAAGTCACATCCCATCCCACTTCGGAATTGGTGCGCCCCGACCTTCCACCTATGCCACCGCCAGTCCCAGGACGTGTGAAAGAAGACGATCTGATACTCGAGGAAATCCTCTACGAGCGGGATGATGTGGAAGCCATTGACGAAGAAAAACTGGAAGCCGAAGAGATCTACGAGGCCCTGCGCGAAGCGGGTCTGGTGGAAGGAGACAAAAAATGACTAAGGCGAAGACCTCACGGGTCCCGGGATCAGGACTTCACCTCGTTCTAGCCTGTGTCCTGGCCATGCTGGCCTGCGAAAGCCCACGCAAATTCTCAAAGCATGGCGACCGGCGACTCAAGGAAGGAACCCTGATCTTTTCCGATGATTTTGAGCGGAAATCGCTCGGTCCCGATTGGATCGTAAACGATACGGAGCATTGGCGTATTACCGACGGCTGGGTCCACGGCCAGGACGCCATGAATAAAGGTCTGTGGCTCAACCACGATCTTCCACGAAAGGCCCGTATTGAGTTCGACGCCCGCAGCGAAAGTCCCGAAGGTGACCTAAAATGCGAGGTCTTCGCTATGGCCCCGGAACACCAGGGCGGCTACATCATCATTTTTGGTGGTTGGAAGAATACCATCAACGCCATTGCGCGCCTGGATGAACACGGCAAAGACCGAAGGCAGACGTCGACACCGAAGGTGGTCAAAGGGCAGTCCCATCACTTCACAATTGTCCGCTCCGGAAACCAGCTGGACTGGTTCATCGACAATAAACCCGTCCTATCGTTTCACGACTCCGATCCGATTCGTGGAAACTACTTCGGCTTCAACAACTGGAAGGTCCCGAACTACTACGACAACTTGAAGATCTACTCCCTGGAATAGACTCAACCAGCCAACAGAGAGCGCCCAATGAGTGCCTGGTTCGTCTATATCCTGAAATGCGCCGATGGGACCTTGTACACCGGCATCACAACCGATCTGGAACGCCGGGTCTCCGAACATAACGACGGCAAGCTCGGCGCACGCTACACACGTGCCCGTAGGCCAGTGCAGCTGGTATACACCGCCAGCTTTTTAAATCGCAGTGAAGCCAGCGTAGCCGAAGCACAGATCAAGAAGCTCTCGCGGCGAAAGAAACAGGCGCTTATTGCGGAGTAATCCGGAGCGAATTCGAACTCAGCCCACCGGGGTCAAGT
>CAUZEG010000205.1:0-6793 GCA_963578775.1 Myxococcales bacterium
TACGGTTGGCGCTTCGACAGCTACCCAGAAAAAGAGCGAAAAATCTGCAAGTGCCAAAGGGTCCATCAATCCGACTCTTCCCAAAGAGTTGCTGGTAAGCAATGCGAACGCTACCAGTCCCGTGAATGACGATGTGGCCCCGAAGGCGAAAAAAAAAAAGAACAAAGCATCAGCCAAGCCTCCTGTGACGCCTAAGGAGATCGGACCTGACGAGACGGTGCTAATGAAGGAAATCGAAAGCGCTGGCTCAGGAGAGCTCGCTCTGAATGAGAGTGCGAATGCCGAGCTTTTGAACGCTGGTCTGAATGGCGCGGCGACTATGAGCGCTCGGAGCGGAAGCGTCGATGGCGACGGCTGATTCGGATCGTCTGAAATCCATTCTTGGTGAGCGTGCCGTTCGATTTGGCGAATTCACGTTGGCGTCCGGCCGTACCAGTGACTTCTACGTGGATATCAAGAAAATCTTTCTTGAACCCGAGGCGTTGCACTTGCTGGGAGTGAATCTTGTGGAGGCCTGGTTGGCAATGGATCAGCCCATTGACGCGGTGGCGGGCATGACATTGGGTGCGGATCCGTTGATAAGCGCTTTCGTTCTCGAGGCCTGGCGGCGAGATCTACGGATCCCGGGAATTATTGTGCGAAAGGAGCCAAAAGCTCATGGTACGCGTCAATATCTGGAGGGGGCGTCTGACCTGGCGCCTGGCAGTCGTCTTTTGATTCTTGAAGATGTGGTGACTTCGGGAGGATCCAGTGTCCGTACGGCTGAGCGTTGCAGAGATCAAGGCTTTATTCCTGTTTCGGTCTTAGCGGTTGTCGATCGCCAGGAAGGGGGGCAGGAGGCAATTAAATCGGCGGATCTTGAATTTTCGAGTTTGTATGCTCGGAGCGATCTTAAAGAAGCCTTTGACGTCACTTGAAGAGAATGAACGAAAGCCGCCATTACGAAACATCGGATCAAACGCGCCTATGCTACGAGGTGTCAGGGCCCGATAATGCCCCCCCGATTCTGCTTTGCGATGGGGTGGGTTGTAATGGATATCTATGGAAATACATCCTCCGGGACTTTTCCGACCAATATCGCTTTATTCACCCCTACTATCGGGGTCACGGTCCTTCGGAGATCCCGGCGGATCGCTCACATCTCAGCGTCCCAACTCTGGCTGAAGATCTGGTAGGTATCTTAGAGGCGGAAGGCGTGGATGGAGTTGTGCTCATGGGGCATAGTATGGGAGTGCAGGTCTGCCTGGAGTTGATTGGGGGGACAACGACCCCGGTCCATGGATTGATTGCCCTATGTGGGTCGTACGGGCATCCATTGGAGACCTTTCGCGATACGCGTGTGTTGCACTATGTTGTGCCGGTCATGCATCAGCTCTTTCAACACTATGGCAATGCTTTTCGGCCTTTTTGGAGAGGAGCATTGCGGACGCCATTGGCCTGGTATATGGCCACTTTGACGGAAGTGAATCCGGCTTTGGCACGGAAGGACGACTTTGTTCCCTACCTTGAGCATATGTCGGATATGGATCCGGAGGTGTTCTGGGGCATGGTAAAGTGTGCCGGAGGGCATAGCGGAGAGTCGTATCTGAAGGAAATCGACTTTCCCGTACTTGTGATCGCCGGTGATCAGGATGGATTCACGCCCTGCTGGTTGTCGTCCAAAATGGCCGCAGAAATCTCTGGAAGCGAGTTGATCCTGGTCGACGGAGGAAGTCATATTGCGCCCTTGGAACAACCCGCCCTGGTCAACAACCATATTGGCCAATTTCTTGCGTCTGTTACCTGGCAATAGACCGGTGGTCTCAGAAGGAGATGTATGAGTCGAATTCCCTGTTCATCGTGTGGTAAACCAACCGAGCCCGTCGCACGTTTTTGTCTTTTTTGTGGAGCAGCTCTCGGTTCGTCGGATCGTGATGCAAGGAAAGGTCCCACGGACTCTGCTCCGGACCTTCCACATACTCGATCCAGTGCGCCGTATCTTCTGAAATTGGATGCCCAGAAGATCTCGTCGGCCTGGGGGCGTCTTATTCGATTGAATCCGGACGGTACCGATGGAGCTTCCTTTCCTCTTGTGGGCGGCTCTGTCCGGATCGGGCGTTACGGTTCCGATCTCTGTTTTCCAGAAGATAAAACACTGGCGGATGTTGAATTCGAACTGACCAACGATGGAAAACAATCTCGACTCGTGCCTTGCGAGACATCTTTGAATGGCACATTCATACGAATCCGTTCGGCGACCAATCTGACCGATGGTGATCAAATTCGAATTGGGCAGCAACTCTTTGTCTTTGAGTCACGTGTTCCTCCGCTGATGAGTGAGCCTCCAATTCCGTTGGGGAAGGCTCCGGGTCAAAGGTATTGGGGGCGGCTTCGGCAACGGGTGGGCCCCAATATAGATGGAAATGTTTTCCTACTTGATCAACCCCAGGTTCAGCTCGGCCGGGACGAGGGAGACATTCTTGTGGAGGACGATCCATTTTTGTCCTCGAAACACGCCCAACTTCGATGGGATGGGAAAGCCTGTGTTCTTGAGGATCTGAAAAGTAGTAACGGAACCTTTTTACGAATGGGCAATTCGGTTGTATTAAAGAAAGACGACCGATTTATAGCCGGACAACATGTATTCAAGTTTCATCTTTGACTTGCCGAACGTTTTCACATGCGTTTTAGTTAAGGTGAGACGATGGCGGATTCGATAATGGCATTAGATTTGACCGATCATAATAAACGACGGCATACACGCCGTGCGTATGAGACGGAGGTCTCTCTGGAGACGGGCAGCCAGTTTTTTACCGCCTTCAGCCAGAACATAAGCTCCGGAGGTTTATTTATCGCGACGCATGAGCTCTTGAAACTCGGTGATACCACGCGCGTTCGATTTCGGATTCCGTCTATCGAGGAGGAGTTCGATGTCCAGGCGGAGGTTCGTTGGATTCGTCCGCCGCGAGAGGATACCCCGGATCTTCTTCCTGGAATGGGGGTGTCATTCGTGAATCTGTCCGCGGCGCAAAGCGCGATCTTGAATAAGTATCTCGATTCGGCCGAAACCATTTTCTATGACGACGACGATATCTGACTCGGAGTCAACAAAGCGCATTGATAGTATGCGATTGTCCGATTGAGAGTTGCGGTCGACTCGGGTTCGGGATAGAAAAGACATCGAGTGACGGTGCCGGGAGACGGTGTTCAGGAAGCGAACGAAAGCATGCGTTTTGTGTCCTGTACGGGTATGATTCCCGACATGTTTCGAGACCATTGGACCAGCCGACGTCTATATGCCGGAAAAAGACAACAAGCAGCCAGGTGAAGTAGCCGGGACCTATACCAATCTTGTTCTTGAAGATAAGTACAAGCTGGGTAAACGAATTGGTGCAGGTGCTATGGGTGCGATCTATCGCGCGGTACATGTGACTCTTCGTAAGGATGTCTGCGTAAAGATCATGCATCCGCACGTAGCGGCCGATCCCAAACTGGTGGGGCGTTTCCACCGAGAAGCCCGGGCGGCCAGCAGCCTTCAACACGCGAACATTATTGCGGTGCTGGATTTCGGCCAAACGACGATCGTGAACGAAAAGGGACGCGAGCAGGATCTACTATATCTGGTGATGGAATTTGTCGAAGGTGTTGATCTTGCCGAAATTCTAAACAAAGAAGGTCAGTTGACGGTAGCGCGTGCACTTAATGTGGTCGCTCAGATTTCTTCTGCCCTGGATGAAGCCCACAGTTCAGGCGTAGTGCATCGGGATCTCAAGCCTGAAAACATCATGGTGTTCGAATCGCGGCGCGGCAAGGAGCAGATCAAGGTGCTGGACTTTGGCATTGCCAAGGTCATGGATGATACCGCAGAACCTGCGGAGACCCGTCTTACTCTGGCTGGAACCGTATGCGGTACCCCTGAATATATGAGTCCGGAGCAGGCTCGTGGTCGGGACCTCGACGGGCGAACCGATCTTTATGCGCTCGGAGTCGTACTCTTTCAGCTTTTGACGAACGAACTTCCATTCAAAGGCGAATCTCCGATCGAGATAGTAACCAAACATCTTACGGATGATCCGGCTCGTCCTTCTTCCGTACGGTCTGGGATACCGATGGCGGTTGAACAGCTGATTCTACAGATGTTGGAGAAAAACCCCGATCGACGGCCGGCAACGGCGATGATCGTATCGGAGACCTGTCAGCGCATCCTGTCGGCTATTGAAAAGGGTGATGAAGAAGTCCTTCGGGAGATCCAACAGACGGATCCCAGTATACGGGCAGCCGTTGGTACTTCGGCCGGTATGGGTCCAGGTGCAGACAATGTATTAATTGAAGGGGATGATGCGGCTACCCAGATCATGCCCGGCCTCTTGGAGGGGCATCGAAGGACGACCACAGATCATTTCGATATAACCACTCTGATCCGCCCGTCACGGTCCCGATTGTTCTGGTTTACCACTATTAGCGTGGCTCTGATCGGCGCGGTCATTGGTCTGGTTCGTTTTTTTGATAACCCCGCTCCGGCGAAATCGACGGAGACGCCAGGCAATGTTGATGTGCGTTCAACGTCCGAGGCATCGAAGTCCCCTCTATCAGGAACTACAGCGCGTCTGGATACCGGTGCCGATTTGTCGACACCAACGACCGTGGAGACCAACGTCGATGCCAGCCCTTCCGTAGTGACACCGAAGCTGAAGCCGAAGAAGCCAAAGAAGCCAAAGAAGCCAAAGAAGACGAAGAAGACGAAGAAGCCGTCGATGTCCAAGGCTGAACGAAAAGAAAAGGCGCGGGCGTATGTTCGCCAGGCGGACGCGCTTGGGTTTGCGCAATGTAAGAAAGCGGTGGAACTCTATAAAAAGGCCGTGGACCTTCGTGCCTTTGATGTGGATGTTCTTCGAAAATTAGGTCGGTGTTATGTGTCGATGGGTGAACAGAGCAAAGCTCGTCGGTATCTGAAACGATATCTTCGGTCGGTGGGACCGGAAAAACGCGAAAAGTGGGAACAGAAAATCAACATGTGGTTGGGGCAGTGAGCATTGGATCAATAACCAATTGCAACCAGCAACGCAGCCATGTAGATCACCTTGTGTGACTGTTCGACCAGATACAATGAGCCCTAGAGGCGGGCGGGCATTTCAGATATGCCCTGGCTGTGGTTGCACGATCGAACGGGAGAAGGAGTTTTGCATCGTGTGCGGGGCCAAACAGCCGGTCCCGTCCGAAGACTCTCCTACCACCCCACTTGTAGACGTCTCGCATGGATTTGTGGTGACGATTTCCCAGGTCACCCCCGACGGAAGTGATGGGCTGTCCTGTACGATTGCCGGGAAGGAAGGCGGTGACCATGTTATTGGGCGCACCAAGGGTGAGTTGCGGTTTGAGGAAGACCGAACGTTGGAGGAACGCCATGCACGGCTCTACTGGGACAACGGTGGATTGTGGGTTGAGGACCTCGGCAGTATGAATGGCATTTATGTCCGCATATCATCCCCCTCCTTCCTCTTAGACGGGGATCAATTCATTGCCGGGGAGCAGTTATTTCGATATGAGGCATATAGCACGGAGTCTCGGTCTGTGGACGGGGTTGAGTTTACGGGTTCGCCTTTGCGGGAGTGGGGGTTTCGCCTGGTTCAGATTCTTGAAGGAGGCCGGGATGGGGCCGCCTGGGTGATCTGGGATCCATCCGTAACGCTCGGTCGTGAAGTTGGTCCCAAACTCTTTCGTGCGGATCGTTTTATGAGTCAGGAACACTGCACAATCTCTTTAGCCAATGGGGTGGCCCAACTACGAGACCTAAAGAGCCGTAATGGAACTTTTGTTCGGATGAAGAAACCCCGACGGCTAAAGCAGGATGATAGCCTCTTTATTGGTCATCAACTGCTTACCGTCCATTTCCCTGGCAGTTAAAGGACACAAATCGAGTTCACGAGTCGAATAGAGAATTATGCTCCAATTATTTGTCGCAGACAACGATATCCAGATCGCCGATAGTATTCAGGCGCTCACAGATGCTGGCCGTGTCCAGGTGACGCACTTTAGTGCGGGCGACAAGCTTTTTTCTGTGGCTCACACGGAGCAACCGGCGTTGATCCTGCTTTCTACAGAGGTGCCGAAAGGTCTTTTCTGGTGTGGAAAGCTGAGGAAAAGTTCACAGGTGGGTCATGTACCCCTGGTGATGTTGTACGAACCCGTACATGAATCGACAATTCAGCAACACCAGAGACTTGCGGTTCGTGCAACGGCCTACGTACCCAAGCCCGTAGATCCGGATGGAGTCTATGACCTGCTCAAGCGGTATGTACCGGACACGTTGGCGGGGGATGACACCGCGACGAGCGAGGAGACGATCGCGGATAGTACGAGCCAATTATCCAACCCAACGCAAATTGATACCGATGCTCTGGAGACCGTTTTTGACGATGAATACGTGGAGCTTGCGGACCCGTCCGAAGTCGTCGAAATCGCGAGCTTGGCTGCAGTTGAAGATCAGGAGTCCTCGGGTGATGAAACGGTAGCCGAAGCGGAAGCGGAGACCGAAGCGGCCATCGAGACCGAAGCGGCCGTAGAGACCGAAGCGGACGTAGAGACAGAAGCGGCCGTAGAGACCGAAGCGGCCGTAGAGACGGAAGCGGACGTAGAGACGGAAGCGGCCGTAGAGACCGAAGCGGCCGTAGAGACCGAAGCGGCCGTAGAGACCGAAGCGGCCGTAGAGACGGAAGCGGCCGTAGAGACCGAAGCGGACGTAGAGACCGAAGCGGACGTAGAGACCGAAGCGGACGTAGAGACCGAAGCGGACGTAGAGACCAAAGTAGTGTCT
>CAUZEG010000206.1:0-6759 GCA_963578775.1 Myxococcales bacterium
ACGCGGTACGCGGGGTGCTTTGGAGCTTCGTGGTGCGGTCTACAAGAATGGCACCGCGGAACGGGTTCGTGAAACGCTACAACAGGATGCCTTTCTGATCAGCAATATGCGAGGATTGATGCGTACCTGGACGGGTGTAGATTTTGGCCCGGACTTAGAATCTGAACCGCTTGAGAGATCGGTTGCTCGCGATGTGAGCGGACCGGACGTCAGTGATCTAAATAGTGGTGATCCAACGTACATCATGGGTGGGAAGGATGTGTTCGCAGCAGAGAAGCGTGCGCAGGCCGACACACTGTTCAACAAATGGTGGTTTTGGGCCGGTGCGGCAGTACTGGTCGGTGGCGCGGTGACTGCTATCGTGGTGCTGGCCGGGGACACTGGCCCCACTTCTCCCACTGGTTCGGTGTCGATCGATTTTCATACACCCAGCGTTCCCTGACAACGTCATGTCGTGGGTTGATACTGCCAAGATCCCGGGAGCTCACCGGATCGAAAGGGCGTGGCAGAACCTCGATCTTGGGCAATTGCCCGATACGGCAACAGCTCTTCCACCACAGGCGAGTCTAAGACGGTACGTGCGGCTTGGCCGCACGACCGAATCCTTTATCGCTATGGTTCTCCCAGAGTTGGAAAAGGCTGAGGAGATAGGCGGTGGTCAAGGAGCGGGCCCGTTTCTTTCGGTTCAAAGCTATCTGGATGATCGGGGCCTTCCCGTGCCTCGGGTGTACGGCTTCGATCCGGATACATCGATCGTGGTGTTGGAGGATCTGGGAGATTGGACCTTTGAACGTGGTCTATTCGATGTCGAGGCGGACGCGCTTTTCCAGCCGGGTTGGAATGACATACAAATTGCCTACGAACGGGCTGTTGATCTGCTGGTCCAACTCAAGGTCGCGACGGTAGATTCGGACCGACAGGAAGGGCCGTGGCGCCATCGTTCGTTTGACCGGGCCCTGTTGATGGGTGAATGGGAGCATTTCCTCGACTATCTGGTCGCGGAGGGATGTGGGCAACACGATCTAGCAGCATCTCCCGAACTCCGGGAGGCGGGGACGCAGCTCGTCGAGCGAATACTGGAGATGCCCTATGTTTTCACGCATCGGGATTATCAATCCCGAAACCTCATGCTTGGTTCGCGGGGGCTTGTGATTATTGATTTCCAGGATGCGTTGATGGGGCCGGACGTCTACGACCTGGTGGCACTTCTTCGAGATTCCTACGTGTCTCTACCGTCGTCTCATGTCGAATATCTGCTTGCCCGCTATCATGACGGCCTTACGGTTGGAGGACTCAACCCCGGGTCATTATCAGAGCTGACCAATCGTTTTCATCTTGTATCGCTTCATCGGAAGGCGAAGGATGCGGGGCGCTTCGTATTTATCGACAAGGTAAAAGGAAATCCGGATTTCCTTCCCCATATACCGGCCAGCATAGAGTGTGTTCGCGTTGCCCTACAGGAGGGGAGTGGTCTGGAGCATTTGCAAGACCTGCTCGGGCCTGTCCTGGACTATGACTGGTCGGGGGGGCCATGAACACGGCTTCGATTACCCGTGGAATGGTGTTGGCCGCTGGCCGTGGAAGTCGACTTCGACCGATCACCGACGTGATTCCCAAGCCGGGGGTTCCGTTTTTCGGACGGCCGATGATCGACCTGGCGATAGACAACCTCTGTTCGGTCGGGGTGCGGGAAGTGCATGTCAACGTATGGCATCTCCCAGATAAACTGCGGTGCATGGTTGAGGGCCGAGACGATCTGGAAACTCTCATTGTTCATGAAGAAAAGGACTTGCTTGGTACGGCCGGTGGTATCCATAACGCATTCGGCACCGACCCGGGTGGAGACGTCTGGGTACATAATGGTGATGTCTGTTTTCTTGGAGAGCTTTCCGATCTGTTCGACCGCCATTATGCGACGGGAGCACTCGCAACATTGGGGCTGATTCGGTGCGATGATCGGAGTATTCCACGAAGTGTCATCGTGGATTCTGCGCATCGGGTAGTCGATTTCGGAACCGGGCCGGCCCAGGACTCCTGGACGTTTGTGGGTATTCATATTTTGAGCCGCGAGTTGTTTCAGCACATCCCTACGCAAGGATGCATTGTTGCCGATGTATACCGAAACCTGCTGGCGACGGGCCGTATTCAGGGTGTTCCGCTGCAAGGTACTTTTGGTGATCTGGGGACATTGGAAAGATATGTACAGATGCACAGGGATCTGATGGATCGCCCTACCGATCTCTTACAGATCCGACCGGATCTTACCTCGTTTCGAGGAGGTAAGGGCCTGGTACATTCCAACACGTCGATAGCAGAGACAGCGTCCCTGGTAGAACCTGTGGTGGTTGAGTCCGGTGTGAAGATTGACGCGGGCGCGCGGGTGGGTCCTTACGCCTACCTGGGCCCGGATGTACATATATGTGCCGATACACAGGTACAAGATGCCGTGATCTTTCAAGGATGCGTTGTCGACGAAACTGTAGAGAATGGCGTTGTCGTTGAGCCGATGGGCTTCGTCAGTCTGGATCGACCCGAACCACTGCCACAGTAACGTTGTCCTTGCCGCCGTGCAGATTTGCGGCGTCGATGAGCCTTGTGGCGACCGCTTCTGTGTCTTCGATATGCTGTTCTGTGATCGCCAGAATTTCCGTGTCGGTGATCTCCCCGTTTAGACCATCGGAGCACGCGATATAGATATCGCCTTCCTGAAGTTTGTATTCATTGGTGTCGACCAGAACGTCGTCCTTCATTCCCAGGGCCCGGACGATGATATTCTTGTACTGGAAGTTCTCTTCTTCTTCCGGGGTCATATTTGTCATCTTCTTATAGTCGTTCAATAGACTATGATCTTCCGTTAACTGGATGATCTCCCCCTCGCGAACGCGGTAGGCTCGGCTGTCACCAACATGAGCCACGACCATAACCCCCTTTCGAAAGAGCATGGCAACGCAGGTAGTTCCCATGCCTTTATATTGTGGTGCAGAATTCGACTGCTCATGTACCCGGTTGTTCCCAAGGCGGATCGACGTGATCAGGCGGTTCGCCTCGTAACTTTGTTTATGGGATTCTTTATAGGGCCAGGTTTTGTCCTTGTCTTTGCCGGTGTCGGTGTAGAACTCACGGATGGTATCTACTGCGATCTGGCTCGCTACTTCACCCGATGCATGGCCTCCCATGCCGTCACATACGACAAATAGGCTCTCGTCCGGCATCAAGATGAAATTATCTTCATTATGGGCCCGTTTTCTCCCGACGTCTGTATTGCCAGCGTAACTTAGTTTCACGGCTCGGGTTTATCCTTTTTACGGAAGGAGAGAAGGTCGTTGCCAAAAAAGTATCACGCGTGAAAAATGAGAGTCAAACCAACGATGGACTTTTCCCAGACAATTCTTGGTGTGCGGGGCATATCGCCAGTGGACGGGAAGCATGAAATCATGGTGAAACAGGCTTGTCATCAACCGTCTAAGCTTATTTCGTGGCGGATTATGTTAGTTGAGTCGATGAATGAAGACTGAACATATTGAGATATTCGGAGCGGACGAACACAATCTGCAGAAGGTGGATGTGCGGATCCCCAAGTATCGCCTGACGGTTTTTACCGGGGTCTCGGGTTCGGGAAAATCCTCGCTAGCGTTTGATACCTTGTTCCATGAAGGCCAGCGACGGTATGTGGAATCGTTGAGTACCTACGCACGCCAATTCCTGGCCCAGGCCGAGAAACCCCGGTACGACGCGATTCGTGGTCTGTCTCCCACCATCGCGATCGAACAGAAGGCCGCATCATCCAATCCACGCTCCACTGTGGGCACGGTCACCGAGGTTCATGATCATCTACGTGTTCTCTATGCCCGTCTGGGACGGCAACATTGCCATAGTTGCAATCGCGAGGTGGGCCGGGCCGATATCGACCACATCGTGGATGTGATCCTTCGCCTCCCCGAGGAGACGCGCTGTCTTATCCTTGCGCCGATCGTCCGTCATCGGAAAGGAGAGTTCCGAGATCGCTTCAAAGAGCTTCAGGCGGATGGGTTTGTACGCGTGCGGGTGGATGGGGAAACCTACGACCTTCCCGAAGTTCCCGAGCTGGATAAGAAATTCAAACATACCATTGAGGTCGTAGTAGATCGGCTGGTTCTTCGGGCCAATGCGCGTGGTCGACTGGTGGACTCCTGTGAGGTTGCACTTCGGCTGACGGAGGGCCTGCTGGTGGTCGAGCCCATGGGTGACCACGAGCCATTACTCTTCTCAGAACATAACTATTGTGCCCATTGCGACATCGCATTCCCGGAACTTTCCCCCCAGTGCTTTTCTTTCAACTCTCCATTGGGCATGTGTTCCTCCTGCAATGGCCTGGGGACCACATATGAAGCGGATCCCTCCAAGATAGTACCCGATCCGACGCTTTCGATCCGCGGGGGAGCGATTGCGCCATGGAGCAATCGATTCATCATGGGTGGCTCATGGACGGAAGATATTGTCCGCGGTGTTGCAGAGGCCTACAAGATTGATCTGGATTGCCCTTTTGAGAAGCTGCCCAAGCCCAAGAAGCGGATCATCTTATATGGGGTGTCACGTCGGGTGAGAGTGGAAAAACGACGCGGCCGTTTCCAGGGTACGATTCATACTCGTTATGAAGGCGTCGCTCGTACAATTGGTCGGCGTTGGCACGAGACATCGAGTGAGCGGAGTCGTCGCTTCTACGAAGAATTTATGAGTCAGAGGCAGTGTAGTACCTGCGAAGGAGGCCGGCTTCGCCCGGAGTCATCTGCAGTACTCTTCAAGGATCAGTCTCTAATCGAGCTTCTGAGTTGGCCGGTACATACAACACAAGCCTTTTTCGATGATCTAAAGCTTGATGGGCAGGACGCCGTAATCGGAGAGGAGCTGACCAAGGAGATTTCCAATCGGCTTCGGTTTCTCCGCAATGTGGGGTTGGGGTATCTAACCCTCGATAGGACCGCGCATACCCTGTCGGGTGGAGAAGCCCAACGTATCCGACTGGCGAGTCAGCTCGGCAATGAACTCACCGGTGTGACCTACATTCTGGATGAACCGAGTATTGGCCTTCATTCACGGGACAACAAAGCCCTCATCGAAACACTCGAGCGATTGCGCGATCTGGGGAATACGGTGGTTGTCGTAGAGCATGACCGGGAGACCATCGAAGCGGCCGACCATCTGATCGATTTTGGACCCGGGGCGGGTCGCCATGGCGGCACTATCGTATTCAGTGGGCCTCCCGGAAAAATCTGTTCGTCGAAGTCCAGTATTACAGGGGACTATCTGGCCGGGCGACGAGAGATTGCGGTTCCTGGAGTGCGCCGTTCTCCAACCGGTCGGATTCGCGTCTGCAATGCATCCCAAAATAATCTTCAAAACATCGACGTGGAGATCCCTATCGGTTGTTTCGTGGTGTGTACGGGGGTGTCGGGCGCCGGTAAGAGTACCCTTGTAAATCAGATTCTGGGTCCGGCTGCGGCGAATTATCTACAGCGCAGTAGCAAGAAGGTGGGGGCTCACGATGGGATCGAGGGCTTAGACCAATTCGATAAGGTGGTCGTGATCGACCAGAAACCCATTGGGAGGACGCCCCGTAGTAATCCGGCCACGTATACCAAGGTATTGGACCCCATCCGAACTGTATTCGCCAAAACGGTGGAGGCGCGTGCGGCGGGATATAAACCAGGTCGTTTCTCGTTCAATGTACGGGGGGGGCGATGTGAATATTGCTCAGGCGATGGCAGCCTGAAAGTCGAGATGCACTTTCTGGCCGATGTGTGGGTCAGTTGTCCCCGCTGTGGTGGTCGACGATTCAACGAGGCAACTCTTAACGTTACGTTCAAAGAGCAGAGCATCGCCGACGTGCTGGAAATGTCGGTCGACAGTGCAGCTGAGATATTTGAGAACCATCCGAAGACCTCCCGGATTTTGGAGACATTGCGAGATGTAGGTCTGGGCTATATTGCGCTTGGGCAGCCATCTACGACCTTATCTGGTGGTGAGGCCCAGCGGATCAAACTGTCCCGGGAGCTGGCGAAGAGGTCCACCGGTAAAACCCTGTATATCCTTGATGAGCCGACCACAGGCCTTCATTTCGACGATGTAGCAAAGCTATTGAAGGTGATACATCGACTGGTGGACGGCGGAAATACGGTTGTGATGATCGAACACCATACAGATGTGATCTTGAATGCAGATTGGATTATCGATCTGGGCCCTGAGGGTGGAGAATCGGGCGGACGCGTGGTCGCGGAGGGTCCGCCGGAGGACATCATTCGCAACAAAAAGAGCTACACAGGTCAGGTTCTCGCCAAGGCCGTAAAAGACCGCAAATCTGGAAGTTGATGGATAACCGTATCCTTGACCAAAGTAGGCACGGCACCTAGCCTCAAATAGCCATGTTTAGTTACGGGACAATCATCCGAATCGCATTTATTGGCCTGGTTCTGGTCGGCTGCGTGCAAACACGGCCTCTGGACCAGGGGTATTGGCCTTGTGAGACGCCGGAGGACTGTCCGTCGTCGGCATTTGCCTGTCATTTCGCGTTTTGCGTCAACGGGGGCTGTGTCTACCAGGACCTGGCTGGGTTCTGTGACCAGGATACGGGTTCCCAACCGACGCCGGATGAGGGGACCGATGTTGCGGATGAGGGTACCGATGTCGCGGATGAAGGACATATTCCTCCGGATATTCCGGCCGTCGATCTCTGTGCGGATGTTGTATGTGATGGTTCGGGGGATGACCTATGCCACTACACGG
>CAUZEG010000207.1:0-6700 GCA_963578775.1 Myxococcales bacterium
CCGCAATCATTCGAACTCGGCGGAGTCCTGTTCCTTCGTTCATAAGCTACAAACTGCGCCCTGGACGCGTACCTTAGTTCCCACAGTTTACTGGGGGAGCGAAGTCATACGGGAAAATCCGTTCGTTGAGCAGTCCTGACATGGCCGCTTCCTGTCCCCAGGATCGGCATAACCAACCGTCGAGGAAGTCGACAAGATCAACGCCTTCCGGGCCACGATCCTGAAAATGATCAGCCGGGAGATGGTTGAAGATGACGTCATAGATACCCGTGGACATCGCGTTCATATTGTCCTGCGACTCATCCGCCGTGATTCCATCGGCCATGTCCCAGAGCATACCGAAGACCAGGTATTCGGATACCGGCCCGGTCATCGCATCGTTATCGGTACGGTACGAGAACGGTGAATCCATCGCCTCGAGATCGTGGAATACGTAAACGCCCAGAGGTCGACTATCAATGTACGTCTTTGTTCCGGTCGCATCGCAGGCGAAGAACGTGCTTACGCCTTCCGTCCAGGCCCGCGCTGGATTGCCACGAGTACCATCGGAAGCTCCTCCCGGACTGCTCTCACGGCTAACCTGGTCCAGGGTGAACTTGAAGAACTCGCGCATGATAACGAGGTCATCATACTCATCGCGATCGTAGTCCTTTCCCTGCACGGAGAGGGCACCCTGCTCCGAACAAAACCCGAGGCTATACAGATACTCACTACAAAAAGCGGTCTCCGTCGTGTCGGCCCCGGTAGCCCAATAGGTGTTCAACGCACCCAGCTCACGGCCGGTTGCCAAACGGATCCAATCGTATCCCTGCACTAGAACGTCATAGATGTTGAAAGCGCCGGCCTTATCGGCCTCGGTGATGTCGATATCCTGCCGGAAATTCTCACCGACACTATCGTTCAGTTCTGGAGAATGTACTTCGTATAGCTGGCCAAATTTGGGGTGGTTACGAACCGAGACATCGCGGATGCCTTCTTCCACATCGGACTGGCTGATGACCGCCAGGTATACGCCATCCGGCCCCTCCTGGTTACTGAAGTTCATCATATAGTTACCGAAGCGATCCGTAGATGTAACCGCGAGTACCGCATCGTCTTCTAGGCGACGAAGCTCAAGACGTGCATATCGAACTGGCTTCCAGGTACGCGCCGAGAAACCGTCGTCTTTCAGCAACCGGTCCTCGTAACGAACCACGCCCGTCAGAGCCTTGGTACAGTTTTCATTATTGAACTCGGCGGCCAGTACACCCGAACCCGCTCCGCCGTGATCGTCCGTATCGGGCTCAAAGACCTGTTCAATCACTTCCGTCTTACCGCAGTACTGCAAGGTGACGGTATAATTGGCCCCGTAGCTTCCGCAATCGGAATAGAAGTCGACCTTGACCTGGTAATTACCCAGAGGTGCCTCTCCCAGAGCCCAGTACACATTCTCATTATTGATTCCGTCAATGAAGCAGGCCGGGTTGGAGTCAAGATCCAGGAAGCCCGCACAGCCCGTCTTATTTCCGTAATACAGCTCGCATCCACCTGGCTCGATGACGTGCAAGTCCAGATCGGTGTCCGTATCCCACTGAACGCTGACCTGAATATCACCCGACCCCACCGGCTTGACCTCCATCAAATGGTAGGTCGAGGGGGAAATCCGGCCCTGGGCATCTCGAAGCGCCGCGCGCAGCAGAAGCTCTGTGGGGATAGTCTCCGTTTCCTGGTAGGTGCGCATGGTAAACAGGGTCTCTTCCGTACCTGCGGAATCTTCAAGTGGGAGCTGGTAATAGCCGGAATAGCCATCTACCCAGATCAGAATCCCCACGATATTTTCCGGGATCACATAATTCGTAAATCCAATCGATACGCTGGCCGACCCACCGGTCACCACTACAGACGTACCATCAATGCTCGGTCCAATCGAACCAATCCAACCACCACTTTCCGGTGGTACAAGACCCGGGACAAAGATGGCGCGTTGGACGCGAAGCGGGAGTGTCTCCGATGTTTCAAGGGACAGAACAAGGTCGTTAAACTGGATAACCGTATCACCCCAGGTAGCTCGAACCGGCACAGGATACTCGCCATCACCCTTCAAGTTGGTACCCGAAATAGTGTACACCACCACAAAGTCCTTATCGCCTACCAAAAAGATATTCTCTGCCCCCGGTATATAACCGGTATCGATATCACCAAAATCGACCTCCAATCCCGCGTCGGGATGACTCAACGTCACCGAGACGGTCACCGTGTCACCACTCTGGTATTGTCGGCGGTCAGCGGCCACCAGATCGAAATCTTGTGGGGTATTTGTCACGCTAACGGTCAAACTATCCTCGGCTACCTCACCGAAACGGAGGGCAACCGCTTCAAGATTCAACTCCTCCTCGCTGATGGTACGTGTGTCCAGAAGGAATTCAGTCGGGACTTTGGTATCGGAGAAGATCTGTATGCCGTTGGCGCGAACAATCAGGCTTTCCAATAAAAGTTCGTCCTCTTCCACGGGCACCACCTGAACAAGAATTGTCTCCGTTACCAGAGTGTCCTCATTCGGAAGCTTTACCTGGATTAGAGGCGCATTGGTCTGACCAATTTCATCGCTATCGGCTCCCGATCCGGCTTCGCCGACATTCGCGTCACCACTAGTATCGTCACCACCAGGCGTTCCATCCAGCGACGCGTTACCATCACTGGTATCAGACACATCGGAAGACACATCGGAAGACACATCGGAAGACACATCGGAAGACACATCCGCACCGCCGGAATCCTTCGATGAACAGGCAACAAAAACGAACAAAGCCATCAACAGAATCAAACGTCTCATGAACCAATACCCTCGTTAAAACGTCAGAGTTAGCCGAAAAATTATTCGGGCGGCATGTCTAGGATAACCACGGCCGCAAGGCAACATCTTACGGGTTTTGGCCTGATCCTCCAAAGGATTCCCGTGTTAAACCAAAACAGAAAGTTGTCAAAATCCGGCCCTATAAGAGTCTCCCTGCCTTGACACCCGACACCTGCAACAATTACGCTGACGAACCGAAAAAGGCCGCCTAGAACACCATCTGGCCGGTCCCCTCTTTCCTGCCCTAAGTTCATTCCAATGCGTCGTTTATTCGTCATTATTTCAGGTCTACTCGTTGTTATGAGCTGTGGTGCGGACGCCGTCACGATCGATGGGATTTCTCGTGATGCGGCCAACTCGGATATTATTATAACCCCGGATACCCAGGGCACGTTGCCGACCATTCCCCAACCCCCACATATGGCGGGGGTTGTATACGTGGTGCATCTCGAAGATCCGACTCTGATGAGTTATCGAATTGATGGGGACCACATCACGGCCGAACCGATCCTCACCATGACAAGTCTCAGCCATGACCTCGCTCTCGATGGCTACAACGACATCCTTTATGTAGCACACGACAGCGATCAGACGGTGGAGATCTACCGGCTATCTCGCCCTGTGAGCCCAGACGTGCCGCTGACACCACCCCAACTCCTCTACACCATCAACATACCGGATATCCCACAGTATCTGCTGGTTGATCCCCACCACGACCGGCTCTATGTGGCCGCGGTCCCACCCGGGGCTACGGTCAGCCAGACCCATCTATACATCTACGACGTGTCCAGCCCATCGTTTCCAGTCGCCACATCGGCCAACTATTTCAGTATCCCCGTTACCCAAAGCTGGTCCATCGATCCCGTCCGCCGCATTCTGTTCGTCATGGACAACAATATCGGTTCGCTACATTTGTTCGATATAAGCCAGGACAGCCCCACGCTTCTTCCAAACGGTCCCCTGAGTATCCGAAGTATGTATCCACAGGAGAATCAGAGCGCATTTTCCGTCGTGGGGCCTGTGGTCGATCCGGCTAATGCGCGATTCTACGCCGCCCGTAACCAGGGAGCCCTGTCGGAGACGGTAGTGCTTCAATACCCGATCGGGATCCAGCCCGATGGCGTGCCCTACTCGACAATTGGTAGCCACAGCTCCTTCTTTTCGCTCCCTGACTACTTCGACGTTAATCTCCCAATCGAACAGTTCCCAAACCTGCTGGGCTCGTTCAAAATATTACATGATCGGTATGCCAACCATCTTTTCTTGATCGCCAATGCCTGGGACGGCTCCACTATGACCTCGCTGCTGGTACCCATGTTTGGCAATCTCAGTCCAGGGCCGGGCTGTGGCGATTATTCAGGCTTCGGTTGCTGGTATACCCAGTATCTGGATGGGGCCCCAGGCAGTCGACAACTCACGGAAGGGGCGGCCTGTGTGGATGGCCAGCATAAGGTGGTCGTCGGCACGTCCTACAACGCGAACAACCCACAAGATGCGGGGGGACTCCACGCGTTTCGCTACGACGATTCGCTGACACTGAGCCCGCTATTAACCACCGACGGAAACAACCCTATTACGGACGGCTCACCAGTGGCCATCGGCTGTCACTAAACCGCCTGGAGGGGATGCCAGCATGGTAGCTATCGACATCAGCCAGGTCAGTCGAACGTTTGGGACCATCCGGGCCGTCGACCAGCTGGATCTTCGTGTTTCCGATGGTCAGATCTTTGGTTTTCTGGGACCCAACGGTGCTGGGAAAACAACAACCATCCGTATGCTCCTTGGTCTGTTACAGCCCGACAGTGGGTCGTGTCGTGTTCTCGGTCGTGACTGTTGGAGTGACAGTCATGCGGTGAAAGCGCAGATCGGCTTTCTTCCCGGCGACATACATCTACCTCCACGCTGGACGGGAGACGATTTTTTAAAATATCACGGCTCCTTCCGGAAACAAGATCCTCAACGATTGAAGGCGCTCATTCAACGGTTCGATCTGGACACCAGTCGACGTCTGGGAGATTTGTCGAAGGGAAATCAGCAGAAGGTCGCGATCATCGCGGCCTTCATGCATGAAGCACCTCTACTTATTCTCGATGAACCAACATCGGGGCTCGATCCCTTGATGCGACAGAACTTCATGGAGCTCATCGAACACGAGCGTCAGGCTGGACGGACGTTATTCCTGTCCTCCCACAACCTACAGGAAGTGGAACGTGTCGCCGACCAGGTGGGCATCATCCGCGATGGCAATCTGGTGGCGGTGGAAACGGTCACGGAGCTCAGACGACTCTGTGAACGAACATTATCCATCGCCTTCTCAGAGGAACCTGATCTGGAGCCGTTGACGAGACTTGAGAACGTCTTTTTACGTGATCAGACCGAACACCGTGCGATTTTCGGTGTAAAGGGGCCTCCCACTGGAGTCATGGCTGCGCTCGCCGGTATGTCCATCCAGGACTTTAGTTTTCCACCGGCCGATCTCGAAAGCATCTTCATGCATTACTACGATACCCGGGCCGAGACGTCATGATACGAGTCTTCAAACGCACCTTCCGTGATTTGCGACGGCGAACCATCGGCTTTGGGATTTTCGGCTTCCTATACGGACTTATGGTCTGTTCCCTCTATCCTGCGGCCCAGAAAAACGCCGAGACTATCCAGGAACTGATGGATGGCTATGGAGAAGGCTTCAAAAAACTATTTGGTGGCGACGACTTCAGCACCCTGCCCGGCTACATAAACGGTGAGTTCTTTTCATTGGTGTTTCCCATCCTGATCACGGTGTGCATCGTACCCGCCATGGCCGGAATCGTTGCTGGAGAAGTGCGAACCCGTGCCATCGATATCTCCCTGAGTATCCCCGTGAATCGAAAGCAGTTCCTACTCGGTCGTATTCTGGCTGTAGTTGCGATGATGGGCGTGGTTTGCCTGAGCACTACTCTCTCGCTGGAGCTCGGCTCGATCCTATTCGACGAACGGCTCCCCCTGTCGCATATTCTACTCACAGCATTTGTCTTATTCTCCTTCGGCCTTGTGCTCATCGGCATCTCGGCCATAGCAACAAGTACCTTATCTAGCCGGGGCCCGGTAAACGCAGTTGGAGCGGGATTCCTGGTGGTCAGCTATCTCTTGTGGGTCGTCGTCAACCTCAAGCCGGAAGCCAGTGGACTCAAATGCTTGACCATATTCACGGCCTTCAGCCCCCGAGACGCATTGAAATCAGGAGAGCTTGTCCCAATCGAGCTCCTCACCCTGCTAGGCTGTTTCGTGCTCTCCGCCACAGCTTCTATCATCTGCTTCACCCGCCGAAAGACTCTCTAACACAGCCCCGGACGCCTCAAAAAATCAGGCCCCTGGCACTGAAATTGCATTTTAGCCTCTGATAATGGGGTCATCCGACCCCGGGAACGGGAGCAAAACAATGGGGCATAGCAACGGGAAGCGAACGGTTTTCGTACTTGGGATCGGTGTGGCCGCCCTGCTCTGGGCCTATTCTACGGCCCTGGCTGGTGTGCCTCAGCCCAAAACCTCACCAGGTGCTGACCAGATCTCGAGTGCAGCTGCGTTTGAGATCGCCTTTACCTCGGAATTGGAGTTTTCAAACGTGCGCAACAGCTCCATGGGCGGATGTATGGCTACCCGCCAGATGAACGCCGAGAACCCGGTACCCGACCACTCCGTCGGAATACTTGTCATCCTTCTCCTGGGGGTGATTGCCTTCGGATTCCTATATAAGCGAGATTCCACCGATTGATCCGCGTATACCAGACACCAAACGGGTTTCAACATAGAGCACATTATCTGCTATAACCCATAAGCTCGGGACCTATGAGAGGGAGAAATAGGAGATGGGATTGGGATTACGCGCAA
>CAUZEG010000208.1:0-6645 GCA_963578775.1 Myxococcales bacterium
TGACCCGATGTAGGGGGCGAACAACTACAAAGAAAAACGCCAGATAACCCACCACCACAACCAGCATCCATGCCAGAACCGCGAAGGGCACCAACCGACGCATATGGGTTATACGGTTTCCACGCAGATCCTTCTGGGCAACCAGAACATTGAATCTGCGCACGTCGCCCCCATCGCCCTGTACGTTGACCGACATCGCGCATAGCCGCTGCTTCGATGGGCCCAGAGGGCCTAGATTACATACCAGGCCATCGCCCGAAACATGGGAAAGCATCTCCGATACCTTTGGGATCGGCCCGAGAGGAGCCTTGCCCGCCTCCACCTTAGGAGAAAAGTATGGGCTCAGTTCCGGATAATTTGGACGCCATATACCCCATACTCTCGAATAGGTCTTTCGGAGTGCTCCAACCAATCCGTCGAGTCGCTGCTCGAAAGCACGCCCGGTCTGTGGTCTCGCCGCAGCATCTTTTACGAACTCGCGAAACTCATTCCGATTCTGCGCCTGCTCGTCATAGCTCATCACCGACGCGGCAAAATGCACTGTGGCCCCAGTTGCGAGACCGCAAACGACGAAGAGAATCACCAAAACCCAACTTCTTGTACCCATTCCCAACTCAAGGACTCGGTCCCAACTCAGGGACTCTGTATGGCGTCTCACCCTTTTTTCAATACAATCCCATCAGATGTTCATTATCAATGGATTTCTGGGCAGGACGTCGTGTAGAAGGTACCACTGCATGCCAGAAAGAGCGAGAAATGGTCCGAATGGAAGCGCGAGCGATCCCATTGACTCCTGGTCATCATCCGGTCCGCCTCCGTCGTTTACCTCCGGCCCAACTCTATCGTCTCGCTTTGATCGCGAGGTCATCCACCAGATGGCTGCGAATAATGTTCCCTGTATCGACGCAGCAAATAATATAAATGGTACGGCAGAAAACCCAAGATAGGCGCCGAGCAAGGCCATCAACTTTACATCGCCCATGCCCATACCATCACGGCCACGAATGATCCGGTATGTGATGGCCACAAATAATATCGTGCCTCCACCAACCAACGCACCCACCGATGCGTGTTGCCAGTTGACCCCTGTGGCTTCCGCAGCCCCAAATGAGATCGCCAACGCGAACAGGGTACCGG
The DNA here is from genome assembly GCA_963578775.1 of Myxococcales bacterium. Lineage (GTDB taxonomy): Bacteria > Myxococcota_A > UBA9042 > UBA3505 > UBA3505 > UBA3505. Next base: position 1,138 of record CAUZEG010000208.1, read on the forward strand.
TCAATGAGAGCCCATCAGGAATGATCATATGGTCCAGATCGATGACACTGATCGCGAGAAGTAAGGCCATGAAGGATAGGCCATGTAGAAGGGACCAGGCCAAAAGTTCGGGCGATGCGGAAAGATGCCTGACCCGGAAGAAGACCAATAAAAACGCCAGAGCACACATGGCCTCGATGACGGGGTACCGAATTGGAATTTCCCAGTCACAACGTCGGCACCGCCCCCGTAACAACAACCATGAAAAGATGGGGATATTGTCGTAATACCGAATTGCTTCGCCACAATTCGGGCATCGGGATCCCGGACTGACAATGCTCTCATTGGCTGGAAGGCGTGCAATTAGAACGTTCACAAACGAACCTACGAGCAGACCGACCACCGACAGAAACAAACCCAGAAACGGGATTGGAATGTACGTACCACGTAGATGCACTTGGATGCCCCGTGTCAGTAGACCGTAAAGGAACCGATCTTTACCCGATCGGGATCTTGTTTCGTACGATACGCCGGAGCCTTCAAGCTTTCAATGCGGAGGCGACTTTGATCTCCGCTGGACATATAAAATCCAAACCAGAGATCATATCGTCCGGATTTCGAGCCAAAGGGAACCTCCTTCTCGAAGGTGGCTTCAACCACATCACCCACCATCCAATGGTTCGTTTGGAAGCAGCCACGACACTGTTTGTCGTCCACACCGCCCGGCAGATTCAGAACCCAGAAATCCGCACCGATTCGGTCCGCGCCGGGGCTCTCAATATGGACAAAAATCTTGTAGTTCTTCAGTACCCGGCCCATCACCCGGAAAAAGAGGCTCACTTTGATTTTTTGCCCGCGACGCACCAGCCGTTTTGAGTTGTGGATCCGGTAGGCGCTCAACACCAGCTTCTTGTCGAAATTGACCTCGATCGATTGACTACCAGGGAGTTCCAACACTTCTTCGGATGTATGAATGACTTTTCGAAAGCGGTTATAATCCCGATCTCCGTCGTCCAGTTTGGACGTAAGCAGGTTGAGCCGGGAGGAGCGTGCATCAATCACCGGGATATGTTTGCCTCCACTGCTCTTACGGTAGGTGTGATTCAACGAACTGAGCTTTCGACTCGGTACCACAACATATGCTCGCGACACCTCCATAGCCGTGCTCTTAGGGTTGTGCGTTCGGCGCAGCGCAAATGAGGTAGGGGGATCGCCAAATCCCAACGGAGGTCCCTTATAGAGGATTGTGTTAGCGCCGCTGGAAACCACGACACGTTCGCGGGCTCTTTGGCCACTATCATCAAGTATACGTGCGCCTTTCCAAAGGTTTGGTGTCCACTGCACACCGTCCACAGTCAACGCATGACCCAGTTCACCGGCCTCGCCCGTTTGCGGGTCCTTGCCGGCGATTACCAGGCTATACCGTTGCGCCGTTTTCGACGGACTCAGCCGAAATGGATGGCCCCCAAAATACAAAGTATTCGCGTCATTGCTGATGACGATCCCAGCCCGACCGTGCCGAGCATCTCCACTTCGAAGCTCGGCGCCCTTCCATTGGTCGATCTTCCACTGCGCCCCGCGGTCCACCAGATATTGACGGCTACTGGTCGCGGTCCCCTTGAATTCGGTTTCCATACTATCAACCCGGTAATATCCATTCGGTTGCCCGGCCCCCTGCTCGAGGGCTGGTCCAACATAGGTCAGGGTAGTCGCCGTATTGGAGACAACCTCGCGGGGAAAGGAGAGCTCATACCTGGTTAATCGCCCATTGCGTTCTGGCGCAGACGCGGCGGCAAAATTAAGACGATTTCCATCATTCCCAATAACCCGAACTTCGTTACGGTTCCGAATACGTAGCGTTGCACCTTTCCACTCATCAACGGTCCATTTTTTTCGCGTATCAACCAGATGGGAAGACGACCATTCCGTCGACGTGCCCACCTCGGTTTTACCCGCGAGCCCTTTGCCATCAATAAGTTGTGATCCCACCCATTCGTTTTCACGCCAGTCCTTATGTTCGTCTGTCACTTCGCCGCTTCCCAGCACCCCAACTCCGGTGTCCGCCGGGTAATCACGTACCCCATCACCATCAGCATCGTTACGTGGATCGAAAGCACGAAAGACAACCTGCTCGGGTAAATCCAGAAAACGCGACGTGGCGGGACGAACGACAACATCCTCCCGGGCGCGAAGGAGTTCAATGACGGATTTTTCGTTTTTTACATGGGGTATGGATTGCTCGTAGAAATTATTCTTGCTGTGCGTCGACCCGTGGGTTCCATGCCAAAATATGTTTGGCCCAAGGTCTGCACGGCCTTCTGCCGTCTTGTAGGTCTCCAGCAAATGCTTATGGGAAACATGAAGACTCAACTCGGGCACAAACCGAAAAACGACGAGCCCCATCAACAGCAACGACAAAAGAACAAGGCCAGGGAAAAGCACGCGCGGACGCTCAGCGGCCGATGCAATCCCACTGATAGCGTCACGTCCTATACGCTCACGGTCCAGATAGACGATCATCGTGGCCACCACATCGACCATCACAACCACCAGCGGTATCCACGCCAGATATCGTATCATTAGAGCTTTACCGGTCTGCATTCCCGTGGACGGCGCCATTACCATCAATAACGCGAACAGCACCCCACCGATAGCTACGCTGGTATGAAGAACCGTGCGACCAAGACGGTTCTCAAATTGCTCCACACATCGAGTCCACCCCATGATCGACCAAAAAATGAGGCACAATATCGTGATCGTGATGAATCCCGATCCCATCACATTGGACATCGTATCGGCCACTGGACTTGGGTCACTGACAATACTCAGACCATCCGGGAGGGTGGAGTTGGAAGTCGTACCCGGACTTGCACCCAACGGTAGGTAGGGTACGGATGCTGTAACCGCGTGAACCGATGCCGATGGGACCAGCTGGCCGGTCGAATCTGGGGCATAGCTCGTTGCGGCCGTCACATCCTGCAACATGCCACCAAGAGGAATGGCCGTAGTCACCAGTATGCCCAATAGGGAAATGATAACCGTCGCACGCTTCAGAGCAATAGAGGCAAACATCCGCGGCCAGCATCGGATGAGAAGGAGCCACAAAACCAATCCATAGAGGATATAGGCCCATGTAGCTTCAAATACGCCCGCGTGCTCGGCTACGATGGCCGAATATAAAACCAACCATAAGACACTCGAAAAAACGGTCTCCTCACGGAGTATTTCGTCACGATTTCGCGCAACCCAGATGCCAAGAAGGATCGCACTACAAAAGATAACTGGATGTATGAATGCAAGAAGAAGCGCCTGAGGCTTTATGAACGCAGAGAAAAGAAATACACAAGATCCCAGACATCCGAAAAACAGGGAAATCAGGTCCAGACTGCGCCCCAGACCGAGGGGATTCAAGAAGGAAGTTGTTGTGGCTTCCGACGCTCCAGCCGCTTCCCCGCGCAAGCGTCGAAACAACCAGACAGCGAACCGAATCAAAGTGTGGATACACGCCCCTATCAGCATCGATAGAAAGAAGAACCGGACCGGTGACCCTAGAATAAGGGCCTCGTTCAACTGGGCCAATACCACCGGACCGGTGGTTTCAGGGTTCAAGATAACGAGGCCCTGGATTACCCGTGCCACCCAGAAGATGAGACCGGCGCTGAGCACAAAGAGAAGCCCGTACAAGACGCCTGAAAACGCATTTTCGTTTCGGCTCCAACGGCGAAGTCGCGAGAAAATCTCACCACCTTGAATCGACGCGTACAAAATCCAGCCAAGAAATAATAGTCCGACGAGGCGGAACAGGCTGTCCAGTCCAACGTTCGTGGGATACTGAACTCCACGGTGGAGCTTTTCAAACGCGAATACAAAGGGCGGGTCCCATGTCACGGATCCAACCAGAGGATGTGGCGAGAGCTTAAGCTCCGCCAGAAGGACATATAACCCCAACACGACAAAGAGGGCGCGAACCGGCCAAGCAAGGCCGTCCTTACCCATTCGTGTAGCCAGGGCCGCAACACCGATCGCAAGAGCCGGTGCGGCCGGATACACAAAATGCCCCAGCTTCAGCATCGTTGCGGCAATTAACACAAACGGGACCGTGGCCCACAGGATCACAAGACCATCTACACTGCTACTGTCTTCCTTTTCATCAAACCAGCGCCGCGCCATTGCTGCCAAACCAAACGGAACGAGAACAATCCACGGCAATAGGCCAAAGCCCGCCTGTAACATCAAAAAATCAAAGGACCGGTCGGAAACACCCGGACCGCCCTGAAATAGATGATTTGTCGCTGTGAAATGAGACATGAAGCCCCATGCATCCGACCGGATCAATCCACCAACAGCCCCAACGAAACCAACCGATAGCAGGAGGGCGGGCCAGTAAAGCCAACGAGAAAATGGATCGATCCCTTCCGTCCTATCTTCTCCGCTCGACAAAAAGTTCGGAAGAAGGACCTGTAGTGCGACAAGAAACACCACCAGGACGACCGGTATCCAGATCCGTAAATCCGAGAAAATCGCGCCCATTCCACCGTTGGGGTCCAGGACCGACGCAAACAGAAGGCCCAGAATCACCCAGCTTGATAGGGTTGCCCAGCGCAAAGACGCGTTTCGTCGCCATTCAAAAAGCATCAAAGCCAGAGCGATCATACAGAGCATCAATGTGCCAAAGATACCTTTGTCGAAGAACAATAGAACATAACCGGCACCAAATAGGCTCCAACCACTCTTTTTGCAGCCCCGCATGAGCCGTTCCAACCCAAGAACACCCAGGCCCAGGAATGCGATAAATCCCACCTCACCTCCAAAATTCCGCGCTTGAATCGTTAGAGATGGTGAGGTCAACAAGATCAACGAGCTCAATGATCCACCCCAGGGACCAAGCAATCGGGATCCGAGGAAAAACGTAACCATGATCGCCAATATGCCAAGCAGAGCCCCAGGAAGCCGGGTCGAAAATTCACTCGGACCCAACAGATCGTAGGACAAGGACACAAGCCAATACCGCAGCGGGGGAACACCATGAACCCCACCATCGTTGGAGCGAACACGTACAAGCTCTCTGGGTAGAGATTGCGCGGCTCCGAGCATCCTTTTCAATGCGGCCGGGCTATCGACCGATCGTACCTTCAGACCTTTGGCCGCTAGCAAGCCAACAACGGCCTCGTGCCCCTCCGCTTCTGTATCACTTACCTCTTTTCTGGTGGTCGTTTCCGGCCTAGAATCCGATACGGTCAGAAAGAGTGTGCCCGGCTGATATCCACGACTGAAGTTGGCCCAATCCACCAACTTCTTTTCCAGATCTTCGCCATCCTTGGCTTTTCCAACCGGGCCCTTCGCCAGTTTCTTTTCAAGCTCTTTTTGCTTCGCGTTGCGTTCTTTTACCTGTTCTTCCAGCCCGGCAATAATTTTATCCCGCGCATATGTATCGGAGTCCTTTACCGTGCTAAGTTCTTTCTTCTTGTCTTCCAGGTCCACCAGGTCCTGTAGAATGGCCGCCTTTTCCTTCTCTAACGCCTCGTGTTC
>CAUZEG010000209.1:0-6600 GCA_963578775.1 Myxococcales bacterium
GCTGGCGGTCCCCTGTGCCAATCCCCAGGACGAGTGCATTCGTACGCAGGGAAACACAAACCCCAATGCCCACCTACGGAGTTTGACCCTGGTGTCCGGTGGCGATCCTACCTTGAAGGAGAGCGATCTGAGCAGACTGGCCCGGGCGGTTTATGACAGGGGAATTCGCTCGTCGGATAGAACCCAATTGGTGACTACTCCCTTCGGTCCCACCCAATTCCCACCGGGCTTCAAGAAGAAGAACACCCATGCATCGTACCGGGCCCCTGCCGGGAGCATGAATCTCGATCGGAACTCTGTACGCATTCAGATCTATCCGGCCAAAAAGATCGGTAAAAAACCGGCCGTATACCTGAAACCGCATGCACGTTTTCCTATCACGAATCGGGCGAAAACAGTCGCTGGACGAGGGGAAGCCTTGACGGTCAATATCGCCTGGGATGCAGACAATAAGCCCTCCATCGAAGTGAGTGGAACGATCGGGGTAAAACGAACCGCAGGTATAACGGCCGTTCGGCTGAATGAATATCCCGAAAGTTGGGCGGCAGAGACATTCCGATTGAAAGTATCGAAGCAAAAGATCCGGGTCGGCAAAACGGTGGAGGTCCTCGCAAGCCCACCGGCGGGTGCAGTCGAAATCGCCTCACATCAGAGCAAACCGCTCTCAGAGATTATCCAACGCATGCTCCGATACAGTGACAACCAGATTGCAGAATCCATGCTTCTATGGCTGTCGGAAGATGCATCTCGTGGTTTCGAAGGCGGCGTGGAGCATATCCGTGAGTGGCTCGAACTTCTGGGATGCAGCCCACAAAAGCTGTACACCTATAACGGGTCCGGACTATACGACGGAGGATTCGGATCGGCCTTGGAAATGACCCATCTACTGGCGCAACTCCACAACAATACCGTACTCGGCACCCAGCTGCAGGATAGCCTGGCTGGCCCGGGGATCCCGGGCACACTCCGGGGGCGAATGCCAAATCTCCCCAAAGGGGTTCGGGTGCGAGCCAAGACCGGTACACTCAATGAAGTGAGCGCCCTCTGCGGCTACACTCTGCGCGATGGCGGGGGACAGTCTTTCTGTGTACTCGTCAATGACATCAATCGACAAACAGTGCGGGTCGCTCGCCAACTTCAGGACGCCGTTGTCGAGATGGTTACAGTTGCCAATCCCAAATCCGTCGTACAAAAGACGACCAAATCGGAGCCCGCCCAAAAGAACCTGGAATCTGTACTAAAGGAAGCCGAAACGAAATGAGTGTAATCCCATCTACCCCCAAACAGGTCTCCAATACGTCATTTAAAACGGGACTGGCTGAAGATAAGCTCCCATTCGCACCGGAAGCCGAACGTAGCGTCATTGGGACCATCCTGATGGATCCCGCCGTATTCCTCGGCATTCGCGAGATTTTAACTTCGACCGATTTCTATCGGGAATCCCATCGAACCATCTATCAAGCCATGGAGGAGGTTTCAGACGGCGGTAATACTCCCGATTACACAACTGTCCTGGAACATCTCCGAGGCAGCAAACAGTTGGATATGGTGGGAGGCCAGACCTATGTGTCGGGCCTACTCGACTCATCTGCGCCCAGTTCGATGGTCCAGAACTACGCTATGATCGTCCACGATCGTTCCCAGAGTCGCTCCCTTGTGCGCATCGCCCAGGAGGTCGTGCAAGCAGGGTTGGCGGGCACCTTTGGAAACGCCGGTGAATATTCCAACTTTGCGGAATCTCGCCTGTTGGAGACTCTTCGAAGTACAAGCCGAGGCACACTCCTGGATATGAACCAGGTCCTCCAGGAGACGGTCGAACAGGTAAAAAAGCTATGTACCACCACCTCAACGTTGACCGGGGTAAGTACAGGGTTTCGCGACCTCGATGCCAAAACCCTTGGCATGCAGGGAGGCGAGTTGATCATTATCGCAGCCCGTCCCGGTATGGGGAAAAGTGCTCTGGCCCTCAATATTGCAGCCAACGCCGCCCTCCATGGGGACTGCCCTGTACTATTGTTCTCCCTTGAGATGTCACCGGAACAGCTGGGCATGCGCCTCATTGCCCAGGAAGGTCGCGTCGAGCTGCAACGAATTCGAAGCGGTACTCTCCAAGCCAAGGATTGGGAAGATGTTCACGCCGCCATGGCGAATCTTATGAAGGCCCGCATTTCCCTGGATGCCACTCCGGCCCTGTCGGTTGTGGACATCAGCGGTCGGGCCCGCCGCCTGGCGTTGGAGAACAAATGTGGGATGGTCATCGTCGATTACCTGCAGCTGGTAAACTCACGACCGGGTATCGATAGCCGTGAGCAAGCCGTGGCAGACGTCAGTCGCTGCCTCAAACAACTGGCCATGGAGTTGAACATTCCGGTCATTGCCTTGTCCCAGCTGAACCGGAGTGTCGAATCCAGAAAGCCACCTCGGCCGATGCTTTCCGACCTTCGTGAATCCGGCGCTATCGAGCAGGACGCCGATGTGATCATGTTCATCTATCGAGATGAATATTATCGCAAGGAAGAGTCCGAACAGCAGGGCCTGGCCGAGATCGAAATCGCCAAACAGCGGAGTGGGCCCACGGGCCGTATTATGGTTCGGTTCACACCTGAAGTGACTCGGTTCGACAACATCGACACCGGTTTTAGTTCCGGGGATATCAACGTCAACATCGGAGGGGTCTCGGGCAATTCTCTGCCGCCGCCCCCCAATCCGATCAACACAGACGACGACGATTTCTCAGGGATGGTTTAGGAATCCAAGAGCTCGAAGACCCGGGTCATCACCGCGTTCGCGTCCGTAAAGACATCGTCGGCTCCATGCCTCTTCAAGGCGGCCGGTCGCCCCGGATCGGGTCCCGCAAAGCCAATAGTGACAGCATCGACTCCGAGTTCTGCCGCCGCAGTCCGCGCCGCGATCATATCGTCGGGAAGATCCCCTACAAATAGAAAGGGCCCCTGAACACCAAGTCGACGGAGCGCTTCAAGCACCGGAAAAGGATGTGGCTTTTCCCGTGGCAGACCATCGGAACAGCGCGCTTGCTCGGCCTGGGCATCATCCAGGGATACAACCGTGGAAAACACATCTTCCAGCCCGAAAACGCGAAGAGCGATCTGCGCCTCTGCCGCCGGACGACCAGTCGCGACGGCCAAAGGAAGTCGGGTCTTGAGTCGTATCAGTTCGAGTCGATCCAATAAGGGGGTTTCCAGGTGAATCAACCCAGGTCCGGAGTCGAATACCACCCGTTCGCCGTAGATCTCCTGAAAGAAATCGGGCCCCAGATAATGTTCCTGGAAGATCCGATCCACCAGGTTGTCATCCAGAATCGCGCCCGAGCCTTTCATCCAGACCAGTCCGGCCGGTCCACAAATGGAACGAGCGGCCTCGATCCCGCCGCCTCGTGCGTCCAACTGTTCGATAAAGGCCGGGAAGTCCGCGCCCTCAATCGCCTCTTCGATGGAAGGCAATACCACGTTTTGCGCCAGGAAAGACGCCCATTCGGGCCAGGGCCTTGCGCCTGGCTCCACCGCCTGTAGCGGTTCGAGTCGACTCAGTAGGCGGTGTAGCAGCGCACGTGTACTATCCCATTCGTTAATGAAACCACCGCAACCCTTGAGTCCTTCGACGGCCGACATGGGCACGCCCTCTCCCGGAGAGCGCATTCCCAGAAGCGCTTGCAGATACAGGCTTATTGAATCCGCGATCGCCTGCTGGTACGACCCACTGGTGTCTACGAGCACACCGTCCATATCAAAAACGGCTGCCTGAGGTCGAAAGGTATCCATCGTTCGGGTCACATTGAAACGGTACCGTTTCCGACCAACCCCTGTCTAGGCCTTGAGCCAGCCCAGTTTCGTCACAACCTGCTTGATGCAGTCAAAGACATGGTCCATCTGTTCGCGAGTCCCAATGGTAATACGAACACAGCCGGACAATCCAGGCATGGAGCTCCGGTCCCGAATATAGATGTTGTGCTCTTCAAGCCCATCGGTAAAGCGATGTGGCTGGGGTACACGCACAACCACGAAGTTGGCCACAGAATCATGAATCTCGAAGCCAAGCTCGCGGATTCTGGAAACAAACTCCGTACGCGCGGCCCGTACCTCGTCTACGTAGCTCTCCAGATACGGCAGGTCGTGCACAGCAGCCGTAGCCGCCAGCTGACCAAACGTATTCACACTCTTGGGATTGTGTAAGCGCCACATATGCCCACAAGCTCTGGGATGCGCCGCCACGTATCCAACTCGGAATGCAGCCAGACCGAAGGCTTTCGAGAACGTTCGGGTCACTGCCAAATTGGAGTACGTTTGGGTCAAGTGGATGACTGATTGTCCACTAAATTCGTGGTACGCTTCATCCACTACGAACATTACGTTCGGATGGCGACTGCACAGATAATCGATCTGGCGAGCCGTCCACATTGTGCCTGTCGGGTTATTCGGACTTACCAGATATACCATCTTGGTTTTGCCGGTAATTGCCCGCTCCAATCGGTTCAGATCGTTGGCAAATGGGTTCGGATTTCGCAGCTCTATAATGCGCGCATTCTGGGCACCAACATGCACCAGGAAATGGGTGTAGGTAGGTACCGGAACGAGCACCTCGTTTCCCGAACGTAGATAGGTTCGACAGAGCAGAAGCAGGGCATCATCCGACCCATTCGTAACGATGAGTGAATCGCGTGGAATCCCTGTATAGGTCTCCAATGCTTCCGTCAGATCTTCCGCTGCGAGGTCCGGATACCAGTTGAGATTTGCACCATTCGAAAGGACGTGAGTCAACGCCTGTTGCACGCCGGGTGACGGGGCAATTGTCGACTCATTCCAATCGAGTTTATAGGCCTCGGTATCCGGCCGTTCTTCAATCTGTTTGCGCGAGGAAACACACCGGTACGGCTGCAGTCGAAGGACATGCGCCGGAGGCCGCGGATGCGGCTCGGGATCCATTCCGATCCGGGATGCAAAATTTCGCCATGAAAGCGCCATTGGGTTTCCTCAAAAACAAAAACAAAAACTTGGATTCTTTGGAAAGAAAGCAAATGGCGTGCCAAAACAAACAAAACGAGTTTTTCGTGAATACCCCTTTCCCCCATTTTCATACCCCTTCCAAAGCCAGCTCGAGTGTATTAAGGTGGAGGCATTATGACGAAAGAACAGCCATTACACGACCTGCTCTATGCCGATCCAAGCGATATTCCCGCCATCGCTGCACTCTTTGATGCGGCAACGGCAGACGAACGCTACGCCCTGGTATGCAGTCTGACTGGCAGGGATCAGGCCCGGCTCTGGGATCTATGCAACGGTTGTACGGTTGAACTAGACCATCTGGTACCAGCCGGCATCCCAGAAGCCCAGGAAGTCATCCACCAGGGAAAGAACTCACTACCCGTATGTCGTTTGTTCGAAAAACGATTTACTCGCGCCACGGACGATGGTTCGCTCGTATACGGCTATAACGAAGGCAGCACCCGGAAATTCGTAGGCCCGGGCTTCTTTGTGGCCGGCATGGACGATTCCGAAGGCACCATCGGTATCGACTACTACCGCGTTCCGCCGCAGGGAGCTGTCCTCCCGGCCGGCTGGCCAACGGTTCGGCCCAACGAAAAGGGCATCTCACGCTTTGTCTACGCAAAGATGATCGATTATCTGCGACGTGTATCGCAGCATGTATCCGTAGGACGAGCGGTTCGGAAAGGAAAAGTCACAAACAACTATTTTGTTTTGTGCCGCAAGGAATCCTAAGCCTGGACGCTCCCCTTTCAGCAGAGGCGAACAAAGCTTAATGCGCGTTGTGGTCAACAATCGGTTAAAGCTGGAGTTCAAGCCGTCGGAACGTGATCTTATCGAGACCATCCGGGAGGATCTCACCCTTGAGACCCGGTCCTACATCACGATTCGTCGGCGCAAACGGCTAACCAAACGTACCTATCGGCTGGCCCGTGGCCGTGATCTGATCTGGTCGGTCCCGCGCGGCTATCGGACAAGACTCTGGGAACGGCTACAGGAATTCAACATCCCGGTGGAATCGGTGACCGACGAACGTGTGGACGGTTTCCCTTTGGACCTGACGTTCGATGCGACTCTTCGGCCCTACCAGGAAGCAGCTATCAACCGGATCATCAAAGAACGCGACGGCGTGATCTGCGCACCCACCGGATCGGGCAAGACCATTATGGCGCTGGGCCTTATTGACCGGCTCCAATGTTCTACCCTTATCCTCGTCCACACCAACGCCCTTCTCCATCAAATGGTGGAACGGATTGAACAGTTTCTGGGGACAACTCCGGGTATCATCGGCGGAGGAAAAGAGGATCCCGGTCCGATCACCGTGGCCATGGTGCAGACACTGATGCGTCGTCCGAACTCGTTCCTGGCAAATGATTTCGGTCTGGTGATTCTGGACGAGGCCCACCATTGTCCAGCAAACACCTTTCGCAAGGTCGTCCAACGATTCCGGGCACGCTACCGGGTCGGGCTGACCGCCACTCCCGAGCGTAAAGACGGTCTACACCCCATCCTATATGCTGCGGTGGGGCCTCTGGTACACAAGGTGGACCCAAATGAGCTTCGTGCAATTGGGGCCATTCTACAGATTGAAGTGAACCCC
>CAUZEG010000210.1:0-6538 GCA_963578775.1 Myxococcales bacterium
CCGGTCGACCAGTTCTATTGCGGATACTGCGGCGCCCAGGCTCGATCGGCAGAGGAGGAAGAGTATAACGCGGAAACCAGTATGCGTGAGACGTCTCTTTCTAAGATCAGTACCGAGGAGGAGTCATCCTATATTGGCCAGATCATCGATCGTAGATACCAGGTACTCGATCTGATCGCCCGTGGGGGAATGGGTAGCGTCTACCGTGTAGTTCACATTCATATGCGCAAAGTCCTGGCGTTAAAGCTGCTGCACGAACATATGCTCGCCAAGCAGAAAAACGTCACTCGTTTCCTTCGGGAGGCACGTGCGGTCTCCCGCCTATCCAGCAAGCATACGGTACGGGTATACGATTTCGGCAAATATCGGGAAGTCTTCTATCTGGTCATGGAGTATCTGGATGGACACGACCTGTATGACGTTCTGGAGGAGAACGGTCCCCTTGGGGTGAGTCGAGTGGTCTCCATCCTCGATCAGATATGCTCCTCCCTCGACGAGGCCCATGCGGCCGGAATCATCCATCGGGATCTAAAATCCGAAAACCTGATGGTCCTGACCACGGACGAGGGGCGTGACTTCGTTAAGGTACTCGACTTCGGCCTGGCGAAGGTCCTCGACCCCAGTGAACCGATCACCGCCCAGAGTCAACAGGACCTCTTTGGAACTCCATATTATATGGCGCCAGAACAGATACGGGGGCGTAATGTCGACCCGAGAACGGATATCTACGCCCTCGGAGCTCTTACCTTCCGAATGCTAACGGGGACTTTCCCGTTCTCGGCCGAAACCGCGTTCGACACTCTTCGTGCCCATCTGACCGATCCCATCCCCGCGGCTCGTGACGTGGCTCCGGAGTTGGGTGTCCCCAAATGGCTCGATGAAATCATCGAGCGATGCCTGCGGAAAGATCCAGACGAACGCTTTCCTGATATGCATGCCCTGCGAGCCGCGCTTCGAACCGGCCCCGGTACAGAGTTCTTGGGACTCGAACCCCTCACCGGAGGCGGAACCCGCGTATCCAAGTTCGCCAACGACTCGGAGAGCCCCTTACTGCCCCGATCCGGTCTGAAGCGGCTGGCAACCTCCGCCGGAATCCTGCGCCGTTTGACCGCCTTCAGGAACTTCCGAACCCGCGTCCGATTCCTTGGTGTCGTGGGGCTCCTCGCAGTCGCCATCTCCATCGGAATCACGGGCTATACCTGGATCACGGCCAAGAATCGTATCAAGGGATTGGAATCCGAACCCAATAACACCATGGCGCAGGCGAATGTACTGAGCGATAATCTGAACGTAGTCGGACATATGAATACGCGAAAAAGCAATCGCGAGTCGGATTCCGATTACTTCCGCATCAATATCGCTGAAAAAAAACGTTTGAGTGCCTGGGTGTCTTCCTCTCGTGGCATGAATATGGATCTGTGGATCCTGGACGAATATGGTCAGAAGATAGCCAAGGTCGAACGGGAGGGAATTGGGTTGGGAGAGCAAATGAGTTGCGTCCCAGTGAGACCTCCATATTTCTACGTAAAGGTATTCGCCAAGCTTCAGGGCTCTGATGATGAGCCCAAAGAGAATCCTAAAGAGGCCTATACCCTAGGCTTAAGACTGGATGAGTCCGGAACCTGCGCCGAGGTGGAGCCCAACGATGATCAGCAAGATCAGATTCAGAATGTACTACGGTTTGACCGGATTACGAGAGCGGTCCTGGATACCACCAACGACATAGATCTGTACCGGGTTGCTCTCCTTGATCGGGAGGCGGCTGGGTTGGAAATCGATTTCTCCTCCGAGGGGCATAAGCCACTATTGATTCGTCTCCTTGATCCCAAGGGAGGTTCCCGTTTTGAACACGCCTTTGCGAGTAGTGCCAATGGATCGCGGATTCAGATCGCCGGTGCCGGAAAACGTTTGTCCGGACGGATTCTGGAGGTATCGGTTCCATCGGCTCTTCGCCAGGGCAGCACCACGAAAGATGCGGACCAACAACACCTCTACCGCATCCCATACGCTTTGATCGTACGGGAACTCAGCGACAATATGCTCCAAGAAATGGAACCTCAGAATAATGTTGTACGCTCCGCCCAATGGCTCGCCTACAACGCAAAATTCCGTGGACACCTCCATTCCCACGATCCAATCGACTACTACCGGTTTTTGACCTCCACAGGCGACAGGGAAAGCCAATCTCGGTTGACCATAAGCTGCCGAGGTCCAGTGGCTCCGAATGTCTCGATCACATACGATAATGAACCCAAGCGTGTCCTTACGTTCCAACGCAAGAGAATATCCGGCAAATTGACCTGGGAGAAAACCGTAGATATCCGTCAAACTGGTAAGGAAGCGGTAATAAAGCTGGATTCCAGCCATACCACCAAGGCTTTGAGCTATCTGATCCTCTTGGAACCGTTTGCCCAGGGCAAGAAGTGATCTCTGCGATCCGAAGCTCTACGTCGCGTTCACCAGACAGCCCTCAATCAACTCCAATTGCTGGTCTGCTCGAGCAGCCAACTCCCGGTTATGCGTCGCGAGGACCACAGTGGTGCCCATATCGCGACTTACCTCCAGAAGAAGATCCTGAACCACAGCACCGGTATTGGGATCCAGATTACCAGTCGGCTCATCCGCCAGAACCAGATCAGGCTCGGTAATAAGAGCACGCGCAATCGCGACCCGCTGCTGCTCGCCTCCGCTCAACTCGGATGGGCGATGAGTACGTCGATCTGACAGCCCCATCCGGTCGAGTAGATGACAGGCCCGCTCCCGAACCTTTCCCCGATCCTCCCGATGAATCAAGCTGGGAAGCATCGTGTTCTCAAGGGCTGAAAACTCCGACAGAAGATGATGGAACTGAAATACGAAACCAATATGTTGATTACGAAACAGGGATAGCTCTCTATCCCGCATCGTAGATACATCCTGGCCCAGCAACTGAAGCTGGCCAGCCGATGGAGTATCCAGAGTACCCAGAATATGCAGCAGGGTACTTTTGCCTACACCGCTCTCTCCGACAATAGACACCACGGTTTGAGCCTCAACCGTGAGATGCACATCGGTCAATACCAGGACATCACCACTCGGGTGGGCGTAGACCTTACGTAGGCCTTCTGCCAGGAGCACAGTGGTGGAGGAATCATTCATGGCGTAAACCTTCGGAAGGAATCATGCGGGCGGCCTTTATCGTAGGAAACAACGAAGCCGCCACCGTTAAGACCCCGGCCATGACAACAATCGTCACGATAGTCATGGGATCCATCTGAACGGGCAGAGATTCAAGATAATAATCACGGGGCATGGGTAAAGGGAAGATGGTGAGGCATAGGCAAGTCCCTACCCCAAAAACCATACCGGTCAAAGTCCCTATTATGGTCAGAAACACGGTCGCAATCCAATGGCCACTTCCACCCATCGCACGCAAGATCGCGATGATCCGTGCTTTTTCCATGATAATGAGAAGCAGCGAACCGACGATATTGAAGGAGGCCACCAATATGATGAAGCCCAGGACCAGAAACATCGCCTTTTTTTCCAACTCAAGGGCCGAAAGTAGAGCCCGGTTCATGGTCTTCCAGGTATTACACTCTACCCGGTCCGACGAGATCCGTTGGTTTACACTTCCTACGATGCCCCCGAGATTATCCGGATCTCTGGCGACCACCTCCAGACGATTCGGACCTCCCGGCAGGTTGAAGAATAAGGCGGCATCATCAAAGGCCACCAGGGCCATACCAAGATCGTATTGATACATGCCGGAGTGGAAGGTGCCCACCACAAGAAATGTACGGGTTCTGGGACGCACTCCCATCGGGGTTTCATCACCGTCCGGCGAGATAAGTTGAATTCGATCCCCCAGTTGTGCGTTGAGACCGTCCGCCAGAGCGGAACCAAGGATGATGCCCGGAAAGGAAGTCGATGGGGGCGTAAATCCGTCTGGATCCGGGGCCTGCTCCGTTCTCCCATCCAGCCCCGTCACACTATGTTTTTCTCCGAGTCTACGAATCAAATCCGGCGGTACGACACGGCCGAATAGTCGATTTTCTACGTATTCGTCCGGCTGTACCCCTTTGATCTCCACGCTAGGCGATGTGTCCAGGCCGTTCGATACCATGGCTCGCCCCACCACCATCGAAAATACACCCTCGGTGTCTTCGCGACTCGCTAGAAGGGAGGATAGCTGTTCGGAGTCTGGAATCGGTTCATCGAGCATCTGGGTCTCGATTCGGACATGTGCGTCGATGGTAATGATCTTACTCCGCAGATCCTCACCAAAGCCTCGCATCACGGATAGAACTACAATCAGAGACCATACCCCGACCGAGATCCCAACCGTGGCAATATAGGTTGGAAGAGTCAGCCAACGGCGCAATTGAAGCCTATTCTCCATGCGCTTAAAGCCGTGGAGCCAGATGAACATGCCTCCCAGAAACAGAAGGAATCTACCGGGGAGTACCCCTCCCATCATGACCAGACAAATAGCCCCCAAACCGGCCACCACCAACCCCACGATCCAGGTATCTGCGGTTAGCACGAGGAACAGGCCCAGTGGGATCAGGGCCATAGTGCAAATCAGGTCCAACTGATGGGGCCAGAGATGCCAGGGAACCAGGACGCTGGCCAATACGCCCAGACATATTCCGAACATACGTGCGAGCCAATGACCATGCCCTCGCACCAGATAAAGCCCATAACGCAACATGACCAGGGTCAAGGAGATAAGAGCCAACTCGAACGATAGAATACGCATCCGCAGAACCCAGGGTGTGGGGACCACCTCGGTCAGAGATGCAACAGGATTTCTGGTCAGCGGGCTCAAAACCTGGAAAACCAACGCCCCGCAAAAGCTGATTACAAGCACGGAGACCATGCGACTGTGACGCGGCATCTGACCAAAACGTGAAGACCAGCGAATCCATCGGGTTCGAAGGGTCTCCTCAACCTTTTGACTTCGCAGAAGATGCCAGGCCACCTTGAAACGTGGACCAGGCGGTCTTTTTCTACGCAGCAGATCCAACAGAAAGATGAGCTGCCATCCGACGACAGTCGCGACCCATATGAAGGGTCCCGGAGACCCGAAACCGAAAAACCGGTTCAAAAGGAAACCGGCACCGACCGGACCCCCAACCGCAGGGATAGCGAATAGCAGATACCGCACCCATGCTTTGGAAGGGTTCTCCGTCTTTACGGGCGCGCCAAAGCGATCGATGGCCCAGACAACGCCCACACAAAAGAGCGCCGAAGCTACAATAATTACCAGGATCGCAACAACCCCGACGACCGCCATCCGGGCAGCGATCTGTACTCCCAGACCGGTAGTGGCCAGAAACACCCAGGCCAACGCCCCAACCATCAGCGTAGCCCAAAGGGTTAGGATGGCGCGCATCGCCCCCCCATTCTACTCAACGCCCCCATCGTCCTCGACCTGCTCGGGACGCATATGGGGGAATAAGATGACTTCGCGGATATTGTTGTAGCCAGTCAGAAGCATAGCGATCCGGTCGATCCCAATGCCCTCCCCAGCCGTGGGGGGCATGCCATACTCCAGGGCACGCACATAGTCTTCATCCATCTCGTGGGCCTCATCATCCCCCTGTTCCTTGGCGGCGAGTTGCCCCTCAAAGCGGCCTTTTTGGTCCACGGGATCGTTGAGTTCGGAGAAGGCGTTCGCGACCTCTTTCCCCCCAATGATGAGCTCAAATCGGTCCACAAATCGGGGATCGGTTTCGTTTCGACGGGCAAGGGGCGATACCTCCACCGGAAACTCCGTGATGAAGGTGGGTTGGATGAGCTTCGACTCCGCAACCGCCTCATAGATTTCCATCAACACACGCCCGTAATCGGCGGGCTTGGGCGGCTCAATTCCCAGTTCGCCCATCAGGGTCAATACATCGTCCAGGGTCTCCAGAGGCAGATCCGAACGCCCCAGATGGGTTCGGATTGCATCACGAACACTCAATCGCTGGAACGGCCGGTCGAAGCTTATCTCCTCATCTCCCCAGGTGATCGTATGGCTCCCCACCACCTCCATAACCAGTCCACTGAGAAGCTCCTCGGTAAGTTCAATGAGATCTTCATAGGTGGCGTACGCCATATAGAACTCGATCATGGTGAACTCGGGGTTATGCCAATGACTCAACCCCTCGTTACGGAAGTTCCGGTTCAGTTCGTAGACACGTTCAATCCCGCCCACAACCAGGCGTTTGAGATAGAGTTCGGGGGCAATTCGCAAAAACATCGGCACGCCCAGGGCGTTGTGAAAGGTCTTGAACGGTTTGGCCGCGGCCCCGCCTGCAATGGTCTGCAACATCGGGGTCTCAACCTCAAGAAAGCCCCGATCGTCGAGGAAGGCCCGCATATGACGCAAGATCCCAGCGCGGGTACGAAATATCTCACGAATCTCTGGGTTCATCACCAGATCGACGTATCGCTGACGAAAGCGGGTCTCAACATCCGTAAGGCCATGCCATTTTTCGGGTAATGGACGCAGGGACTTGGTCAGGATGCGGGCGTCATCGGCCAGAATCGACAGCTCACCAGTACGGGT
>CAUZEG010000211.1:0-6500 GCA_963578775.1 Myxococcales bacterium
AAATAGGAGATGGGATTGGGATTACGCGCAAAGAGGGATAATCGATCGGGTAATCACATGCCCGTACGACGCACTCCCTTCGCTGTGCTCCTAGTGAGCCTGGTCTGGGGCTTGATCATCAGCCTGGGCTGCAATGTGGATCTCGCTTCCAACAGAAACAACGATAGCCCCTTTTCACGCGATTCAACAACGACCGATGGTGAGGTCGCAACGACCGATAGCGCGTTCGAAGAGGAAACAAGCGATGCCAGTCAGGAAAGTTGTGGCGACGCGCACTGTGACGAGGACGAAACCTCCGACAGCTGCCCGGAAGACTGTCCGGTCTCTTGCGGCGACGAGATCTGCGACGGCCTGGAGGCAAGCACCAATTGCCCGGAAGATTGCGGTAGCCAATGCGGTGATGCGGTCTGCAACGGCGACGAAGGATCCGTCAATTGCTCCGAAGACTGCGGTGCCGAATGCGGCGATGTGGTCTGTAACGGTGAGGAAACCCCCGAAAGCTGCCCCGAAGACTGCCCGACCTCTTGCGGCGATGGAGCCTGTGACGGCCCGGAGGCGACCACAAATTGTCCAGAAGACTGCGGTGCTGAATGCGGTGATGGCGTCTGCAATGGCGGGGAAGACTCCATCAGCTGTATCGACGACTGTGGCACAACCTGCGGCGATGCGCTTTGTCAGGAGGGCGAAAATAGCTCCAACTGCGAGGCGGATTGTCCTCCGACTTGTGGTGATGCCATTTGTAATGGGGACGAAACGTCCGTGTTGTGCCCGGATGATTGTGGGACCGTATGTGGGGATGGGGCCTGCAACGGTAATGAAAACACGAACTCCTGTACGGCAGATTGTGGCACCAATTGCGGCGATGGCACATGCAATGGTGAGGAATCGACTGCAAACTGCGACGCCGATTGTGGAAGCTCCTGTGGTGATGGTGCATGCAATGGTAGCGAGAGCTCCAACAATTGCACCGAGGATTGTGGGTCGCTCTGTGGCGATGGCACCTGCAGCGACGGGGAGACCACAGCCAACTGTCCGACCGACTGTCCAGCCTCCTGTGGCGACGGTCAGTGTAATGGGACCGAAAGCTCCAATAATTGCTGGCAGGATTGTGGCTCGATTTGTGGCGACGGCACCTGTAATGGAAGCGAATCCTCGCAAACCTGTACGGACGATTGTGGCACGGACTGTGGCGATGGCACCTGTAATGGACAGGAATCGACCACGAATTGTACCGCCGATTGTGGCACCGACTGTGGTGATGGCACGTGTAATGGTAGCGAAAGTACCAACAACTGCGCGCCGGATTGCGGCTCGATTTGCGGCGACGATTCCTGCAATGGAACCGAATCGACACTCACATGCACCGAGGATTGCGGAACGGACTGTGGCGACGGGATCTGTCATGACAGTGCAGAGGACGAGGTCAATTGCCCGGCCGACTGTACCGAATGCGGTGATAACTACTGCGGCCCCACGGAAACGACAGCCTCCTGCCCAGGCGACTGTCCTGGTTGTGGAGATGGTGTCTGTAACAACGGAGAGAGTCCCGAGACCTGTTCCCAGGACTGTGGTGAGCCCATCTCGATGGAGATCATCACCATCTACCGGCACTCGATCATGATTCCTGTTGCGGGCATAACCCTACACAAATGGAGCACATCCCCCGACCCACCCTCCGGCTGGGCACTCGATGGTCCATCATTCGAGGTCTATGTGGAGGAAGCTCCCGGTCGAATCGGTCTGCACCAGCTGTATGCCCCGGGAAATTATCTGGTAACAACGAACGCCACGGAAGGTACCCCAACCTACGAATACGATCAGCAATTCGGCTATTGCGAGATCGTCTCCTCCGACACGGCCACAAAGCCGTTGTGGAGGTTATATAACGAAGCTCTTAATAAGCACCTGGTGTCCAAAGACCAGACGGAGATCGACTACTCATTAACAGTCGGATACAGCCATGAGGCTCTCCTCTGCTATGTGCCATGATGACGATCCGGTACGATTAAGCCTCACACGCCACAACCCACCAAATACTCTATGAACAGTACGCGCACTCTGTGCGAAACATATCGTTGGCTCTGGGTTCTGTTCCTGGCATCGGGAGGACTCCTGGCGTGTGGAACGGAACCCACTGCGGCTATGAACCAGGATACTATCCAGTTCGGAGACACTCCGTCTCCCAACGACATCAGCACTGGGGACAGCGACCCCGATCCTGGGTCCGATCCCGATTCTGCGCCCAATCCCGATCCAGGGGCCGATTCTGCGCCCAATCCCGATCCAGGGGCCGACTCTGCGCCCAACTCCGATCCCGGATCCGATATCTCCCCAGCGGCCTGCGGAAACGGAATATGTGAAGCAGGAGAGAGCAGCATCTCCTGTCCCAACGATTGCGGCAGCTTATGTGGGGACGGGGCCTGCAATGGCAGCGAAACCAGTAGCAGCTGTCCCGGTGACTGTGGCGCGAACTGTGGAGATGGCACCTGCAACGGCGAGGAATCCAGCGCCACCTGCCCCGCCGATTGCGGCAGCTCGTGCGGTGACGGTGTCTGTAACGGAACGGAAACGACCGGGAACTGTCCCGACGATTGCGGCTCGGATCCGGTTGATTGTCCACTCGTGCTACCGCCCGATCCGGTGGGGAACAACCCCATCGAAGATACGATTCAGGGTACCTACGAAACGACGACCGTAAATGGTTTTACCGACGACTACATCACCAACGCAGATGGCTCATTCAAAGTTGGTATACGCCGCGATTGGGGCGGAACTATCATCTTTTTCGGCTTTTCGGGGGACGGCCCGGGGGTGAATACCACCAATGTAATCGACGCACACGACACCGGCCGTGAAGTCCAGGTGGCCTTTTATGATCAGGACCGGGCGATGCAGGGTTGTGCCCATAACGCCTCCTGCCAATCGACTCCTGGCTGTCCAGGGCAGATCACATTTCTAGGTTGGAACCCGGTGCAGGGGGGCAATGAATGTGGGCAGGGATCTGGAGTGGAGTGGGTGAATCATGGGGACGGGGTTCTGTCCATGGAGACGAATCCCCTGTATTGGAACCCGGACTGGCAGCAGGGAAGCTGCGTCAACGAGGGCTGTAATTTTCCGGCCACCAGCGCCCTCCCCTCCGACGTCATCTATACCCAGCGTTTGCGGTTCGTCAGCTCCCATGTGGTGGAGATCGACATGACGGTTACCAACCAGGGGGGGCAGGACCATTATAGTCATCATGAGTTTCCGACGCTGTACGCCAGCTTCGGACACGAGGGTACACAGAACCTGTCGGCGATTCTGAACTCATCGGGAGACCAGGTCGTGCTCTCCGGCCAGGATGGAAACGGCTTCAACTACAGCGATTTCAACTCACCGGGTGGATGGGCTACCCTTCAGAATGGAGAGCATAGCTACGGAGTGGGACTCTATTACGAGAATCGTATTGCCAATTTTCGCGCCTTTTGGAAACCCGGCGTCTTCAACAACTTCCGTCTTATGTTTCCCTTCCTGATCCCTGCAAATGGCTCGGTCCGGGCCCGGGCCTATCTGATGCTCGGCAACTTCGACACGGTCTCCGGTCTTGCCAACGGTCTGGATAATAGCATTCCCCCCTTCGGAAGCCTCGACATCCCGGCTCCCGACGCGTCCCTATCGGGCGACAGTACAGAGATCAAGGGCTGGGTTCTGGACAATAAGAACGTCGATGAAGTGGAGGTCCTTGTGGATGGACAGGTGATGACATCACTCAGCATCGGTCATAGCCGACCGGATGCCTGTACCCTCTATCCCGGTTACGCCATGTGCGACTCGAATACCGTCGGCTTCGAGGGTGCGTTATCCCTCCAGGGCCTGAGTCCATGCGCCCATATCCTGTCCATTCGGGCGACGGATTCCAACGGCAACACACGTATCATTGCACGCCACCGTATCTACCTGGGCAATGGGGGCGGCTGAGATCAGGGGCCCCCGGGACCACCGAGATTGATACCGCAGTCTTCGCGCACGACTCTGCATTCCTGGGTCATACATTGCATCCAGCAGAAATCGTCGCCTTCACCACAGCCGCAGCCGTCAATGCAGTCAAAAAAGGCGATGAGTTGTCCGTAGGCCTCCGAGCTGGCGTTCCCCACGCAGCTTGCATTGCAGCATTCCCCACCCTGTCCGCCACAACCGCCAACAATACACTCAAAGGTTGATAGACAATCGGCGGATCCGGAGCCGGGATTCGCGGCGTCCGGGCATTGGCAGCTCATAAAGGGATCGAAACAACTTTGACCAATGCACGCACCCCAACAGTCGTCATCCCCATCCGAGCAATGGGAACAATTACCGGTGATACAATCCATAAGTTCATCGGACTGGGTCTGGGCCTCTGCGCTCAGCTCCGAACGACATTCCGGGAAACAACAGATGTTGCCTTCACATTGATCGGTACAGTCCAGAAAGTCCCGGCATTCCCCGGTTCCCTGCACATCGTCAAATTGGGAACAGGCACAAGCTACAACCACATCACCACAATCCACGCCTGTACCGAAAATGGAGTTCGCCCAACAATCCACGACCGAAAAGAAGGTCGTCTGTGCTTCGGTCGAGGCATTCTCTATACAGCCCTGTAAACAACCGTCCTCGTCATCGGGACAGGCATCGTTGCAGGCGAAGGTCTCTGCGCAATCCGCAGTCCCCGAGGTCATATGAATGGCGCAGTCGTACCATTCCTGGGTGCAGTTGATGAAGGCGCAGCCGCCGAAACAGTCCTCGTCGTCGAGATCACAGTGACTGCAGTTTTCCGTAAAGCACTGTGAATACGCGGTCCAGGTTTCGATGTGCTGCCCCGCGAATTCGACGGCACACATCTCTACGCAGGACGGGACGTTCTCCGATTCGGCGCAGTTGTTCGCCTGACTACAATGCAGGATCTCGCCACAGGCTGCCGTCAGGACAAAACTATCCATACCACCTCCATCCGACGGCGAATCGGTCCGCTCGGATCCCGGACAAGCGAGGAAAACAACAGACGTCAGAATAATAGGAATGAATTTGTGCACGTACGGACTCCGGCTTCAGGACAAAATAGAGTCTAACGGGTCTGGCGGATACATTTCAATCCCAGCACGATTCACCTCCAACACGGTAGTTCAAACCCATCGCATTACGCCTATATCACCGAAAACCGGCAAAATTCCTTACCGCGGTTTGCGGCAAAATCCCCGCGTTTTGCAGGACAAAACACGTGCTTAGTTGACGGATTGGGGTTGGATGATCACCATATGCGCCTCGCTGGTAGGCCTCCGCGGTCGCCCAGTCTTAAAATTTGGAGGACTCCTGTGAAACGATCCATCTTCAAATCGTCCCGAAATCTGGTCCTGGTTCTACTCGCTTTTGCTCTGGCGCCGCTTGGCTGTGCACAGCAGGTGGGTGATATCGACCGCACGCAACCCGGTCTCATCGACAAGGGCGTTTTCGACGGTGAATGGTTCATGCGCCGTACGGTTATCGATGTACCCTATGATGTGGGCTATACCTTCATCGGCGAAACCGAAGAGGTCATACGTATACGATGGGATATCCAGGAGAATCACCTCGTTGCGTTACGAGCCCATCCGCTCGTAGCAGGTACTACCGACGCGGCTCCGATTGCCGTATTCGAGATTGAAGACCATGTGGACGTGAAGCGAGACTACAACCCGTCTACAGGCGAGCAATCCAACGTCATCGTGGAGAATACCGAAGATCAGATGTGGTACCAACGCAGTCATCTACGGGTCGATTGGTCCACGAATCTGGTCAAGAATTTTCATTTCTACGTGGA
Organism: Myxococcales bacterium; assembly: GCA_963578775.1. Taxonomy (GTDB): domain Bacteria; phylum Myxococcota_A; class UBA9042; order UBA3505; family UBA3505; genus UBA3505. The sequence continues at coordinate 5,813 of CAUZEG010000211.1, forward strand.
TGAACTGGAACAAGACCCGGTGGCTGTCACTATCGAAGATGAAAACGATCCGAACCATCCCGTCCTCGGCGTAAAGAACGAAGATGGAACCTGGACCGACTACTCCAATCCGGCCGAAATACGTACCCTTGAGTCGGCCCAGTATCTCGATATAGTCACCCGAACGTTCGTAAAACCGGAGACGTTTCTTGTAGAGGATTGGGACGGCAATCTCTTCTATGAACCGGCCTGCTGGTATTATCTGAACTACGACTGCGTTACGGCCATTATCACCGTACGTAACTCCTTCGTTCGGGTCGACGCGGCAGTCAGCGACTACGAACCCCTGGAATACCCGGACAACCAGCTTGTTCGCAATGCCGATGGGGATGTGGTTCACGTTCGTTGGAAATCCGATGGAAATCTGGAGTCCTACGACCCGGATTTAGAGGATGGCTCCGACGGTGGCGATAAGAATACAGGTGCCGGCGATGGACCCCAGGATCCCTACGGTCTGGGCGGCGACAAATCTCTGGTGCGAATGGATATGTTCGACAAGTTCGGTTATTTCCGCGTCGAACGATTCGGCTACGATCCCGACTACGGGGAAGTGGAAAGTAATCGAATCTACCTCATCAACCGCTGGAATATCTGGCAGAAAAGTCGCGATGACGACGGGAATCTGATCCCCTATCCACAAAGAGAAATC
>CAUZEG010000212.1:0-6452 GCA_963578775.1 Myxococcales bacterium
ATTCTGGGCGAGGTCGAGTTGAACTGCGCCCCGGCCATCGTCATTCCACAGGGATAGGGTGGTCTAGTATCGTGCAGCTTACCTTTTGTCCGAAATGTGGTGCGAAGACCGTTTGGGCTATTCCAGAGGGCGATAATCGTAATCGGCCTGTTTGTGAGTCGTGCGGTTTCATCCATTATATAAACCCCAGCACCGTTGTAGGGGCGGTCTGCGTTTTCGAGGACAAGTTTGTCTTATGCAAACGGGCGATTGAGCCCCGGTCCGGTTTTTGGACAATTCCGGCGGGTTTCCTGGAGTTGCGAGAAACGGCCATGGCGGGTGCCATACGTGAGACCATGGAGGAGGCGAATGCCAAGATCCAGATCCGCTCTCTTCTCGCGGTATATAGTATCCCCTTTATCAGCCAGACCCAGATCCTCTTTCTGGCCGATCTGCTGGATCCGAATATTTCGGCCGGGGAAGAAAGTCTGGAGGTAGGACTCTTCCGCTGGGAGGAGATCCCCTGGGATGATTTGGCGTTTCCGACGGTTCAATGGGTTCTGGAACACGCAAAGAAATCCCTGGCTGATCCCGACTTGCCCCCCGATTTGAATTCACGGGAGCCCGAGCCCTTCTGAAATCCCAAGGCATGTGATGGCTGTTGTGGCGATGAGCTCGATCGATTCGGTCAATCTGTGGTCATCGTCTACGATCTCCAGTTCGACCTCGGGATAGTGCTGCACATAGGTCTTGGAGCTCTCCACCGGAACGATCTCGTCCTGTGCACCATGAATGATGACCGTTGGGCAGGGGACTTTCGGGTAGGTCGGGTGGTCCATGGCATCGTCGATCAGACCGAAATGAACGTCTTCTGGGATTCCGGCTCCGTTGGGAAATGGGTGCCAGCCGGTCTTTTGCCAGGTCGCGAAGGCGTCTCGGCCGATCAGATCCGGCCATCGATGATTCAACCCAAAGCCAGGGCAGAGAAGCAGCAGGCGGCCTACCCGGTCGGGATTCAGTTCGGCCCAGCGGGCCGCCAGATAGCCCCCCATGCTGGAGCCAATAAAAGAGACTCGATCCTGGGCGTCCGCACCAAATAGCTGGTCGAGACGGGCCAGCATGGCGCTGATGGTCAAACGGGAGAAAGAGGGGGCGTTCAGATCGGGCAGTTCCAGATCGACGCCATATCCGTCAAAGACCGACTGCAACCGTTGCCCTTTGGTGGATTTGGAGCTTGAGGCAAAGCCGTGAAGATATGCAAAGCGTTGGCGCAGGGTCGCCTCCTCGGGGCTGCCGTATCAAGACCATCTCGGATATTTTCCGAGTGGTCGTTGACGGCTCGAAGCGGTTATGGGACTTCCATGGACCATGGAGATATCCGAACTGACAGACCGCGTGCAAGCCTGGTGCGACAAGCATCCTCGCGCGGTCCTCTTTGACCCCCACGATGGAAAGTTGTGCGATGTGGCTACAGGACAGATTCTGACCCTGCCACTCAAGACCATCGAACGGTTTGAAGAGAAACCGAATACGGAAACCGGCTCCAGCTATCTGGTCTTATTACGCGAAGACGGGGTGCAGATTGTCCTGGGAGAACCGGGCATCGCCTGGGCCCCCATCAATATGACTGGAGTTCCTATAGAGGATTTACCAGATGTGGTGTGTTGGCGAGACTTTCATGGAGTCTGTCATATCGTGGAACATCAACTCCGGGACCATCCCGAGGAACCGCCGGGTCGCGAGGCGATCATGGCGGTCATGTTTGCGACCGCCATCCTGGCCGGGGCTCGGGTCGTCGGTTTTGAGGTGGGGCGTGCCGAACACCAGTTAAACCGCCTACTCGCTGAGATCGAGCATAGGGTAGGGGATCTGGCGACGGATGATGAAGACTGACGTGCTGGTAACCGGGGCTGCCGGTTTCATCGGTGGCAAATTGATGCAACGACTTCGTGGCGCTGGTGGGGACGTTTGTGGGGTGGACCTGCGGCCCAATTCCGCGGAGATGTTGCAGGCGGATATTCGAGAACCAAGCCAGTTGGCGGCGGTATTCGAGAGCGTGCGACCTCGCCGTGTTGTACACGCGGCGGCGATTGTAGACGAGCGCGTTCCAGCCGCTCTGGTTCGCCAGGTGAATGTAGACGGTACGGCGAACCTTCTCGATTGTTGCCATCGGTTCGAAGTGGAACGTCTGGTGCATCTCTCGTCGATTGTTGTCCTGGGATTTGATCCCGGGCCCATGGCCGACGAGAATTCCCCTCTATGCATGGACACCGGGGTGGCCTACTTCGACACCAAAGCCGAAAGCGAGAAGATGGTGCTCGATGCGTCTCGAGCGGGGCGGGTCGCACCCGTCGTGATTCGTCCCGGGGATGTATATGGCTTTGGTTCGGTTCCCTGGGTTGACCGGGTTCTTGGCCTTATGCGCAGACGAATGCCTGTACTGGTGGCGGGTGGCCGCGGCCGTATGGCCCATTGCCAGGTGGAAAATCTGATCGACGCCCTGGTTCTGGCGCTCGATAGAGACAATATCGCCGGTGAGGTCTTTCAAATCCACGATGGCGGCGAGGGTTCGACCTACCGTGAATATCTGACTCGCCTGGCCCGGGCGGCCGGACTATCAGAGCCCCGCTACTCCTTCCCACGCTGGCTAGCCCTGACGGCCGGCCTTTGTTTTGAAGGGACCCATAAAATCAGTGGCGTATCTATCCCCTGGACGCGTGGGGCGATCCGTTATCTATGCCGCCAGGCGAGCTATTCCATCCAGAACGCCGAGGACAAACTCGGTTACCGGCCGCGGCTTGATTTGGACGAGGGGATGATATTGTTGGCCCAACAGCTGTCAACGGGCTGACTGGGGACTTAATACGAACGGTCGTTGTTCTAGAATACTGTGGGCATTCTCATCGTTTCGTACAAACGAGCCATCCATCTTTTGTGTATAGGCGGCACGCAGCTTATCCGCATTCTGGGAGATCTCGGTCAGGGCCTCGCATAGGGTCTCAAGATCTTCGAATGTGGTGTAGAGCCCCAGAGAAACCCGGACCATTCCAGGAACGTGACGCCAATCACCTTCATCGAGCTGCTTCAGATAGATCTTCTCGGCCTCGTCGTCGATCTCCAGCAGACGCTTTACGTAGGGATGGGCGCAAAAACAGCCATTCCGCACGGCGATGTTCCAGCCATGGTCTAGATAGGTCGCCACCAGTGCGTCGTTGAGGTCTCGAATATTGAGGGTAATCACACCTGCGCGGGGATAGCGGTTCACATCCATTGGACCATAGAGTTGAACCCCATCGATCGCGGAAAGTCGTTCCAGAAATGTTCGTGTGAGAATATGCTCACGGGCCTGGATATTATCCATGCCCACATCCATCAGCAGCTGCGCTGCCAGTCCCATGGTAACGGTTCCGGGGATATTGGGGGTTCCCGCCTCTTCTCGGGCGGTGATGTCATTGACGATTCGGAAGTCTTCCATAGACACCGCAGCCGCCATTCCACCGCCAACATCACCGATACAGCGGCCGCCGACGGATCGGTTTAAGATCCCGACGAGGGCGCCACGCGAGCCCGGTGCATACATTTTGTGGCCCGAAAGAGCGACGAAGTCCAAAGCTGCGTCCGGGTCGGCTGGGTGCATGTTGATCGCTTGATGGGGTGCCATCTGCGCTGCGTCGATGACCACCAGAGCCCCATGCTTATGCGTTATCTTTGCGATGCCGTGGACATCGTTTATGAGCCCGGTAACATTACTGGTACCGGTGATAGCCACGAGCGAGACCCGGTCGCCTTCGTCTTCCATGATACGGTTGAAGTTATCCATATCGAGGACGCCGTTGAAGCCCAGCTGAATGGCACGGATATTTTGTCGTCCCACGGCTTCAACCCACGGTAGCAGGTTGGAATGATGTTCCATAACGGTGGTCACAACCAGGGGGCGAGATAATCGATGGTGTAGCCGTGCCAGGGCACGTTCCCCGCGGTCATCGAGGCCCGGACCTTCAGGTAGGGGAACATTGCCCCGAAGCCAGAGTCGAACCTCGGGTGGGAACAGAGCCCGTGCAAGGTAGTTCAGGGCTCCCGTGGCACCGTTTCCCGTAAATAGGACCTGATCCCGTTCCGGGTCATAGCCCACCAACTCACCCACCGTCGCTCGAGCTGCTTCAATGGCCTCGGTGGTGGCCCGACCGGCACGGTGCACATGGGTATGACTGTTGGCGTAGGAGGCTTCAAGATATCGTTGCAGAGCCTTCCAGACCGGCCGTGGCATCAGGCTGCTGGCCGTGGTGTCCAGATAGACACGTCGGCGATCCCGTACATTTCCATCTAGATCGACAACGCTATCCGAGTGGGTCAATCCCAGAAAATCTCGGGCGAGGGCGTCGAGTGTGATGGCCGGACCGGTTTTCATTGGGAAGCCTCCCAACAACGGCGTTTTTCTTACGCCGTTTCGCACGTTTTGGAATACCGAATCTAGTTACACTTTTTTGGCCTATAACTTCAACACACAATCTTGTAGGTGCCGGATCGGATTAAAGACTTTGGTCGTTTCTCCCGAATATATCTCCATAGTCACTTTTTTGGTCGAATGTTTTGTTATTTCGTTTTATGTCTCTTCTTTTTTTGATCAGTCTAATGAGCTGCTCAGTCGTATTGCGTTCGGATTACCAGCCGAACCAGCCGAACCAGCCGGCCAATACATCCCTCAATATGGCCTGTGAGTGGCATTCCGACTGTGGCACGTCCTTGCGTTGTTACCGGAACCGTCCGGGGGCTCTGGGCTATTGCACTACCCAGGCCCTGTACCAGAGCGAGGTGCGGATCTGCCTTACCGATCGCCACTGTGACGGGCCCGAGAAATGTGTGTCGGGGCCCAAAGGCGTATTTGGAGAGTGCATGCTACGATATGGGCGCTACGAAGAGATAGATTCCCCACGCGACAAGGTCATTCGTGTTCGGAAGAACGGGGAGATCACCCAGCAGCCGAAGACGGTGCCGACGGGAGATACAAAATCCTGATAGATCGAAGCGGGCTATTGCTGCTGGTCTTGCCCTGTTGAAGCGGTTAGTCTCCGCTCCATGTCCATGAATTATACCGATTTACACCGACATCTTGATGGGTCGGTGCGGCTATCGACTCTCCGAGAGTTGGCCGACGAAGTGGGTGTAGAACTTCCTCTGGACGAAGCCGAGATCCGTTTTTATGCCGGGATGGGCCTCGACCAGGCTCTGGCACGATTTGGCATCACATTATCTGTATTACAGACTCCGGACGCGGTTCGGCGCGTGGCCGCAGAGATATGTGAGGATGCCGAACGCGAGGGTGTAGCTACTCTGGAGATCCGCTTTGCCCCCCAGCTTCATCTTGGTGCTGCACCGGACGAGATCGTCGATGCGGCCCTTGACGGTATTAACGCTCGTGCCGGCTTGATTCTTTGCGGGCTATATGGGGAGCCACCGTCGGTTCTCGAACAACTGGTGGCGATTGGGCGCCATCGACCGGGTGTGTGTGGCATTGATTTGGCGGGTGGGCCGGCCCCCGACCACTCCTTTGGTATGGAGAATTATCGGGCAGCTTTTAGTCAGGCCCGGGAGTATGGTCTTGGGCGGACAGTACACGCCGGCGAGGGTAGACCTCCATCCGAAATCCGATTCGCCATTGAGCAGCTTCACGCCCAACGAATTGGGCATGGTACGAGCCTGTTGGAGGATCCAGCCGTTCTCGATCTGGTTCTGAATCGTGGGATACTGCTCGAAGCCTGTCCGACTTCAAATGTTCATACCGGTATCATTGCCTCTGTGGCGGATCATCCGCTTGCGAGATGGCTCCGTCTGGGGGTGTCTGTGTCGGTCTGCACGGACAATACCCTTCTTTCCGATGTGGACGCGCCCACGGAATACCAGAGGGTATCTACAATCGACGGGATTGGCCCAGACGAGCTGGAGCTACTGGTCATTAACGGCCGTTCAGCCGCGTTTTAATGACGCGCCTTTCTTTTGCCGCTTGGCCTTCTGGGGTCGTCCGCCGGTGACGAGTATCTGGTCGATGGAAACAGGGTTGGGACCGTTGAGTACGATTCGGATCTCGTTTTTTCCATCGGTGAGCAGGCGCTTGGGAATGGTATACCACTGCCAGCGGCGATCGATATATCGACCCGACCAGAAACGACGACCGTTGATGTAGAGGTCGACATAGGTGTGGGCGCGGGGTCCGAACTTGGCACCAGCGGCGCGAAATTTGAACGCTCTCTTCCCCTGAAAACGTACCCGTATAAAGCCCTTATGTTTCTTGATATGCCAATGGGGTGGTCCCTCCTTGTCGGCGGCATAGCCGGCCGCTCGATAGGAGAACTTGAGGTCCGAACCTACGACCGGTACCCTGGCCCGAAGACTGATACCGCCTCGGCCCATATATCGGATCTTCGGAGCGTTGCGTACCACCCGTCGTCGCGCCTTTCGTTTGCCCGACCGTTTCG
>CAUZEG010000213.1:0-6364 GCA_963578775.1 Myxococcales bacterium
ATTTGGTATTAACGTTCCAGGCGCTAACGACGGTGGTGGGGGCTCTGGACTGGGCCAGGCGGATACCGGAAATAGCGGTGGTGGAGGCGCACATCGAACCGCTGGAGCTGTCGGACAAACCAGTCTAGGGGCCAGTTCCGGAAGCGGTGGCACGACCTATGGTGTCGACGATCTCAGCCAGATCTTTATGGGTTCTGGTGGTGGCTCGGGTGGCACGGATTGCGAAGGGGATGGTTTGGAATCAACCTCTGGAGCCGGTGGAGGTGGTGGGGGTATCATCATCATCATCGCTCCAAACATCGAACCCGGTAATGGAGTCACGGCTCGTGGTAGCGATGGATCCGCCACCGATTCGGGTCCAAACGGCGGTGAAACCGGCGGTGGTGGAGCCGGCGGCGGTGGCTCGGTGCTCTTCATAACAGATGAACCTGCCAGCCTCGACGCTGATGTAATCGGTGGAGAGGGCAGTGTAGGCGCCGCAGATGAAACACCCTATGGATTGAGTAGGGGGGGAGACGGCGGCGCGGGCTACGTTCACAAAAAGCCGCTATAGGTATTGAAAACAAAAGGAATGTCATGGGTTGGTGGCGTCAAATGAGTCTGGTGATGGTCGTGAGCATGATGTTCACAGCGACGTCGTTCGCCTCAGTGCCCGATCGGCTCGAATACCAGGGCTATCTGACCGATGCGGTCGGCACACCTATCAATTGCCAGGGTTGTGCAACGACCTACACCTTCAAGTTTACCCTTTTTGACGAGCAGACCGCCGGCAGCGTGCTTTGGACAGAGACCCACGCAGAAGTCGATATCGCCCAGGGGGTGTTCCGCGTCGCACTCGGCCTTGAGACGCCGCTCGAAGCGGAGCTGCTGGAAGAGACGCGTTGGCTCGAAATCCAGATCAATGGCCAGGCCCCCCTGGTGCCACGACAACGGATCATCTCGGTTCCCTACGCATTGCGGGCCGACCTGGCGGAACGGGCGGTGGAATCCGAAAATGCCGTAACCCTCGGCGGCCAGCCACCAGAGAGCTTCGTGCAGGTGACCGAAACCGACATCTTCCTGACCGAGCCGGAGCTACAGGCGGTCCTCAATAGCCTGGGCTACGTGCCCGGAGATAACGACACCCTCGCGGACATCAACGACTGCCTCGAAGACGAGATCATTAAATGGAACGGCACCACCTGGGTATGTGCGGTCAATGCCGATACGGACACCTTATCGAGCCTATTCTGTGCCGCGGGAGAGATCGCCGAATGGAACGGCAATGCCTGGAGCTGCTCGTCAGCTCTAGACGGGATCCAGGCCAATATCGACCAGGTGCAGATCAATCTGGAGACCCTGGATAGCAGCCTCGATCCCATAGCCAAGAGCGGACTTTCCGCCGATCTCGCGGACGGCGATGACGATACCCAGCTCTCTGAAGCCCAGGTCTTGGCCATGGTTGGGGGAGCCGGCTATATCACCGGCGACCACTTCTCCGGGGCCTGGACCGATCTCAGCGGCGTGCCCGCAGATATCCTCGACGGCGACGCCAATACCCAGCTCTCTGATGCCGAGATATTAGCTACTGTTGCCGGTGCCGGCTATGTCACGGGCGACCACTTCTCCGGGGCCTGGGCCGATCTCAGCGGCGTTCCCGCCGATATCCTCGACGGTGACGCCAATACAGACATTCTCAGCTCCCTGGGTTGCAGCGCCGGCGAGATGCCGGAATGGAATGGAGGCACCTGGATCTGCACAGTGGCAGGTCAATGGACCGATGAAGGCAGCCATCTTGCCGCCAACAATGCCACGAATGTGGTGATCACCGATGCGGGGCGTGTCGGGATTGGAACAACCGACCCGCAAGCCGCCCTGGAGGTCGTAGGTACGGATGCCATCGTTGTCCCTATTGGTACCACGACCCAGCGCCCGGACAGTCCCCAGACCGGTATGGTCCGCTTTAATTCCACCACAGGACGTTTTGAGGGCTTCGACGGAACCGAATGGCTTGACCTTAGTGGTGCTGCGGCGGACCTCGTCGAATTGGGCCTTGAACTCCATCTGGATGCAGCCGATGGGGCCAGTTATCCGGGGAGTGGTGATATCTGGTACGACATCAGTGGTAGCAACAATCACGCGACCAAATGGGGCAGTGTGGGTTTTAGCACCGATGGGGATGGAGCCTTCAGCTTTGATGGGGCCGCGTTCGACGTAACAACCTGGGGGGGCTTCCAAGACGCTGGGGAAATCACCCTGGAAGTCTGGGCCAAGGTACGTAGTCATCGAAGCTATAATACCGGCATCATCACCAATTACGTGGGTGGCAGCGGCAAGATGAATTGGATGTGGTCCGAGGATGGTGGCGGCCGAAGTATTCACAATAATGGGATGAAGGGCCATACCTATAGTTCAGGCGGCCTATACGAGTTCAACCAATGGTATCGCTTCGCCCTACGGTATCGGGCGGGTGTCGGCTACGAGTTTTTCGTAAATGACGACCTCGTACATACCCAGAGCGCAACAGGAGATCTTGGCGGGTCCCCCGCTGGAACGATTGGGATCGGTAGCAGAGAAGATCACGCAGAGCCCTGTGACTCTTTGATCTCTATTGCGAGGATCTACACCCGTGCCCTGTCGGATACCGAGCTGGACGACAACTTCAACGCCCAGAAAGCCCGATTCGGTTATTGATACGGGGCTGAGATCGAAATTGGCCCCTCGCCATGTTCGCCTCGGTCCAGTACAATCGTCCTCTGGTCGATAGGAATCTGGAGGATGGAATGCGGTGGTCAACCCGAATTGCGCTAGCCGTATGCCTAAGCGCATATATCGCACCCGCAGCGTTGGCCGATGTGCCCACGCGGCTGGAGTATCAAGGCTATCTGACGGATGTGGTCGGTACCCCTATCGATTGCCAGGGTTGTTCGACGCCCTACACCTTCAAATTCTCTCTCTACGACCAACAAAACGAAGGCAACCTGCTCTGGTCGGAAATCCATGCCGGAGTGGATGTGGTCAACGGAATGTTCCGACTTGAGCTGGGTGCCGACCAAAACCTCGACGCCGAAGCCATGGCCGGTGAGCGCTGGCTGGAAATTCAAATTGATGACCTGGCTCCCCTGGTGCCACGGCAACGCGTTGTGTCCGCCCCCTTCGCCCTACGAGCCGATCTGGCCGAACGCGCCGTGGAATCCGAAAACGCCGTCACCCTCGGAGGCCAGCTTCCCGAAACCTTTGTGCAGGTCGCCGATACCGACGTCTTCATCACCGAAGCAGAACTGCAGGATATTCTAGATAGCCTGGGCTACGTGCCCGGTGACAACGACACCCTGGCAGCCCTTCTATGTGGGGCCACTGAAATCGTGCAATGGGACGGTATATCGTGGACCTGTTCGGCGGCCCTTGATGGTGTCCAAGCCAATATCGATCAGGTGCAGGCCAATGTAGATCAGGTGCAGGTCAGCGTGAACCATGTACAGAGCAACCTCGACGCCCTCGACGCGAGTCTCGATGCCATCGCCACGACCGGCCTACCCACCGATCTGGCCGATGGCGATGACAATACCCAACTCTCCGAAACCGAAGTCCTGGCGATGGTGATGGGGGCCGACTATATCACCGGCGACCATTTCTCCGGGGCCTGGGCCGATCTCAGCGGTATTCCCGCCGACATCGCCGACGGCGACGCCAATACGGATGCCCTGACGACCCTGGGCTGCAGCGCCGGCCAGGTCGCCCAATGGGATGGAAGTAACTGGGGATGTGCGGCCAACTCGGATACAACTCTTACAACCGAAGAGGTCGTCAGCGTCGTCGAAGGAGCCGCCGGATTGGCATTGGCTGGAGATACCACGATTGGCGGCAACCTACCTCGATTGGAAGGACAGAACATCTCCTGGACCGACCTGATAGATGTTCCCGATGAACTGAATGACCATGATGCCCAGGTCTATTTTGGTGACGGATCCGATGGCGATGTCGTGATCGACTCCACCACAACGATCGACTCCGTTAAACAATATAACAGTCTCAACATCAACGCAGGCCAGACCCTGACCTCGGCGGCCTCCACAAACGCCACATTGATCATCAAGGTACGCACGACCCTGACCGTGAACGGTACTATCAATATGGACGGCAAAGGAGGGGTTGGAGGTGCACCCGGCTTGTATCACGCGGAGATCCCTTCCGGTGAGTATAAGATCTTCAATCAACCATATTACGGACTGCCCGGCGGAGCCGGTGGATATGCTGGCCCCGGAAACGCCGGCATGATGGGCCAGATCGGATTCATCGGCCAGAGTGGAAACCTGGATACAGTGGATACGCTGACGGGAGAAGGGGGCTCAGGAGCCGGTGGTGAGGCCTCAGGCCGGCAACGGCAAGGCCTCAGCGCGGTCGAGAATATCCGATTGGGAGATGCGCTCTATATTGCCACAACAATGCCGCAATTCTTTGGGGCCGGCGGTTCAGGAGGCTCGGGTGGCAATGGAGGTTACGGAGGTGCTGGTAGCTCAGAAGGGGGTGATGGCCTACCCGGCGGAGCGGGGGGAACTCCAGGCAGTGGTGGACAGGGCGGTACCGGAGGGGGTGGTATCATTATCATGGCCAACAACATCCTCATCGGTCTCACAGGCAAGATTTCGTCCGATGGTGACACCGGAAGTCCTGGCACCGGAGGGTCGGGTGGCGGCAACGCGGGACAGGGTCAAGCCGGTGAAGGCGGTCATGGCGGCGGTGGTGGCGGCGGCGGCGAAGCCGGCCAGATCGTTCTGCTCTATCGCACCTTGACCAATGATGGGACCATAAGCTCCACCGGCGGGGTGGGCGGAACAGGCGGCACCGGCGGCACCGGTGGCACTGCGGGTCCATGGGGCTCCGGTGGTGGAGACGGCCCGGATGGCGGGAGTGGTGGAAATGGGTCGGATAGGCCCGTCCAACACATTCTTACCACTCTATAACCGGATCATCTCAATAATGGTTGTCGAAGATTTCGGAATTGGGAGGGTGAACATGAAACGACTCGGATACGGTAATTGTGGGTAGGTGAAATGCAACGATTGGTAGCCTGGTTAGCGATACTTACGCTTGTTCTCTCAACAGGGGCTTGCGGCGATGGTACACCGGAAGAACAGGGCACCCTGGGCACAGTCTGTTATCCCGATCAAGCCTGCACTGGCGACCTCGTCTGCGAGGACGGCATCTGTGCGAAGGCCCCGCCAGAGCCCCAGGGTTATCTCAACGGACCATGCTATCCGAACGATACCTGTAACGACGATCTGGTATGTATCGAATTCATTTGCGTGGAAAATCCCGGGGTCCCCGAGCCAGGCCAGCTCGATGGACCGTGCTATGGCAATAACAGCTGTGACGCGGGGCTCGTATGTGAAGCCAGTATATGCCGACCAGGCGATATCCCGGATACTATCGGCACCGACGTGATTGCCGATACTGGGGCTACTGCAGACACCTCGGATTGCACGCCCGGTTCTGGTTGTTTGCTGGATCCCTGTGAAGAGAATGACGAATGCATTTCCGGTATATGCCTACTACATGAGGGCAATTGGGTCTGTTCGGAGCTTTGTATTGATGAGTGCCCCCAGGGCTGGAGTTGTCGTACTATAAATACGGGCAGTTCCGACGCGCTATTTGCCTGCATCTCGACCGGGTCCCATCTTTGTCTGCCATGCATCGGCAATAGTGATTGTTCGTCACTGGAAAGCCAGAATCTCTGTCTGGATTACGGTGAGTTGGGCAAGTTCTGCGGATCAGCCTGTGAAGAACCGGACGATTGCCCGGTGGGATATGTCTGCGAGGAGATCTCTACCAGCCAGGGTGAGATAGCCAGACAATGTATCAATCAGGACGGGAACTGCGCCTGTACGGACTACGCTATCAGCATGGGTCTGATCACCGATTGTACCGTAACCAACGACTATGGAAGTTGCACCGGAACACGAAGCTGTACCAACGACGGATTGAGCGAATGCAATGCAGCGGAACCGCTGGAAGAGATCTGCGACGGCCTCGACAATAACTGCGATGGCAATATGGACGAAGGACAGACTCTACCTCTGTCGGATAACCAGAACGGGCTCTGTGCCGGCTCGGTGAAAGTGTGCACGGGGGCGGATGGCTGGATCGAACCCAACTATACGGACATTGCCACGTATGAAGGAACGGAGACTCTTTGTGACGGCCTCGATAACGACTGCGACGGCACCGTGGATAATGGTCTCACTCCTCCTCTTTCCAATAACCAGAACGGGCTCTGTGCCGACTCGGTGAAAGTGTGCACGGGGGCGGATACCTGGATCGAACCCAACTATACGGACATTGCCACGTATGAAGGAACGGAGACTCTTTGTGACGGCCTCGATAA
>CAUZEG010000214.1:0-6363 GCA_963578775.1 Myxococcales bacterium
ATCGCGGCTCGGAGTAATCCCCTCGTCCGTGAGTTCAATATGTTCTACTTCAAAGCGCACTGCTCCTTCGTTTACCGAAGTATGCAAGGGCTGCGGAGTTCTCAGAAGTCGTTGTATGTCGATCTGGTGTGCGTCGTCTCCGAGGCTCTGGGCGGCCTGCATCAGAGCGGAGCCCTCTGACTCCGGGTTCTTGGCGATTAAAAGCACGGCAACCAGACCAGCCAGAGAGGTGGCAGTACTCAACCAGAGGCCCCAGCTGGCCTGGGCGTTTGGATACCCGGGGCCGAGGAGGCTGAGAATAAAGATGCTGAGAATGGTTATGATGACCATATAGCCCACGTATCGGGTCCCGGCAAAGCTCCCACTGGAGCTGATCAGGTAGACCAGAAGGAAGAGCATAAATGCTGTAGCCAACCCGATATAATGCGTGGCCGTACTCACCATAAAGAAGGTATTTGCCCCTCCTGTGCCGCGAATCACGAACTCCCGATTCGATTGGGTTACACACGGCGCGCCAGTCAAGCACTCCGTATGTTCCAGCATGCCGATATTCAGTCGTGTTCGTCCGTTGGTCGCCGTCCACCAGGACGGCGATAGAAGGCCGATCACGAGAAGGACGGCGATTCCAAGGGTGCCAATGGCGAGATTCTTGCGCATGATTCCCCAGTTGAACTAGTGTCAAATGGTACCAGAGATTACACCATTGTATTGCTTTGTTCCTGATGTACCAATATGCATTCATCTTTCTGCTCGGCGCCCTGGTTTTCGGGGCGTGCGAGAATGGTAAGCTTGCGATCCTCGATGATCTCGTAGAGCGATATTGTGGGGCGATTGAAGAGTGTGCGCCGGTTCAGTTTGAACGCTATGAGACCTTCGTCGGTTGCACCGAAAACTTTGACCTTCGTCTTGACTACTATGGGTCTGAATCCGAGAAATGCCTGGATGCGGTGCGGGCGCGTATGGAATGCGAACTCACTCATTTTTGTGGCATGACATTCGAGAATGTATGTGCTGCGGAATGGGCGACGGAAACGGAATACTGCCTACCGGATTGAATCAGGTGCAACCATCGGTGCCGCAGGATTGTCGTCCGGCCCACATTCCTTCGGGACGGGGCTCAATCTCGTTGGCTTTAAAGGGGACCAGCGCATTCAGGTCGAAGTGTTTGGGATAATCGCTCCAGACACCGGGACACCAGGGGCGCATCGCACATTCGGAACATTGGTCACCGTAGGCGTGGTTCAGATCCCACATCTCGTCCAGAGATTCCTGAACCCAGAGGGACTCAAGATGGGGCAGATCATCGGGCACCACACAGGGTGGAACCTGACATTGGTGACAAAGGCTGACGCGCATATTCAGTTCCCGGCCACGCCGTAGGGCAGGGGGAAGGTGATTTTTGAGTTCTTCCAATCGTGGATATTGGTCCAGGAACAGATTCATCCGTCCTTCGAAAGAGGGAAGTGAGAACTGTACATAGGGGTCCGCGGGTCCGGCCAGGTCGTGAATCAGCTCAATAAACCCGACCATCTGGGTGAGGTTCATGCGATTCATCACGAATATGATCTTCATGCGAAAACCCAGTTCGGCGGCGCGTCGAATCGCTTCCAGCTTCTTGGGGTAGAGGCCACGGGCCACGGTGGTGATTTCGTCATTGGTTTCTTCATCCGTCGCATGCAGAGAGAAACCAAGACCCACATGATCCCGATAGGGTAGAAGCCGATCAAAATAGCCTTCTTCAACGAGCTTCACACCATTGGTCTGGATGATGATCTCCGGGAAGCCCTTGTCGACGAGTTGGCCGACATAATCGGGGAGTTTCGGATGGAGCGTGGGTTCCCCACCAGTCAGGATTACCTGTGTCAGACCTTTCGGGTCGAGGCGACTGATGACATCGTCCAACTCATGATGCCGGATGAGGTTGTCAACTTCGTCCGTGTCGTAGAAGAAACAGAAGATGCATCGTTCCTGACAGCTATCGGTTATACGTAGATAGACTTTGCCGTCGGGACGGATTTGAACGGTGTCCGTATCCGGTAGACGATGGGTTTGCACGGCCGTGGAGTCGCCGCCGCTGGCGGCCTCGATCCAGGCTTGAAGGCATCCGTCCGCCGATGAGCCATTGGCGGTCTCTCGCAGAGTATCCGCTACATTCCTGCCAACTTCATCGAGGATCGTGAACGGGATATCGGTCGGTTCGTAGGAAATGCGAACGCTGTCCACATCCCAGGGACCGGTCGATGCACCCCCATTCGGGCCACAGATTGCCAGGGTTATGCTCGCACCAGCAGAGGTCTGGGCGATGAGTCGAACCCGGTCATCGAGAAGCTGCAGGGATTGAATGGTCCAATCGCCTTGCAATATCTGGCCTACCTTGAAGGGACCCAGCGCCTGGACAGGTTGACCCATCTGCTGGCGTGGAGCTGCTTTGTCGCCAAGCTCGACGTCGCGATACGCACTATCCGATCGGATGGCGGACACGATGTCGAATTCCTCAAACCGACGGGCGTAATTCAGGATAGGTTCCCATTGCACGCGATGTTGAGGCTTGTTGGTGTTTTGTGGCATAGGCCCAATCAACCGTAATTACATGGTTTTAAGGTATCAACTGCTGTTGTATTGGGTCAAATTTGAAAGAGATCTGGGAGGCCTGGTTCAAGGTTGGGTAGGCTGGAATTCCTCGTCTCCATGTACCCGCACATAGTCAATTCGTGCACCACCGCAATGGGGTTTTTCTACGCAGTCACGGCAGCGATCGAAGTAATGGCCCCCTTCGATGGGTGATTCCTCGAGCCAGAAGGAATAGTTGTTGGGGTTGGCCACCAGGAGGTCCAGATCGGCGGCGTGAAACTGACAGCCACGATGGGAATCGGGGATTGTGCATGGGGGCGTATGCAGTGATGAAATGAAGTCGGGCCGGTCGGAGAGTCCCAGATCCATGGCAGCCATGATATGGGGCATTACTTCCGAAATGCGTGGAACCTGACGGGTCAGATCCTTATTTCCCGCATCGGTGGCCGAGAACAACCAGAGATTGTATCGGCTCAAACCGAGATCGGTGTAGAACCGAATCATCTCGGGGATCTCCGCCATATTGCTCCGATAAACGAGGATATCCCCCTCCATAAAGAGACCCGCCCGGGCCGCTTCGTTCATTCCCTTGACCATCAGGTCGAAACATCCAGGCGTTCGAGTTAATCGATCGTGGCTTTCTGCGTTGACACCCTTGATGGCGAAGTTGATCTCGCTCAGTCCCGCCTCGACACATTTGTCGAGGTATTGGGGGTAGGCGAGAAGCATTCCATTGGTTTGCAGCTTGATCCGTTCGTAGCCGAGACGCCTGGCCTGGGCGAGGATCCGGGTCAGATCCCGTCGAAGGGTGGGTTCGCCGCCACCCATCCACAGATTTCGTGCCCCGCGTTGTCGACCCATCTGCAGTACTTCGAAGGCTTCTCGGGTGTCCATACCGTCGTTGGTATCAAGGACCGAATAACAGCCGATACAGCGGTTATTACAGCTGTAGTCGGCGCTGATCTCCAACCAGGAAACGGGACGTTCTCTGGGTATAATTTTATCCGTAAGGGTCATAGAAAGAGTGTCGAAAGATAGGTTATGGGATGGGCATCAGGGAGATGTCAGAGGCTGTTGAATGGCGTGTACCAGCACATCCCACGCCTCGGCACTGGTGTCCAGCGGGGCGGTGGTGTAGGCCACGATGAAGTATGGCTTTTCGGGAACATAGTGTAGGCCCCAGGCTTGGAGCCCTTCCAGGGTGGAGCCGTCCTGTTTCGTGTCCTCGGGATAATCGATATGGGCTGCAAGCCAGCGACCCTGCTTACCGATAAGTCCCTCGCCGAGAGTTGTTACGGTGGGAGTGACGAATGTGTCCGTTCGATAGGTACGGTTTTTGAGTTCCTGGAAGTGTTTCTGGATGTTCTCGGGCATTATAGATTCGTCGCAAAGACCACTACAGTCGACACTATAACGGATCCGGGGGCGGGTGAATGCGGGTTTGTCGGTAGCAGGCGCCAGAAAGACGTTCTCCTTGAACTCACTCACCGTATAGCCCGGCGGCACCTGGGCTTGAATGGTGATATTTGTAGAATGGTTCAGGGCGATGCGGAGTGTATGGGCTTCAAGAGGAATAACGGGGGATGGCAGCTCGACTGGCGGCGTTGTTTTTTTCTCGCATTGGGTGAAAAACGACGCCGTTAGAATCAGAAGAAGAATGTGGATTCGGGAATGCATGATGTGGGCGAGCGGCTACTCTACGATGACACCGAGGGCCGGGTCGTAACCCCACTCGGCGGTGAAAAAACCGGCTGCTACGAGGCCAGCCTCAGACCAGATGAGATAATCAGGCATGCCGGAGCGGGACGAAAAAGGAATGACCCAGTATAGCAGATGCTCCGCGCCGGGTGGGGTTGCGAGCAAAGCCGCTAATCGATTCTTACGTGGATAGACCATCAGCATGCCCGCTGCGGAGTAACTCTTATCGGCGATATGGATATTGCCCTGATCCCAGCTGATGCTCATCTCCGGAACGCCCGCGTCCTCCTGGGATACGCCAACGAAGATCAGATTATACTCCTCTTCAATGGTGTCGGTGAGAGCGGCGTAGGGCAGGGCGCAGGCGTGGCCATTTCCGATGACGTTCCAGAACGAGGTCATATAGGCCACCACCTGGGCATAAGCTTCACGATCCTCTCCGTACACGAAGCAGAACGGTTGGTGGTAGACCTGATTGTAGGGGCCATGAACGGATTCGTTCTTGCCGCTTTCCGGGCCCAGAACGAGGGGGCCGTCGGGCAGATCCAGCAGGTCTCCGTCAATTTGAATCTGTTCCAGGCCACGGGCGCGAAGAGCGGCCCCGTCGATCTCCATGCTGCGGACATTATCGGTGGTCAGCGCGAGCCCGTCCCCGTTGAGGCTGGAGGTGGCGCTTACATCTTCATAGGGGGTGGTGGCCGACTGAAACCGGATATAGGAATGCCAGGGGCTGTAGGCGGGGGAGGGACTGATGAAACTAAAATCAAGTTCCAGGGGGTCCACCGCCCTTTCTTCCATAATTTCAAATAAGGGTGGCCAATCCACGCAATCGGCGCCGGGCGACTGATCTCCATCCCACCAATGGCCGGCTTCCGGTTCCTGATGAAAATAGACCTCTTCGCAGACTTCGCTCACCGCTTCGTGCATAGCGAGTCCTTCGCTAAAGGGGACGTTATCGTCCGCCGTTCCGTGAATGATGTAGACCGTACGCCGGGCAAGATTGGAGATATAGTTCAAGGTGTCGCTATGGGCTCGAGATCGGGCGAAGGGACCGCCCGGCTTATTGGATCCGCCGTAGGTGTAAAAGGACTGCCAGCCCGCGCTCGGAGCGATGACTGCAAAATGACCCGGAGTCGTGACTCCCACATGCCAGGTACCGTGACCGCCCATGGAATGCCCAGTCAGATGTACGCGCGTATCGTCGATGGAGAAATGCTCGCGAGCGTTCGCAAGGGCCATGAGCCCGTTGAGTCGGCCCCATTCCTCCCAATCAAAGCCAAAGGGCCGCCGATTGGTGGGTGCTATGATATAGGTCCAGTCCTTCGGATGGTAGGAACGTGCCTGACCAATGCCTTGAACCCCCGCACCGTGCAGCGACAGTACAAGCCCATAGTTTAGATCTGGATCCACCTCGGTAGGTTCCCGTACGCCATAGTATTGAATGGAGTCATCCACGGGGGAACGGAAGGTACGACGGTAGCCTTCGGCGGCATCGACCGTCGGTATCACCACCTCTCGCTCGTAGGACCAGTCCAGGCTGGGTGATTCCAGGCGCAGAGTTACGCTGATACCATCCTCGGTGGCTATATAGGGAGCTTTGGGAAAGAGCTCGAAACCAATTTGCGTCACCGCCGACGGGCCGATGGATGGATATTGGACGGAGGTCTCTGCGAAGACATCGTTTTCGATCACCCGGGCGGTCAAGTCCGAGATGGCGTGGTCGGTCATATTCAGGATCGGTACGCCGATATGCTGATGATCGGTTCGGTCGACGACAAGATGAGGCATGGTTATATCGTTCAAATTGAAGGCCAGCTCATCACTGGTGGTCCATAGGCTGATGCGGACCTCCCGGTTTCGACCATAGGCCTGGACTACAATAAGATTCGCACCCGGCTGGAGCACGAAGGGCACCCGGGTTTTGCCGCTGGCGTAGACGTCTCCCGGTTGTAGACCACCATTCAGGTAGATGCTGGATGCCTGGTCCGCGCGGGCGATGAGTCGAGTGGCCTCCTGTACCTCGATGACTGTGGCGGCATACACAACCGACGGACTATAGGAGCCGATGCTATCATTTTCATCGGGTATATTTTC
>CAUZEG010000215.1:0-6317 GCA_963578775.1 Myxococcales bacterium
GTCAAAGTCAGACGGCTGCAGACGAATGCCTTCGTCGTGGACAAAGTTCACCCCGTCGTCGGCTAGAAAACTATGGATATAGCCGGTGGATCGGCCTACCGTGGGTGCGGGTGGCTCGCAGGCCTGGGTCATCAAGAAATACCAGATGCGGCCATCGGGAAGGACCGTGGGTTTGGGATCCACATAGGCACAGGCCTGGTGTCCCCCCTCCTCTACCAACTGGGCGTCGTCGAGAACATTGCCTTTTTCCCAGCTAAAGCTCTTGCCGTTGTCGGTGGAGATCGCCATTCGGACATTATTATAGCCCCCCGGCTGCATATCCCCGATATAGGTAAAGACCATACGGCCATCAGCCGTCGGATGGACATCGTTATAGCCGATCTTCTCGTGGTCGTTATCATAGCCCTCGCCCTCGTTATGATAGGCATAGGCAAAGCCCGGATCCTGGATGAAGTAGACGCTATCCGTGGACGTTTCGGTCTTCACGCCATCCGGGGTGGCGTTGTACATCCTCCAGACCGGCCCACCGTTTTCGTCTTCGGGCATGCGCTTATGGCGGGGGTCGTTTTGAACGACATGATCCGGAACATCGAACCGTGGTTTCTCGTAATCAAAGGCATCGTCACGTTCGAATACCAACCCATCCTCCGAAACGATTACTGCTTCGTCGGCCGGCCCCGAGGCCTGTTCCCAGCGATCCTCATACCAGAGGTAGACCCGTTGGCTGCCATCCTCTTGTTCGGCCACGGCCGCCCATGCATTGGTGGCCTTTTCGATCCGTATCCCGGGATCGGGCACAAAGAACAGCGGTAGATTGGCCGAGCTACCACCCGTATCGGTGGGTTGGCCGCCCTCGTCTTGTTCACCTTCGTCCGGGGCAACCGCCGTGTCGTCCTGTGTTGCGGAGCTACCTCCACAGGCCAGGGCCACGCATAGAGTCAAAACCATCAGCCATTGTATCGAAGCGCGCAAAAAGCTCTCCTGGTCAGTTCGTGCCTAGAGGCTAAACCAATCCGGCGAAGGAGAAAAGCCGGGATCGAAATCGGCGGCGGATTCGGCCGGCTGGCGAGACACGCTAAAGAGTGCGACACTGATGTCCCGGTTGGCAGCTCTGTCTACCGATCGGAACCAGACAACCCCATAGAATGTAGGCATGATGGAGTCTCTCCCCACAGGGAAACCCTTTCACCGGCTGTCGGTATTTTTTCGCCTCTTTGTGGTCTTTATAATCATCGGTCCCTTCTCCCTGATCTATCTGGCAGTCTGCATCCCGTTTCTGCCGTTTCGCGGCCTCCGGATCCGAATCGGGGATCTCTATGGTAAGGCTGTGGGTGGTCTTATTTGCAGAATCGCGGGGATCCGTCCGGTGCTCATCAACCCGGAACGAATCCAGGAATACAAACCCGCCATGTACGTCTGCAACCACACCTCGACGATTGATATGTGGACCGGCATGTACCTCGCTCCCTTTGGCACCTGCGGAGTAGCCAAGACAGAGATCGTCAAAGTCCCCTTCTTCGGGCTGGCCTACCTGCTATCGGGCCATCTGCTGATCGACCGAAGTGATCGGGCCAAAGCCGTTGCGTCCATGGAAAAGGCACGTCGTACCATCAAGAAGCATAAACTCAGTCTATGGATGTGGCCCGAGGGAACGCGGAGCCGTACCGGCCGCCTGCAACCCTTGAAGAAGGGCTTTGTCCATCTGGCGATCAGCACCGGTCTGCCGGTAGTCCCGGTAATATTTCATAATGCCGATCTGTATTGGCCCCCTCGGAGCTTTCGCGTGACGCCGGGAAAGCTCCGTATCGAAGTGCTGGAGCCACTCGACACATCGGATTGGAAACCCGAGCAGGCCAGCCAGCACGCCATGGAAGTGTGGCGGGCGTTTCAGAATGCCATCCCCGAACGGCAACGGGGACCCGAACCGGAGTCCGACCTATGACCGACACCTACTCCTTACAGCTCCTGGGTGCGGACGACGCCGAGGATTTTGTCCAGCATATCATCGAACATAACCAGGAGTCGGGAACCGGCGGTGATGTGATCTTTATGCCCTACAGTCGAAACGAGCCCTACGATCGGGAGAAGAATATTCCGCTTGCGCAGAAACGATGGAGTACACCGATAGATACCCCGACCTGGCGGCGCTGTATCGCTGTATTTCATAACACCAGGATGGTCGGTCACGCCGAGTTATGCGGTGGCTTGCTCCGGTCCGATCTGCATCGTGTCGAGCTGGGTATGGGACTCTTACGGGACCACCGCGGGCAGGGTCTGGGTACCCGCTTATTAGAGACATGTATCGAATGGATCCGGGCCGAAACCGACATCGTCTGGATGGATCTGGGCGTCTTCGCAGACAATGCACCGGCTATCGCCCTCTATCGCCGTATGGGCTTTGTAGAACGTGGTCGGACTCCAGACCAATACCGGGTCGATGGAACCCAGATCGAAAATATCAGCATGAGCCTGTATCTGGGTCCCGGCGATTGCCCGTGGACACTCTAGTATCCTAGCCCTCAGGGACCGAAGATCTTGGTACAATCGTCGAGGACAGCCTGGGGGTGTCCGTCCACGCTGACCGTATTGTATTCCAGAATCAGATTTCCCTGTGCGTCGAGAAGCCGAGTTTTGCGCGCGGGGAACAGAGTCGATGCGCTGGTCGCCGCCCCATAATACAGAGCCAGTGTCTTATCGGTGTCGGTCCACACCTCGAACAAATAGTCCTGACTGAGAACCCAACTCTCCTGCAGGCTGGGTGCACCAAACCCTACACCAATAATCTGGACCCCGAGAGCATCAAACTGTTCCTGGCGGTCGCGGTACCCGCAACCTTCTACCGTTCACCCAGGGGTGTTGGCGAATGGGAAGAACCACATCACCGTGGGCTTGCCCATCAGATCGGCCTGCGTCCGTTGTCCGTTATCGTAATTAAGAGCCTCAAATACGGGGGCCGCCAATGCCACTGGAGGAATAGTTCCGTTCAGATCGAGAGTGCTGAGATCGGGCAGACCGGTCTGGGTTGCCCCCGGATCGATCCCGGGATCGGAACCGGCATCCGCCGGTGGTTCGGGGGTAGTCTCTTGTGCCACCTCGGCCACGACCTCCGGCGTCGGTTCGACATCCGGTTCTGGGCTACCGGGATCGGTCATCGTCAGATCGGCTACTGCACCCTGATCCGAGGCTGTATCCACGCCTGGCGTATTCGTATCCGGCGTCGATGTAGCGACTTCCGCCGGGCTATCCTGGGGAGTATCCGCAGCCGTCTGATCCGTTTTTCCGCTGCAGGCGACCAGGACAAAAGCAGTCATAAGAAGAAGCCAACGCATCCGGATGTCCTCACTCTCAATTGGATTGCCTACGAGCATACCGTAAAGAAGACAAAGTGGGGACGAAATTCTCCGCCTCGATCTCAGGGAGTGAGCGCCGATGTCTCCGGTGCTATCGGTTGTTTCGCCGGAACCGGCTTATAGGCCACGACCAGAAATGCGCCGATGGACGCCAACACGATTCCCAGGAGGAAAGGCCAGCGGATATCGCTCCACATGCGCTGCATCGTCAGACTTATGATCGCGTTCACAATGGGCGCACCCGCAAAGATCAACGACATCACTGCGGCTGGAGTGCCCTTGGCCCCAAAGGCCAGCAGTACCCCAAAGGCTCCGACCGCCCCGGCCGCTCCCGCCACCAGGGACCAGCGGATTCCGGCCGGTGTGAAGGTCCAACTCGCCCCTTTGGCCAACATCAAAATCGCCGGAGCCAACACACCTACCAATAGATAGGCAATGCCCACGAAAAAGAAGGCTTTGTATCGACCCATCACCGGATCGCCCATATGTAGCTGCCCCTGGTGGAGCAGCACGCCGTAGGAGCCCCACATCAACACCGTCAAACCTACAAAGGGCAACCAGGAGGTACTATTCGACAGATTCATATCTACGCCTCTTTGAAGGGCTGGCTACCGGAGAACAAACCGGGCTACAACTTCCAGATATGTGGTGTGGGGGAACATGTCGACAGATGTCACCCGGTCCACCCGATAGCCAGCTTTCTTCAAAGCCCGGCCATCGCGGACCAACGCCTCTATCCCGCAGGCCACATATACGATGACGGGTGGCAGAGAATTGGCCAGCGCTTTGATGACCCGGCGATGACAACCACTGCGGGGAGGATCCAGCAAGACCGCGTCCGGCTTGGAAGCCAGAACTTTGTCCATGCAATCTTCCACTTTCCCCTGCAGAACCTTAAGCCCGGTCTGTTCCGAGTGCCGGATCCAACTACGTAGATCCGCCGCTGCATGGGGATTGCTCTCCACCACCACCGCCTGCTTCCAGCGATCACGACTCAAACGGGCAAAGACTCCCACCCCGCCGTAGAGATCGGCCAGTTGGGTCATCCGCTCTGGCAGAGCGGCCATAACCTGATCGGCGAGGAGGCGGGCCCCTTCGGAACTGGTCTGAAAGAACGAGCCCGGCGAAAGGTGAAAGGCTTCCTTCCCAATATGGAAGGTCATACGACGGGCCCCGGCCAGATATTCGTAGGACTCTCCCATCAGATAGCTGGAGCGTTGTGGGTTCACCGATAGATGAACCCCCTCTACCATGGGCAGGGCGGCCAGTTTCTCGACCACAGCCGCTCCCCCCGGAATTTTTCGATTTCGACCTACGAGGGTCACTTCGGAGCGTCCGCTTTGCGGGTCTACCCGAACGCCAATCCCATGCAGCCACCCCCGTGACGACCTGGGCTGACTTGCGGTGATCGGAAAGGCGGCCAGAACCTGTTTCACCATGGCCAGAGTTGCCAGGGACAGGGGGTGTTGCACAGGACAGCCCCCGGCGTGGACCAGATCGGTGGACGCGCGCGAATAGAATCCCAGTGCAAAGGCCGGCTTGCCAGGTTGTCTGGTTCCCTCTGGCGCCGCCGCCATCAACAATTTCGTTCGATAGCCGAAGGGTTCCGAAAGCCCGGTAACAGCTTCGACAACCTTTGGCTGACACAGCCCTTCCAGGGCTCGTACCAGGGCTTCGTTCTTGGCTTCCAGTTGGGCTTTGTAGGCCATCGCCTGAATGGAACAGCCACCGCAGGTCTGCAGCACACTACAGGGCGCAATAATCCGGTCCTCGGAGGCCTCTATTACTTTTACCAGCCGGGCCGGATAGGGAGCCTCTTTCCGTCGAATCGGTTGGAACCGCACCTGATCGCCGGGCACCGCCGAAGACAAATAATAGGTTGTTTTGCCGGATTGGATCGAACAGCCTGGCTGTCCCAACTCGAGGGCTTCCACCTGGCCTTCGGGCAAACCCTCCAGCTGGTCCTGCGGCGGCGGACGCCGGCGGACTTCCTTGCGGCTTTTTTTCTTCCGTTTCTTCACGGCAACAGCACACGTCAGTTCGGCCCATCCGTCAAGCCGGGTCTACCAGATCGGCAATGAAATCGGATTCGGGTTTGGGCCACTGCACGTAGGATGACAAGATCCCATTTCCAATTGCATAATAAGTGCCTCAAAAAAATCGGGGGGGGGGAATCCAATGACCGAACAGACCGAAGCCGCGTCACAAGAGACAAAGACAGAAACGTCAAACCCACGGCTACCTCTAGACCTTGGATTCGGACACCTTGGTCTGCTGATGCAGCTCGTAGCTGGATCCACGCTATGCATTATCTTAGCGTTTACATTCATCCCGGGTGGAGGCCTCAAAGGCACAGGCTCCCTCGTTCTGGTATTTACAATCGCTCGGTCCATGGCTCATTTTGGGGCTGGATGGCTGCTGACCGCCCGTGCGTCTATCGCTCCAAAGGCCGTATTGGGATATGGCGCTATTGCCCTGCTCCAGTTCCTCTCCATCGTCCTTGCAGCCGACTCTGTACCTGGGAAGGTTTTCTTTTCGATACTTCTAGTCCAGATGGCGTGGCCCGTCGCCCTGATATGCATCACGCAACGCCCGACAGCACGGCAGTATTTCGCAAATACCAGACCGAATGGACGAACCCAGGCGTCCGATGATCAGGGGGTTAAAGGCACGGGTCTACTCATGCTGGTACTCGGGATCCTAGGCACGGCGATCGCGTGCACAGTTCTTTACCTCGGGCTCAGTGCCGGTGGGATGGGGATGCATACCAAATCGGTTCCCATCGTCATCTGGTTGACTCTTTTTGCATTCGTCGCACGTGCCATTGTTCATGCAGGTGTAGGATCGAACTGCCTAGGGACCCCAACACCAGCCTCTCTTGCCAGCGGCGCAAGGATCTACTTTGTCCTGGGCCTGGTCTCCACGGTGCTACTGCTGTGGAGTATTTACAAGGGACCAGACCCAGAC
>CAUZEG010000216.1:0-6098 GCA_963578775.1 Myxococcales bacterium
CCCACCGATGGTCAAAAGCGTGGGAATTTCCAGGGAACCAAGGGCATCATTCCCCTGAATCACCATATGGGATGGGACCGTATGTAGACTCGACGTCTGGATACCGGCTAGCCCAGGATTATTCTTGAAATGCACTGGGCCGGAAACCGTTTCCAACCTGTCGAGATTGACCGTCGTCAGCACGGTATTATCTTCCACATACAGATGAGCTCCCACGGTCTGAAGCTTGGGCAATGCGATCGTTTGTAGATGCTCGTTTTCTTTTATGGTCAGGGCACCGCCGACCGTCCGCAGTTTGGAAAAGGAAATCTCTTCAAAGCTGCTATGAATCACAATCAGATTTCCGGTCACCTCGGTGTAATCCAGGGATAAACTCACCTCATCCGTGGTCAAAATGAAAAGATCACCTACATGGATATTATCCTCGACAACACACTCGCCTTCCTCGCAGACGCCACCCAGGTCGTCACAATCCAACTCCGATTCGACCGGCCAATCGCAACTGGCTACCCCTTCCACATCGATGCAGATCCCTTCGTCGGCATAATCGATGGCCAGATCACCATTGCAATCGGACGGAGGCGCACCAACACATGGATTGGGTGTACATGGATCGGTGACTTCAGCCACATCAAACGAAATAGCCTCCGCCATATCCGTGCTATCGGCCTGCACGGTGTCGTTCACATCCGTGGCATCGTTATCCAGACCCACGTCCTCCGTATCACCCGCCACGTCCACAGCCCCCCCATCGTCCGCCACATAGGGCACATTCGATGTACTGCCACCGCAAGCAAAGAAAAAACAAACCAGACCGGTCATGGCTATCTGTCGCATGAAACCTCGCATCATCATCCAAGACCGTACGGCTGTTGTCTTCGTGATGCAAGTAGGGGTTGCCTCCATGAAAGGCCCTGACCTACACTCTGCAGAGTATAATTCGAAGAGATGTTCGTGCATACAACAAATGAGCGCCTGCGTATTGCCCTACTGGTATTCCTGCTCTTCCCCGCCTGTGAGCGTCATCGAACGGGAAAACCGCTGAAACATGTCGTAGACATTCATCCAGCCACAGATACCCGTACCCCCGTACCCAAGCAAAAACAGGTCATGAACAGTCCTCGATTATCTGACGAGCCGGCCCACTTTGTTGCACAAAGAGAGACGATGGTCCGCCAGGATCTCAGTCGGCGGGATATCATCGACCCGCTGGTCTTACGGTCCATGGGTACTGTGCCGCGCCAGGCATTCGTGCCTGAGCATCTACATGCTTATGCCTACGCAGATCGTCCCCTGCCGATTGGCTACCAACAGACCATTTCCCAGCCCTATATTGTGGCGATTATGACGCAACTGGTACAGCCATCCCCAGCAAAGAAAGCCCTCGATATTGGTACCGGATCGGGCTACCAGACTGCGGTTCTCGCAGAGCTTGTCGACCATGTATACGGCATCGAGATTGTCTGCCCTCTGGCCGACACTGCCAAACAGCGACTTGAGCAATTGAACTACTCCAATGTCACCGTGAAATGCGGCGATGGCTATGTCGGATGGCCCGAGCACGCCCCCTTCGACATCATCATCGTAGCGGCCGCACCGGAACAAATTCCCAAACCCCTTATCGACCAGCTCGCCCCGGGCGGACGCCTTGTTATCCCAGTCGGGAAAGGCATCCAACAGCTACGCATAGTCGAAAAGACCGAGGACGGATGGACGCAGACCCGAAACTGGGGTGGGGTGCGCTTTGTTCCCATGACGGGAAAAGCACAACAATAATTTAGCGCGCCCGTTGGAGAACCGGAGTCAACCCCTGCCGCAGAGCCCAGGTCTTCGCCCAGACCGTGGCACAGACAGCTCCAAGAACCATTACGCCAAGATCCAGGCTAAGAGCCATCACTGGGACTGCGCTATGTCCCGAGGCCAACACCGGGTACAGGGCCAATACGGCCGCAACGACCCCGACCACAATTCCGCAAGCCACAAGGATCAGATGTTCGAGAACAAGGAGTCGCCCGATGTATTTTGGGCGAAAACCGATGGCTATCAGCACCGCCAACTCACCCCGACGTTCCATCACATTGTATAATAAGAGAACCCCCACTCCGAAAATCCCCAGGACCATTCCAAGAGTTCCCAGGAGAGAAAATATCGAAAGGTAGGTGTTTTCCACGGCCGTATACCGTGCCAATCGTTCCCAGGCTGGCGACAATCGGAAACCATAGTCAGCCAGAGCTTCCCGAAGGTTCACTGCCACCGCCTTGGCTTGCTCTGCCACAGCATCCACCAGAAATACGCGGTAACCGGATGTGGACGGAAAGACCTCCTGAAAGTTCCGTTCCGAGATGATCAAGCGTCCCTGAAGCACCGAATTCTGGAGGACAGCTACAATTTTCAGGCGACGTGTTCGACCCCACTCATCCCGAAAATCTACTACGTCGCCCACCCGCTTGTGAAAGCCCCAGTAGACCGTGGCTTCATCACCAATCGCAGGGATCGCTCCGTCCTCCCCGGCCGGGTTCAGGCTCTCCCAGATATCTCCCGAACCCGCCAACCGCTCTTTGATGCCAAAAGCACGTCGTTGCGACAGATGTTCGGGTTGTAGGCCGAGGATTTCCGGCTCCTGGGCTTGTCCAGGACTCCGGCAGCTGGCGTCATCCCCTTCACGAAGGCGCATCGAGACAACGGCCGCTTGCTGCAGTTCACCTCGCCCCAGCCCCAGTTCAGCCTGGGTTTCTGCATCCTCCAGATCCCCCGGCAAAGGAAGCGCACTCTCCGCATAATAGGTAAACCCACCGGTCCCCGAACTTCGAGACTCTGCTCGGTGTTTCGGGTCGTGCCGGTTGGCCCCCACCGACACGATTAAGAAAGTGCCGACCGCGACCAGGCTGATGGCGGCAATACTCCGTCCCCGTCGGCGCGCCAGATACCGGATCGCCAAAGACCATCGTCTCTGATGCCCACTGGCAGTCGGTCGCCCCACATAAACCAGAAGTTCATACACGACCGCCAATAGTCCCAGCAGGGACAAGCCACCAGCCAGAAAGAACCGGAGCGCTCGGTGATCTTTGCCGAAGAGTAGAAATAGGACCGCCGATGCACATAGCAGGGCAACTACACGACCCCATCGACGTCCGCTGGAACCTGGCTTCCGTTGCTGACGTCCGAGTTTTCGTACGGCCAGGAAGGTTGCACACCAACCCGCACACATAGCCGAGACACCCCCAATACCCAGCGATACGGGTCGAATGGAAGGCCAGAGAACCACCGAACCCAGCACTTCCGACCATTGGCTTGCGATCAATGCCATCAACAGATGGGTCAGAGCCACCCCGACAAGAGCTCCTACGAACGCACCCAGACCCGACACAAACATACTTTCAACGAAGAAGATGCGCGCGACCTTACGGTGGGTAAACCCCATAGCCACCAGGCTACGAACTTCCTCCTCACGCCGCAGAACTCCAAAGCCAAATAAGAGGCCCGACACCAGGAGGGCCGCGGCTATCAGAAGAAAGCTGAATCCGAGGAATAGCTCGCTAAAGTCGTTTGCTGGTCGGCTTCCCGCCAATCGTTGTTGCCGAAGAGGCATGACGAGGATACCCAATTGGGCCGGAGCGAGTTGGGTCCGTAGCTTTGTAACAACCGACGGGATCAACGCTGACGGGAAACGTAATGCGGTCCGATCTCCATATGGATTGTGCCACAGGTTCTTGGCAACGGACATGGATATAAACGCCTTGGGAGCCCCACGATAGGCCGACCAGTAGTCTTCATCCTCGGGTCGGATCTTCGACATATCGATAGCAACACCCGGTTTCCAATCCCGACAATGCTCCGCATCATGGAGCCCCGGATACCGGGGCATAAGCGTGGGATCTGCAGCATAGCCCTCCATGGGTAGGATCCCTCGCACCCGAAAGGAACGCTCGGTTTCACCAAGAGAGCCACCGTAGGTAAATACGGGAACCCGCAGTTGAATCGCATCACCGACCGCGATCCCCAGGTCGTTGGCCAACCACTGGTTTACGAGAATCTCGTCCTCGGCCAATTTCCCGGTCAGAGGCTCTACAGCCGCCACAAAGGAATACGGTGCTTCCCGGGAACCCAGACGGATCCCATAGGCAAACCAGGTGAAGATCTGTTCGCCTCCCATATCTCCGAGCAACTCCGTAACCGCCTCAACCAGAAATATAGAATCCGGTCGCATTTCCGTGATCCCGGGCTGGGTGGACTCGAAGCGAAGGCCCATATCTTCAGTCGACCACTCTTGTTTCAGGGCAGCCTCCACGTCGGTCGGCGACGGTTGGATCTTGCCTGGCCCCAGAAGAAGCAGATTGGCTCGTCCCTTCCAGGACATCTGCTCCTGCAACCAGGCCAGATCAACGAATACATTCCATGGCTCATCTCCCTGCGCATGCAGTTCAAAGTCGCCAAGGCTGTTATGGCGGGTGATCGCCTTCACCTGTAGGCGGATCGCCAGGGGAACCTCGCCATTACGAGCCATCGGAGCGTCTCCTGGTAATACCGATGGTCGTTTCAGACGAACGATAAAACTATCCCCGACTCCAAGTTTCAGCTCCTGGGCCAGGGTCGCATTAACGACCGCGTCCCCGGGTCCTAACGCATCGAAGATAGGCGTGGGCGATAGGTCCCGAAACGCCGAATCCACGGCCAGCAATTGTACAACCATGCCCCGCGCACTGGTCGCTCGTAGCCCCAGGGCTGGCCGAACCGGAATTTGAAGACGTTTCGACAAGGCTTCGGCCAGCTCGGTTCGAACCGTATGCGCGCCAGTCGAAACAGCCATATGGATAGATCCCAGCCGGGCTTGCGCCTGCCGTCTGAGACTGTTTCTCATGGTATCGCCAGTCCCCAGAGCACTGACGATCAACGCAGCCGTCAAGGCGACCCCCACCCCCCATAAAATATGGAGCCGCCAATAATGCCGAAGGCTACGCCAACGTAGGACCGATACTCTCATGCCTCGCGAAGACCTCCGTGCAGGAGATGCAACCTGCGATCAGCCGCGTTCGCTACCGCAGGGGAATGGGTCACGGTCAGAAGACTCACCGATTCCTGAGCACGGATTTCCTCTAATAAATCCATCAATGTAGACGCCGTTCGCTGATCCAGGGCTCCCGTGGGTTCATCCAGTAGAAGGAGCCTGGGCCGGTTCATCAAAGCCCTTGCCACCGCCACCCGCTGGCATTGTCCCACCGACAACGCAGACGGCCGATAATCGACCCGATCGGACAGCACCACGGCTTTAAGAAGCTGGTTGGCACGTTCCCGGATCTGCTCCCCTGGAAGCGGTCGGGCCAGAGCCAGGTTCGGAATCATTACATTTTCCAGAGCCGTCAGTTGGGGCAGAAGCTGGTGGTCTTGGAACACGAAGCCTATCGACGTACTTCGAAGCCGAGCTCGCTCTACCTCCGTGAGGTTTGCGATCTCTGTACCCAGAATGCGTACAGAACCGGAGCTGGCGGCCAGCAGGGTTCCCAGAATATGCAGTAGAGTGCTCTTGCCGGACCCCGATGGCCCCATGATCGCCACCGCCTCGCCCTGCGAAACCTGGAGTTGGATGTCTCGGAGAATAGCCTCCGACCCCGTACCATCCGGCCGAATATACGCATGGGATAGGCCGTTGACTTCCACGGCAAACCCACCGTTCGTCTCCTGCGCAGTGGACAACTTTAGCTCCCTTCTGATCTATCGATTGGCTTCTATCGAACCAGGTTCCTGGGCTCCGACCTTCGGATTCATATCTTTCCTCCCTGCAAGGATCTCGGCAACATCGCGCGCCATTCGATCGGCCCCGAATTCGGCCTGCACTCCCTGACGCCCCCGCGATCCCAACGATTGTCTCAGGTCCGGTTCGGAAAGAATACGCTGTAATTCACTGGCCAGGGCCAGCGGATCATCGGGAGGCACAAGAATTCCACCGCCCGTCCGCGCGAAAATCTCGGGGAAAGCCGCGTGATCCGGTCCAATAACCGGGACCCCATGTCCGAGCGCTTCAAGCACGTATAAGCCAAAAGATTCAGTCGCATCGGCTGGCACCGACAGAACATCAATATCCTGTAGAAAGGCATCTTTTT